>NZ_JBJDPI010000003.1:0-409404 GCF_044901245.1 Psychrobacter sp. NPDC064578
GCGTTTTAACTACAGTGATCCAAAACGTCAATTACACCAGCTAAAACAATGGGTTAAACAGGAACTGAACTAGTTATCTAGGACAGCCCCTTTTTTATTCATTCATTTTTATTAACGAGATTACTTATGTTTACTGATAGCCATTGCCATCTTAATCGCTTAGATTTAACCAAGTATGATGGTAAATTGTCTGGCGCGATTGACGCGATGAAAACTGCTAATGTCACTCGCGCAATGGCGATTATGTGTGATTTTGCCGAATATGATGAGATTGCTCATATTGTCAGCACTTATGGTGATGAGGCGCTAAATCTTGGCATGAGTGTCGGTATTCATCCTTGTGAAGATATTAGTGTCTTGCAATCAGCGACAGTTGAGCGTTTGATCGAAACGGCTGATGCTGACTATGTATGGGCGATTGGGGAGACAGGATTAGATTATTACTGGTCAACGGAAAATAAAAAAGAGCAGCAAGCCAGTCTTGCTCGCCATATTCATGCCAGTCAAAGCCTGAAAAAGCCACTCGTCATTCATATGCGTGATGCCAAAGAAGATACGATTGATATACTAAAATCAGAAGGCGCTGAACATGGCATTATTCATTGCTTTACCGAAGATTGGGAGACGGCCAAGCGTGCACTTGACTTAGGGTTTTATATCTCATTTTCGGGCATTGTTAGCTTTAAGAGTGCTCAAATGATTAAAAATGCAGCAAAAAACATGCCTAGAGATAGACTGCTTATCGAAACCGATAGCCCTTATCTAGCACCGGTGCCCAAGCGTGGTAGACCGAATGAGCCTGCCTACGTACCGTATGTCGCCAGTTGTCTGGCAGAGATGTATGGCTGTAGTAGCAATGATGTTGGAGCATTAACTGCAAAAAACTTTGAGAATTTACTGGCACAGTATCACTAAAATGGTTATGCTATGACCACTCAGTCATTTATGATACAGTCCTATTGCTTTACGTTATTTGTATTTATGATGTGGAGCGTAAGCCTATGATTATCAATAACTATTTAGCAAACATAAGCATATCTCCTTTGGTGGTTTTCGAGCAGACTTTGTATGATGTTATACTCTTGTCGCCGATGCATTCATCCACACGATGGTCATATGCTTAATCTTGTCAGGTTTTAGGAGAGATTATGAGTCGTCAGCATCAGTTCAAGGCACGAGAAGAGAATATCTTAGCGATGGCAGAGCAATTGCTACTTGAGTCAGGCGATGGTGATATTACTTTAGACAGTTTGGCAGACCAGCTTGATCTGGCTAAAGGTACACTGTATAAGCATTTTTCCAGTAAAGATGAACTATATTTGCGTATTATTATCCGCTATGAAGAACAACTGTTTGAGATTAATCGTATTGATGATTGTCCATCAGCAGGCGTTGCTCGTATGATCTTTCAGCAGTTATTCAACCCACAAAAAGCTATGTTGCTCAATCAAATCGAAGAGCGTTTGGCGGCATCAGTGACGGGTCTTAATCGCTTGTTTGGTGAGCTATATGATATTCGCCGTCAGCGTATGAAACGCTTGATTGACATTATCAGTGCGTATTTACAAGAGCAGCACAGTAGTTTGAGCACGCGCGACTATTTGTCCTCGATTTGGGCGATGGGTCAGGGCGGTGCTGGACTATTAAATTCAAGCTTTTACCAGCGGTATTTGGGTCGCCGTGATACCCTACGTTATGCCTTCGTTCAGCAAATGCTTGAGTTGCCGAGCCATTATCCTGCGGCTGACGATGAGGTGATGGATGAAGATATGCAGGAGTTGGTCGAGCAAATCGATACTGAGTCAGAAGAGCACCGTAATACCAGTTATTAATATCCTTGTTTAACTTATGGTCTTTTAACCCAAATTTTTTAAATTCGTGTTGCTATATTCGTTATCGCAGCACGGTGTATCCATGCTAAAAATGGATACATGGTTATCAGCTTTAGCGCCCAATCATAGTTTTATTCTTCATACCACAACCTACTTATAGGTTTATAGGTGCAATATGCCGGTCACTGCCAAGACTCCGTCCAGCTCAGCGGTCACTTGCTATTCGCACTTAAGTCATCAATATTTGCAGTATAAAAACACAGATAGATATCGCTTACCTCTGGTTTATCAGTATAAATCCTTTCCAGTACAAAACATTCACGTTTCCCCTTATAAATCCTCAAGCCTTGCTCAGGCACAGCAGGGCTTTACCCTTGTCGAAATTGTAGTGGTGGTCGTTATTCTGTCTATCTTTGCTGGCATGATGAGCTTGTCGGTGGGTAGTAGTGAATCGCGTAAAAACCGTGCGTTTTATGAGCATTTAACGGATTCACTGAGCTATGTAAGGTTGTTGTCTGCTGAGCGTATGCAGCCGATGGGTTTGAGCTTGCAAGCAGATAAACAAGGTCAAGTAGCTCCTGTGATTGTTACTTTATCAAATCCTTATATTGCCTATCAAACCAATGATGCCCCGTCAAATAGCATGGACAGCACGCCTAAAAATTCGATGGAATTGTCTGCTGATCTGACAAGTATGTCGGGGGCGATGGGAAAGCAACAACCAGTGCCTAGCTGGGAGATTGAGCCAGAAGTCAGTTTGCCAGAGTTACCTGCTGGGGTTAGTTTAAGGGTGCAAAGCTTGGAGGCTGGCAATCTATCAATGCCTGAACAGGGGCAAACATTGCAGCCTTGGTTTGCCGATCAAGCAGTCCCACAGATATTATGGTTTGGTACAGGGCAAGCAACGCCCGTCACCATTGAGGTGCTGCACAATTCGCGTCTGGTGGGCGAGGTCATTACCATTATGCCTGATGGTAGTATGACGATCGGACAAGGACTGTAGCTGATGATAGATAAGGATGGCATTCTATCTGCTGATATAAACAAAAAGCCAATGCTATCAAAGCATGAAAGCGGCTTTACTCTGATTGAGGTAATGGTGGCGTTAGCGATTTTAGCAGTTGTTGCTGTGGCTGCTAGCCGTGCCAGTAGTGCCTATCTCAGCTCAGTGGATGTATTACGCACACGTACACTCGCACATTTTGTTGCACAGAATGCAGCCGCTGATTTGCGTATTCAAGAGACATGGCTGACGGCCAATCGCACACAAACAATCAATGCTCAAGGGCGTGATTGGCAAGTAGTGATGACGGTCAGTGATGCCATTACGCCTGCTTTAAAAGAGATAAATATCGCTGTCGCACCCATTATAGATGGACAGACGCGCACCGCCGTGACTGATATCAACGTAATATTGAGCAATGCGGAGCAAGACATTGGTAGTTTGGACTTAAGCAGTTTGGGCGCTGATATTGCAGGGCAGTCTGGAGGCAATCCGTGAGGTCGCAGCGTGGATTTACGCTACTTGAATTGATGGTTGCCATGGCAATATTCGCGATGCTGGCGGTGGCTGGCTGGCAGGTGTTTGATAGCGTCAACCGCGCCCGAGAACGTGCACAATTTCATGCTGATAACTTAGCTGTTTTGCAATATGCCTATTTGCAGCTACAGCAAGACATGGGTCAAATTATCCCTTATCAAATACCAAATACTCAAAATATCAGTGTGACAAATAACAGTACAAATGCCAGTGATAGCACAAACAATAGCGCCCAAGCCAATGAAACAGTGCCTGAGCCTTTTATGAGCTTGGATGGTGAGCATGTCAGCTTTGTTCGTTTTGCCGACCCCGATCCACGTTATCAAAGTAGCATGAGTGTCCAGCATATCGAATACATTTTTGCAGATGAGCGTTTAATTCGCCGCCAATATACCAGCATCGATGGTGGGCGCGATAGTATCAGCCTAGACAGTGTATTGCTAGAAGGCGTCACCGCAGGGCGTTGGCAAGCATATTTGCCTGAATTGAGCACCAAATTCCCTGATGCAGACAGCAGTAATAACGGCAATAGCAGTACAAATACAACCTCTGGGCAGACGGCCAATGCCGTAAGCGCCAAGCCGGCAGTGGTTTTATTGCCCAAAGGCATTGCTGTCAATTTTACTTATCAGGATATGCCCATCACTTGGCAGTGGGCGCTTGCTCCCCAACCAATGCCAATTAACAATACCAACAAAAGCAATAACAATGCTGCTAATAATGGCAATGGTAGCAATAACGATAGTAGTGATAACACTAATAATGACAACCCGAATAGCAATGTAAATAACAATGCAGGAAGTAATATTTAACATGTACCATTGGGTCAATAATAAAGGCGGCTTAAGTCAATGACAGCAAACTCTCAGCGCGGAGTAGCGCTGCTCACTATCTTACTATTGGTGGTCAGTATTACCGTGGTGGCGGGGGCGATGCTTGCCAGTCAAAAGATTGCTATTAGGCGTAGCGGCTTATTGTTTGATCAAAATCAGCTGTCACAAGATATCAATGCTGGTCAGCAATTGGCCATCACGATGATTCGTGCTGACGATAAGCTGAATGACACAGATAGCGAGCAAGATATTTGGGCGCAGCCATTACCGCCGTATCTTTTAGCCGATCATAGTATCAGTATCGAATTGCGCGATGAAGCCAGTCGTTTTAATATTAATAATTTATATCAGAATGGCGCGGTTGATAGTGCCGCTGTAGCCATATTTCAAAGACTGTTGACACAATTAAATCTAGAACCTGATATTGCCATTGCTGTTCTTGATTATCAAGATACAGATAGCGACGTTTACCAAGACGGTGGTGATGAGAGTGTGGTTTATTCTCAGCAATCAAGTGGCTCAGCGAGTAAGACTTTGCCCAATCAAGCATTGGTGAGTGTCGATCAATTACAAGAGATTCGAGGGGTAAATGCTGAAGTACTAGCGGCACTACGTCCTTATATTACGGCGGTTCCTTATTATGTGCCTATTAATGTCAATACTGCCAGTCCAGTTTTGCTGGCTGCACTGATAGATGGCGCAACCAGCCAGCAGATGCAGGGATTGGTCGATATGCGGGCAAAGCAGGCGTTAGCCTCTATCGATGATGTGTGGAAATTGCCGATGTTGAGCAGCTTAAATGATGATCAGCGAAAGGCGTTAAAACCACTGCTTGCAGTCGATAGCCAAGCCTTTATGGCGCTTATTACCGCAACGGATAGTGCAAGTCTTGGTCAACAAAGACAACGGTTTGCAACCGTATTGATTAGTAAAATTGCGACTGATGTTAGCGCGGCAGTAGGGAATAATGCGAATAGCAGCACGCCTAACAATAATAATGGAAATAATGAGAATGGCAATAATAAACAAGCCAAAGAAATTAAAGTGGTGACACAGCGTTTATGGGCATTTAGACCCAGTTTCTAACGTTGAGCCACCTAAAACGAGTCTCAATCAGTGCCGAGGTAGAATATTTGACGCCACCTAATCTCCTAAGTGCGTCTCTTCCGTAGATTTCCAGTTATAAGCACCATAAAACAACATCTGTGCTTGGCGAGTGCAATTATGGAGCATCAGCTGTTTATTTTCTTCAATCTCATTCAGATCGATTTCATCATCATGGTCTTCAGTATAAGTCAGCTCCAACCAATCGATAATCCAAGAAAAGAACATATTTACCCCAGCTTCAGCCAGTAGGCGACGGTCATAGGCATTGATATGAGTAAAAGCAGGCTGTAGCGCTAAATCATCAGCCAAGCTTTGAGCATGTTTTTTGACAAGTTCATTAATGGCTTTGCGTACAGCTTCTGAGCCACCGTAGCGCTCACTGACTAAAAATTGCCAGTAATAAGGCTGATCACTAACCATATACAAGAATAGCTGAATGCTCTTAGCAATTTGGCGATCAAAGCTACGTTTGCGACCAATTTGCAAGCTATCACTTAGGATCGCCAGCGTACCGCCTAGCTCTTCTACCACCAATGCTCGACCAAGCGATTCCATGTCATCAAAATGCCGATAAAATGCGGTCGGCACCACACCAACCTCACGTGTTACTTGTCGGAGGCTGATTGAGCTAAAAGACTGCCCTGTCATACATAAATCAAGGACGGCATTAAAAAAGGCGTGCCGAGTTTGAAGTTTCTTTTGTTCGCGACTGCTCATAATATTTCAAAATTGTCCAATAGAGGTTTATCATACTCATTTCAGCGTAAAAATACGACTGAAATACGCAACTTGTGTTAATTTACTAGACCTGCATGGGTCTTTTAAACCATCGTACCCCAATGGCCTTGTAACTCTTGTGCCAATCGATACGCCTCATGATCATTCATCCCAGTGATAAAGTCCAATATATTTAAGATATTATGATAGACATTATCTGATAATATCCGCCGATGCTCATCCAGATGTGGCTGTAACAACATTAGTAGGCGCTGCTGCTCAAAGGAGATGGGGGCAGCTTTTGCGTTTGTCCAAGCCAGTGGTATAAAGGCGTCTAATAATCGGTGCAAGCATTGATTGGCCATCAATTCCATACGTACTTTGCTTGGGTGATTGAATATTTTTTCGCGTGCCAATTGCTTGGCCTGCAAGATGCCATTTTGCACATTTGCCTCACAATGGGTAAATAAACTGCCTTGCAGTGTACCAGCCAGCAATGCATCACTGTTGGCGACAAAAGCATCGGTCACGGTATTGACCAAGCGCATCATGGCACGTGCTCGCAATGACGCTAAGCTCTGCCTCACAGACATGTGTACGGGCAGATTGATACTGCTAGGGCGCTCACCAATCAGCTCATAAAATATGGCGGCAACCTCACTATAGGTCAGCATATTGAGATTGATACCATCTTCTAAATCGATCAAGGCATAGCAAATATCGTCTGCCGCTTCTAGTAAATAAGCCAGCGGATGACGCGCGAAACCATCGTGCTGTGTTGAACGTGGTAAATGCAAACAGGCTGCCAACTCTTCTAATTCTGCTGACTCACTATAAAAGCAGCCAAATTTTTGTATATTTTGATGATGTTTGTCATTGACATCGTTGCTGTGAGAGGCAAGCCACGGATACTTCATAAAAGCGCCTAAGGTCGCACAAGTGAGACGCATACCACCTTTATCGGGATGGTGCTCATTACGCGCCAACAGTCGAAACCCTTGTGCATTACCTTCGTAGTCCAGCAAGTCCAAGCGCTCGTTGCTACTTAACTTTTGTAATATCGCTTGAGGGTCAGGCTGCCTAAACCAATCTCGAATGGCATACTCTCCCGCATGACCAAAAGGCGGATTGCCAATATCGTGAGCTAGGCAGGCGGCTTGTACAATGACACCGACATCGGCTGGCGATACGCCTGCTGGTAGACCGCTGGCCAATTTATCATGGAGCTTTTCTGCTGCCATCATTGCTAAAGAGCGTCCAATAGAGGAGACCTCAAGCGAATGAGTCAGACGTGTATGGATACCGAGCTGATTGGTCAACGGATGGACTTGGGTTTTTTGATTCAACTGCCGAAAGGAGTGCGAAAATACCAGTCTGTCGTAGTCTTTGTGAAACTGAGAGCGAGTGCTCTTATTAGCGTTGAACTTCTTGGCAGCACCAAGACGCTGCGAGTTGAGGAGATGAGACCATTGCGTAGTAGGAGACGGCAAAGAGGTTGGAGTAGTTAGCATATTGAAACATCCGAAACCAAGGGAGCCTCTAGCATAGCAAAATAGCGCCCTTGATACAGATATATAGTCAGAGAACTACATTAAGATTTTTGGCAGTTAAAAAGCACTTCTTCTTTTTCAATAGCGACATTGCTGTCCAATGTTTTATTGAGCAAGGTTGCTTTGTCACCATTTACTTGCCATATGATGCCATGGGTATTATCCAATCCGATATCACTGGTATAGATGTTTTTTTCAGTACTGGCGTCGCTATCAGAGGTAGCGGTCAAATCGTATTCGATACCATCGATGAGTAGGTGCACTGTCTGCAATGGAGCATCATCATGGTAGGACACGCCGATAGTAGCAGTAGGCTCACAAGAGAATGGTGTGCTGTTACTGGCATGTTCTGCATGGTCGTGGCCTGCGTGCGCGCTTTCTTCGTGGCTATGACTTTCATGATTATGTCCTTCATGACCTTTTTCTATAGCATCGTGCTCTTCATGAGCATGTTCAGCGTGATCGTCTACGGGCGTTACTTCTTCGGATACTACCGTATCACTTTCTGCATTAGGCTGACAGCCCAATAGAGAGCCTGTCATGATACTTCCTACCAGCGCAACACTGGCAAATCTAGAAAAAGAGAAATAGTCAGTCACAGTATAAGTCCTCAAATAGTAAAATAAAGATATGTTATAATATAACAATGTTAAGATAAAATAAAGCCGATGATGGAGAATTTCCAACATCGGCTTATTAACTATCAGTCAGGATGTACCGCTTAACGTTACACGTTAAATCTAAAGTGCATGATATCGCCATCTTGTACGATATAGGTTTTGCCTTCTAAGCGTGATTTGCCAGCGGCAGCTGCGCCTTTTTCACCGTTGTATTCGATAAAGTCATCATAAGCAATGACTTCGGCACGAATGAAACCGCGCTCAAAATCGGTATGAATCACGCCAGCTGCTTGCGGAGCCGTTGCGCCAACTGCAACCGTCCAAGCGCGCACTTCTTTAACACCAGCAGTAAAGTAAGTCTGCATATCTAGCAAATCATAACCACCGCGAATGACTTGATCAAGACCGGCCTCGAGCATATCCATCTCAGCTAGGAAGTCTTTTTTGTCGTCTTCATCAAGCTGAGCGATTTCAGATTCGATTTGGTTGCATAGAGCGATAACGATAGAATCTTCGCCAGTCGCATAGTTGCGTACCGCATCAAGGTAAGGATTGTTTTCAAAGCCATCTTCACTGACGTTAGCGATATACATGGTTGGTTTTAGGGTGATTAAACCATAACTTCTGATGAGCTTTTTCTCATCAGCATCTAGGTTCGCTGCGCGTGCCGCTTTACCTTCTGCTAATAAAGGCTCAACTTTTTTGAAGATATCAAGCAATGCTTGCGCGTCTTTGTCGCCACCTTTAGCCTTCTTGGTTTGATTGTGAATGGCACGCTCAACGGCCTCTAAATCTGCCAATGCCAATTCAGTATTAATGGTTTCGATATCATCGATTGGGCTGACGCGACCATCAACGTGGACGACGTTGTCATCATCAAAACAGCGCACGACATGAGCAATCGCATCAGTCTCACGAATGTTGGCTAAGAATTGGTTGCCCATGCCTTCGCCTTTCGAAGCACCAGCGACTAGACCTGCGATATCCACAAACTCCATCGTCGTTGGCAATACGCGCTCAGGCTTAACGATATCAGCCAGTTTCTTTAGGCGTGGGTCAGGTACTGGTACGATACCTGTGTTGGGATCTTTGGTACAAAATGGAAAGTTTTCAGCGGCGATACCCGCTTTGGTCAACGCATTAAACAAGGTGGATTTACCCACGTTTGGTAGGCCGACGATGCCGCAATTAAAACCCATAACATTCTCTCAATATAGTAATAAAATCAGTTGGTATAAAGATTGGTTAAATGATAAATCAAAATTGGGCACATTGTAGCAAATTTACCTGAATAGGGGTGAGGTTGTTGTGTTGTATACTGAGATTTTGCGTTTGGTCATGACTGGTAATTTTGCTGTTTTATCGATTATGGTAAGCTGTGCTATAAAACGATAGTTTGGCTTGTAGGCGTATGACAGGTAAGCGCCTACGACTCGTTACACTGTACGAGTAATCTTCATTATGAACACGAAAATTTCTCAGCCAAATCTGCAAAACACTATGTATAAATGCGCCGTATCGATAAAGGCCGCTAAAATAAAATGAAAGGCAAAATCCTATAATGACCAACACGATTTTTGATACGCGCCACTACAATTATCCGCAAAACTTCATCGAGATTAAGCCTAAGCTGGCACGACTTGAGCAGGCAATTAAAAAGCTAGAGGCAAATTTAATCGATGCTAATAATGCTGTAAATATTGAGCTGTTAACTGAAAGGCTGAATGGTGAATTAGGGTTAAAAATAGACTATGCCCGTGAGTTAAATCCTGACCAATTATTAGCAGCCACAACTATCGAAGGCAAGGTGCTAGTCATTGCTGGTGCAGGCTCTGGCAAGACTAAAACGCTCACGTACCGTACCAGTTATTTATTAGAGAACGGGGTCACGCCCAAAAGCATCTTGCTACTGACTTTTACGCGTAAAGCAGCGAATGAAATCAAAAGCCGCGCCAAAACCTTACTTGCGAATACCTTATTTGATAAACAGTCTGATGAAGACTTGGTAAAGGATAAGCTGCCAACTGATAAACGGCTCAACGATATCACCAGTGGTACTTTTCACTCATTCTGCAATATGCTGCTGCGTCAATATTCAGGTTTATTGGGCATCAATCCGCGATTTACGATTTTAGACACGGGCGATAGCGAAGATGCCATCGACTTAATTCACAAAGAAAAAAAGTATCCCGCGCAAAATAAGAGCCAAGCATTCCCGCGCAAAAAGACACTGCAAAATATTATTTCTAGCTCTCGGAATAGACGTATTCATATCCGTGATTTAATCGAAAGCAGTTATCCTGATATCGCCGTGCATATTCCTATTATCGAACAATTGGCAGTCGATTTTCATGAGTATAAGCGTGCCAATCATCTCTACGATTTTGACGATATTATCAGTCAGGTCGTGCGCCATTTGAAGACGAATGATACCTTTCGCCAAATGCTACAAAACCAATATCGCTACATCATGGTTGACGAGTACCAAGACACCAATATTCCGCAAAAGCAGCTTATCGATCTGATTTGCGCACCTGCGTCGGTCTCGCTGATGGTCGTTGGCGATGATAATCAAAGTATCTATGCGTTTCGCGGTGCTAATTATGAGAACATCTTGCTCTTCGGTGAGACCTATCCAGAAGCAAGCCTGATTAAACTTGAGCAAAACTATCGCAGTACGCCTGCTGTTTTAGATTATATCAATGCTTTGTCCGTGCAAATCACGCTAGGTTATCAAAAACAATTGTACTCTGGTGCATCGATAAGTGGGCATAAGCCAGTGTTTAGCCGCCTAAGTAATGAGACAAAAGAAGCCAAGTATATCGCCGATAAAATCATCGAGCTAAAGTCAGATCATGATTATGACGATTTTGCGGTACTGTGTCGCACATCCTTTCAATCTAACTATGTCCAGCTAGAGTTCATGGAGCGTCATATTCCATTCATTGTGGTGGGCGGTATCAAGTTCATTGAAAGGCGACATATCAAAGACGTTTTGGCATTCGTTAAAGTCCTCTACAACCCGAATGATACGATTGCTTGGCATCGCATTTTAACCTTATTCCAAGGCGTGGGAACAGTCACCGCGACGCGTTTGACCCAAGCCATTAATGCCGATAACAACTCCTTTGAGCCACTACTCACGCCAAATTTTGCTAAAAAAAGCGCACAGCTTGAGCCTTTATATAATATGCTGACTAAGGCAAATCAGGCTGAATCCGTCGAGACGGTTATTGAGCTGATTTTAGAGTTCTATATTCCTGTCCTAAAAACGATTGAGGAAAATTGGCGAGAGCGCAACGAGGACTTTCGTGTGCTCAAAAATTTGGCAATAGAACATAGTAGCCTTGATAACTTCTTAGAAAATTTGGCACTCGATCCGCCTAATGATTCGGTCGCAGCCATGGAGAAACCAGAAGATAATGACACAGATAAAGTGACGATTTCGACCATTCACAGTGCCAAAGGGCTGGAGTGGCCAGTGGTGTTTGTTAACTCATTGGTCGATGGTATCACACCGCATCATCGCTCTTTGGATGACTTTGAGGCGCTAGAAGAAGAACGAAAATTATTCTATGTTGCTTGTAGTCGCGCCAAGAGCAGACTGTATCTAACGGCACCTGATTACTTCGCCAGTTATTCAGGGTATTTTGACAAGCCGTCGCGGTTTATCGCTGAGTTGTCTGCTGATGAAGTGACGGTAGAAAATTCTAAACAAGTGAGAGAAGAGAGTGATGATCCAGTGTGGTGGTGATTTTTTTGTTTATCGATAAATAATGTAAAAATACAGGCATAAATAATGCACGTTTGTTGTTAGAATGGTATCGGCGACCGATTTTTTACACCAACCTTCGTACTACTCAGCATGGACTTTATCATTAATGAAAAATTTTATTGCCGACGTGAAGGCACTTTTTAAACAAAAATATGATGCCGACGCTCAAGGTAATAAAGCAAATAAGCCCGCCTTTATAGACTTGCCACCTGATATCAAGCCCGATAACCGGCATAGAGTAAGTCAGTCTAGTCAAAATGATGATACAGATGATTTCGCGTCATTTATCATCTCATCTGGTAAATCCAACAATGCTTCTAGTGCTTCAGCCAACAAGCAGTTAGGACGCTGGTTCAAAGAAAACGAATCCTTTAATATTAAAGGACGTTCTATTGAGCGCGGTTTTTATTATGTTGGTGGTCAGCTCACAATGCTAACGGGGTTCGGTACTGAGCCTTCGCTAGTCGATGACAGCTTACCTGCCAGCTCCCCAAACGTCATCCACAGTATCTCACGTATTTATCATGATGAGTCGCTTGGTTATTGGCCAAGTTATGAGCGTTTGTCCGCCAAATGCCGAGGCACTTATCTTGATTGGCTAGCCTCAAATCGCGCGTACCCAAGTACACCTATCGGTTATGTGTTCATTTATTTTGGCGGTTTTGAGCGCCGTATTATTGAACATATTAATGATGATGTTGTTTCTGATGCTGAGTTTATTGCTATCTATGAAGAAGTGGCTCGAATCAATCGCGTCTATGGCATCCAGTCTGCTTCATTCGACAGTTATTCAGCGCATTTTTTAGCATTTATGACCCTTATCCGTTCCTTGTTATTTGAAGATAAAGCACAAACGGAGCATTTACCGTCACCGCCTGTCACTAGCCAAAACCTAAACTTTAAGATGCATTTAGCAAAGACAGTAGCGTTGCAATTGCCTATTCCTGCGTCACTAGCGTGGGATTGGTTGGTATATTCCAATGAATACAACTTTAAAACCCCTGCCAAGCGCTGTGAAGATACATTCAAAGATTTATTTGAAATTCTTTATCATAGTGATTATCCAAACGGATTCGTAGTTCCTGCTAATAAGACTAGGCTCAAGCTTAGCTACACCGCTGCGAGTCGTTCTATCGTTAGCGTAGAGCTTACGCTTGATGACTTGCCGGACCCTAGCGTCCTGCGAGCGCCTGTCAAAAAATTTATAAGTATCGCTGAGCAATGTAATGATGCTTTAGATGCTTACAGTCGTTATTTGGGCAAGGAAGGGAGCTCGGCTGATGATATTGCCGCTATTATGTTACTGCCAAAACCCTTACTTCATAACAGTCGTCACCCTGTCATTGAAAAATTTAAGATATGGGCTGAGTCTGTTATAGAAAACAATGAAGGGCTGACAACGACTAAAGAGTTATGGGTATATTTGGATGAACCATTGCCACAGACAGCTAGCAAAGCGCTGAGTAAAAAGCAAAATGAGCTGATTATTGATTTGGTAGAGCTTGCTGGTTTTGGTGTTGCTCCAGACCAACGTTATCATCAGACGCGCTTGCAATCGGACGGTTATGCCGTGCTATTTGCTTGCGGTTATGATGCGCATTGTGAAGATTTTGAACCGAGCTCGTCGTTCTATCAGGTCAGCCTAGCTATGAGACTAGGGGCAATGGTAGCGACTATTAATGGTTATGTTGATAAAAGGGCAGTGGATACACTATTGACGCTGCTCAATCAAGACAGTCAACTGACCACTATTGAAAAAGAATCGCTGACTGCTTATTTGCTATGGCAGTTAAATACCCCAGCAAATATGGCAGGTCTAAAAGCGACATTGGCTGATCTTGACGCGCAATATATTGGCTTTATCAGCCGTTTTATCATTACTGTTGCTTTAGCGAATGGCAATATTGAACCCAGTCAAATCAAACAAATCGAAAAATTATATCAAGCTTTAGGTCTGGATAAAACGATGGTGACTAGTGATATTCATCAGCTAACGACGAATAAAAAAGTAAACATAGGCATAAAAAATGAGCCCGAAACCAAAGATAATAGCAGCAAAAGTAGCCGTTCATTTAGTTTTGATGCTGAACTGTTGGCGCTACATGAACGTGAGACCGCAGTGGCTAAAGCGATGCTAAGTAAGATTTTTGCTGTAGAAGATGAAGAAAGTGAAGATGATATAAAAGAGAGTGTACTATTAAAGATAAACAGTAAGACGGCGACTGAGCATCACAGTAACGCGCCTGTTAACAAGCATAGTTCAGGTAATGAGGCGGTCATAAACGGACTAGATCGTAGTCATAGCCAACTGTATCAAGAGCTTATTAGTGCCGAAGTATGGCAACGTGAAGCCGTCAACGAATTATGCGAATCGTTAAATCTAATGATAAATGGCGCTATCGAAACCATTAACGACTGGGCATACGATAAAGTTGATGCACCCGTATTAGAAGATGATGATGAAGTGGTCGTTGATTTTGAGATTGTAGAAGAGCTAAAAGCGTTGAATTCATAGCACATAAAAATTAGCACACTAAAAATAGTGGATTAAAAAGGAATAAAGATGAGTGGTAAAAAATTAGAGCCAAAGAACGCGACGCGATTATCCAGTCGCTCAAGGCTGGCGTTACACCCAAAGTTGGTATTCAGCATATCCAAGTGGGACGTATTAATGAGCTCAAAGCTTTGATAGATGATATTGAACGTGTGGCTGATGGCGGTTCTGCGTTTCGGCTGATTATTGGGGAATATGGGTCGGGCAAGACTTTCTTTTTGAGCGTGGTTCGCGCCATTGCACTTGAGCGTAAATTGGTCACGGTGAATGCGGATTTATCGCCTGACAGACGCATTCAAGCATCGTCAGGCCAAGCGAGGAATTTATATTCTGAGCTGATGCGTAACTTATCGACGCGCAATAAGCCTGATGGCAATGGGCTTGCTAGTGTGGTTGAGCGTTTTATTACCGAAGCACGCAAACAAGCGGACAGTAGCGGAGAGGCTATCAGTGACGTTATCCAGCAAAATTTAGCTGAATTGACTGAGTTGGTAGGTGGTTATGATTTTGCAAAAGTCATTGAAGCTTATTGGCAAGGGCACGAAGAAGGTAATGACGAGTTAAAAGCCAACGCTATTCGCTGGTTACGTGCAGAATACGCTACTAAGACTGATGCCAGACGCGACTTAGGTGTGCGCACTATTATTTCCGACTCATCCTTTTATGACTCTTTAAAAATCATGAGTTTATTCGTCCGTCAAGCTGGTTATCAAGGATTGCTCGTTAATTTGGACGAGATGGTCAATCTATACAAGCTTAACAGCACTCAAGCGCGCCAAGGTAACTATGAGCAAATATTGCGTATCTTAAATGATTGTTTGCAAGGTACAGCTGAGCATTTAGGGTTTTTATTAGGGGGTACGCCTGAGTTTTTACTCGATCCGCGCAAAGGCTTATACAGCTACGATGCTTTGCAAACTCGCTTAGCGGACAACAGCTTTGCCAAGCAGGCAGGGGTAATTGATTATTCTTCTCCAGCGTTACATTTGGCTAGCCTAACGCCAGAGGAGCTGTATATTTTGCTAAAAAACCTACGTCATGTTTATGCAGGCGGCGATGAGTCTGTATATCTAGTGCCTGATGAATCACTACAAGCTTTCTTGCAACACTGTAGCCAAACGATTGGCGATGCTTACTTCAGAACGCCACGTAATACCATCAAGGCATTTTTAGATATGCTAGCTGTCATCGACCAAAATCCTACTATCTCATGGATTCATCTGATTCAATCCGTAGCTATCGACCCTGAAACACCTTCAGATATGGACATCGATATGAGCGACCTTAGTGACATGGATGAAGATGATGGACTAGCAGACTTTAGCTTATAAGACGAATGCCTACTTTGAGAGATTTAATTTGAGAGACGCCCATACTGAGCTTGATAAGCGTATACAACGCTGGATATTTAACCAAGGCTGGCATGGACTCCGGGAAGTACAAGCCAAAGCCATTGCGCCCATTTTATCAGGGCAAACGGATGTGCTTATTAGTGCGGCAACCGCTGCGGGTAAAACAGAAGCTTTCTTTTTGCCTGCCTGTAGCGCTATCGCTCATCAAGACAAGGGCGTTGGTATTCTTTATATCAGTCCGTTAAAAGCTTTGATTAATGACCAGTATCGACGCTTGCAAAGTCTAGCAGAGCTGCTCGATATGCAAGTGACGCCTTGGCATGGTGACAGTGCGCTAGCTAAAAAGAAGCAACAGAAAAAGTCGCCATCGGGTATTATTTTGATTACCCCTGAATCGCTTGAGTCTCTACTAATACGAGATGCAGGCTGGGTGAAACAAGCTTTTGGCGAGCTCAAATATATTGTCATTGACGAGTTTCATGCCTTCTTGGGTAGCGAGCGTGGTCAGCATCTATTGTCACTTTTGACCCGTCTTGAGCATGTAGCTGGACGGCTAGACGCGCCTATTCCACGAGTGGCATTAAGTGCAACTTTGGGCGATATAGAAACTGTGCCTTTATCACTACGCCCCAATAATTCTTTACCTTGTGTCATTATTAAGGATACTGAATCGACTTCCAACGTCAAAGTTCAGCTAAAAGGTTATGTAGACCCTAACCAAGTAATGCACAAGCTTCAAAGCAATGGGTCTAAGAGCTATTATGATAATAATGACATTGATGAGAGCTATATAGCTATTGATTCGAAAAGCGAAAGTGCTCAGATTAGGGAATTTAAGAATGATAATTCTCTAATTCATAGTTATCAGCTTGCTCATGATGCTCAATCACAAATATGCACGGATTTATATCGCTTCTGCCGTGGCGGTAATCATCTTATATTCGCCAATAGCCGTAAGCGTACTGAACTCATAGCTGCATTGCTAAGTGACAAGTGTGAGCATAATATCGTTCCCAATGAGTTTTTCCCCCACCACGGCTCGTTAGCAAAAGAATTAAGAGAAGGTTTAGAGCAGCGTTTGCAAAAAGAGGATTTGCCGACTACCGCCGTCTGTACCATGACTTTAGAGCTAGGTATAGATATCGGTAAAGTCGATTCTGTCGTGCAGGTTACAGCACCGCATTCAGTATCAAGCTTACGGCAACGGCTTGGGCGCTCGGGTAGGCGCGGCGGTTCGTCAGTGCTGCGTATGCTTATCACCGAAAAACAGATCGATGTCGATACTAGCTTGGTGGATAGACTACGCTTACAGCTTGTTCAATCATTAGCAATGATAAGACTGCTTATCGCTAGCAGATGGTTTGAGCCTGCCGATACGTCACTCTATCACTTCTCAACGCTCCTTCATCAAGTGCTCGCGACTATCGGTCAATGGGGTGGTATCCGTGCCGACCAAATTTATACTTTGCTATGTAGACAAGGACCTTTTCAAAAGATAACGCCTACTCACTTTAAATCCTTATTATCACAAATGGGCGCGATGCAACTGATTACTCAGCTTGGCAATCAGCAATTGGTATTAGGGATAGTAGGCGAGCGTATCGTTGGTCATTATACTTTTTATGCGGTGTTTAAAACGCCAGAGGAATATCGTCTTGTGGCTGGTAGTAAAACACTAGGCACATTACCCGTCACTACTTTGCTGCTACTCGAACAATACATCATCTTTGCGGGTATACGCTGGCAAGTCAAAGATATCGATATGGATAAAAAGGTCATTTATGTGGTTGCTGTCCAAGGTGGCGGTCAGCCTCCAAAATTTGATGGCGGCGGAGATATGTCGATACACGACCGAGTCCGTCAAGAGATGTATGACATATTAACTAAAGGTGACTATCGTATTTCAGTCGGCGATAAAAAAGTCGATTTTGCTGATAAAACGGCGCGTGAATTGTTTACAGAAAGCATTGAGACTTTTGATAGGTGTCAATTGCGTCATCGGCCGATTATAGATCAAGACGGTAATACTTATATTTTTACATGGCGCGGAGACAAAGTCGTTCATACCCTAGCAGCTTTGCTTATGCAGCATGATTTCTCTACTGAGGTATATGCAGGAGTTATCTGTGTTCATAAAGTCAATTCGGTTCAGGTTATTAGATTTTTGAGAGATTTAGCCTCCAATAATATGCCGTCTGCGACTGAGCTTGCCGAAAACGTACCCAATAAACTGATTGAGAAATTTGATGAATATTTGCCTGAGGATTTATTAAATCTTGGTTATGGTGCAAAAAACTTTGATATTGATGGTCTCAGTGAATGGTTGCAGCTATTATTCGAAAAAGAAGTTAACTACAAATAAATTTTGGAAGCTACTCAACGCATCACCTTTTTGTAAAATATGTTTATTACCTCAATAGAGTTTCTGAATAACCAATTAGAATTACCTATATTCAGTTTAGAAAGAATAATTTAAAGGCAAAGTCTTCGCTAACTTTACCAATTATTCCCATCCAAAATACCTTTTCAAAAACCCCATAACCAAAAGTATTTAATAGCAAAAATATTTATGAGATTGGGGTTTAATATTCAGCTCAATGCGTTACTATTACCACCTTATTCCGTTAGACCCTCATATTAGATACTCTGTATTAACACCATAAGAAAAGGATAGGTTATGCGCTATGAAGTGATCGTTATCGGTGCAGGTATGGTTGGCACGTCAGTCGCGTGGCATTTGCAAAAAAATAATTCAAAAGTACTGATGTTAGACAAGAAGTTGCCAGGCTCAGAGACCTCGTATGGCAATGCAGGATTGATTCAGCGCGAAGCCATTCATACCCATCCTTTTCCTCGTCAACTGACTGAGATGATCCGAGTATTACCGAACCAAGGCACTGATATTCGCTATCGTATCCCAGCAATTTTGCGTTACCATCAAGCGCTGCTACAGTACTGGAAATACTCTACGCCCGCTTCGGTCAAAAAAATAGAATCAGAATGGCAGACACTGATCGCGCATTGTACCAGTGAGCATCAGACAATGATTTCAGCATCTGGTGCTGACGAACTAATCACTCGTGACGGCTGGTTGCAATTGCATCGCTCGGAAGAAACGTTTAAAGAAGCACAAGCATCAGCCATTGATGCGCGCAATCAAGGCGTTGAGCATAACGTACTAAACCTTGAAGCGCTAAAAGCCATGGAGCCTAGCGCTAATTTTGAAGGTTTCGTTGGTGCGATTCATTGGAAAAACTCTTGGCAAGTATCGAACCCAAGCTCGCTAGTAAAAGCCTATGCGAAAAATTTCCAAGAGATGGGCGGTACAATTAAAGAGAGCGATGTAAAAGAAATCGTGCAAGACGGTGAAGGTTGGAAAATCATTACTGATAATGACACTTATTATAGTGATAAGTTGGTCATCGCCGCAGGTCCATGGTCGAACGACTTGATCAGACCACTGGGTTACAATCTGCCATTGTTCCCAATGCGTGGTTATCATCAGCATTTCAAAGTGACAGAAAAAAATACCATCAATCACAGTATGTTCGATATGGACAAAGGCTTTGTGATGGGTCCAATGCAGCAAGGTATCCGTATCACGACCGGTGCTGAGATGACCACGATGGATGCACCAAAGAACTTTGGTCAATTAAAAACGGTTCTGAAGCTGGCAAGAAAAATATTACCATTAGAAGATGCGGTTGAGAGCGAAGCATGGGCAGGATCACGTCCTTGTATGCCTGATATGAAGCCAGTTATTGGTCCTGCAGACAAGCATGAAAAACTATGGTTTGCCTTTGGTCACAGTCATCAGGGTTTCACTTTAGGGCCTATGACAGGACGTCTCGTTGAAGAGATGATTCATGACAAGCCATTATTAGTAGATGTTGCGCCATTCAGTGCTCAACGTTTTTCTAATTAACAGCGCATTTGCCAGATTTAGCACAGACTTAAATTAATAAATTGAAGGTATATAACATGATAAAGAAGCTGCATAGCAATCAACGTATGAGCAAAACTGTAATCCATAATCAGACTATTTATTTATGTGGTCAGGTAGGTAATGCAGAAGACGATATCAAAGCGCAAACATTGACTTGTTTGGAAAAAATCCAAACGTTATTAGAAGAAGTGGGTAGTGACAAATCAAAGCTGCTGTCAATAACGGTTTGGATCAAAGATATGGCTGACTTTGCTGCTATGAATGAAGTCTATGACCAGTGGTTTGAAGGCATTCAGCCGCCAGCTCGTGCTTGTGGCGAGTCTGCATTGGCACGTCCTGAGCTGTTGGTTGAGATGATTGCCATCGCCGCTGAGTAATAGTCTGATCTTAGTAGTTGTATTAAATAAAAAAGGCCATGATAGCGATATCATGGCCTTTTTTTGTTTTCCTGTTTTCTCATAGATTGGTTGTGAGTATATTTTTATAAGCTATCAAAGTAGATTAAGTTATATTTATTCAACTTATGTTTTATAATATTATGTGTTTCTCACGTTACCTGTTATTATAAGCCAGCAACAGTTCTGAGACAGTTAATATATATTGAGAACTTGTAGAGTGCTTTAGCACTAATAGCAGCAATATTATGACTCTCTTTTTTAGCTAATTATAAGTTTGCCTTTTATTAAAGTTTTTGAGGAAATTCACGTGGAATTCATAGGTGTTATTTTACTTGTCATCGCAAGCATCATGTGCATCATGTGCATTATTTATAGCATTAAATTAATTATTATAGCCTTCCAAGAGTCGGTACTCTGGGGGCTGTTATATCTATTTCTTCCATTTGCCAATTTATACTTTATTATCACTCGCTGGGCAGAGTGCAGTTCACCATTTTTGAGATCACTCATAGCCGTTGCATTTATGATTGTGGGCGCTTCGATGGCTTCATAATAATAGCAACGTCATCTTTCTTTAGTCAGAGTATTTTCGTCAAACAGTTAGCATCCTTTCCATACGGCTTGGCGCTTCTCAATAAAAGCGTCAATACCTTCACTCACATCGTCTGCCATCATATTACAAGTCATCACTTCACTGGCATAGTCATAAGCATCTTCAACGCTCATATTCAATTGCTTATAAAACATATCTTTGCCAGTTCTTACCGCTACTGGAGATTTGGCGGTGATAGCTGTGATTAAAGACTGCAAAACTTGCTCTAATTGTCCCGCTGGTGCTACTCGATTAATCAATCCATATTGCAAGGCGGTATGTGCATCCATAAACTCACCAGTAATCAGCATCTCAAACGCTTGCTTACGAGGTAGATTGCGACTGACGGCTACAGCAGGTGTGGAGCAAAAAAGCCCAACGTTTATCCCTGAAGTGGCAAATTTGGCTTCATCAGCGGCAACGGCTAAATCACAGGCGGCAACCAGTTGGCACCCTGCTGCTGTCGCGATGCCTTGCACTTTTGCAATCACGACTTGTGGCATACGATTAATAGTGAGCATCATGTGACTGCATTGTTGGAATAGGGCGCGCTGAAAGGCTTCATCTGAATGTGCGCGCATCTCTTTTAGATTGTGACCGGCACAAAACGCTTTACCATTTGCTGCAATGACGACTACACGGATATTGTCATCTTCAGCGATACTGTCCAGTTCCGCTTGTAGTGCAGAGAGTAGCTCAACGGATAAGGCATTGAATTGCTTTGGTCGGTTTAAGGTGAGGGTGACCACGCCACTTTTTCTATCGTCTTTTCTAATAACGAGAAAGTCGTCCATGGCTAAGGCAACGTCAGAGTTTGTCATTTATCATCCTTGATAATGGGTTGTTTCGTTTGGTAGATGCTATGTATAGCTACCTAAATAGTAGCATGGCTTACCTCTTATATAATAGGTTGCTCATGTAGAAAGCAGACAAATAAAAATAGCGATCTCATATTCTGAGGTCGTTATTTGTTTATCAGTCAGATACAAGTCAAGGCTGTATTAAGCTGTATTTAGTATGCGCCTTCGCTATAAATAAGCTCGTAGCTGTGGCTGTATATCTCGACGATATTGCCAAACGGGTCTTCCATATAGATCATGCGGTAAGGTTTTTCACCAGGGTAATAATAGCGTGGTTTTTCCATACGCTTTTTACCGCCTGCTGCAACGATGCGCTCAGCCAACTCTTCAACATTTGGATCTTGAACGCAGAAGTGAAAGATACCGGTTTTCCAATATTCAAAGTTATTTTCAGGGTTTTCTTGATTTTTAAATTCAAAAATCTCAACACCGATACGGTCACCAGTAGATAGGTGAGCTATACGGAAGCTGCCCCAACCTGAACCGAATACTTCAGTACACATCTCACCAATCGGGCTATTATCTTCAACAATCTCTGTTGGCTCCATGATGGTGTACCAACCCATTACTTCAGTATAAAATTTTACGGCGGCTTCTAGGTCGGGAACTGAAAGGCCGATGTGCGAAAAACTCCTTGGATAAACGTTGTTCATAGTTTTTGCTCCTGTTAGTTGTACTCTTCTTTAACGTGAGGTCAGTATACAAACATACGATTATTATGTAAAATTATCAAATATTATATAAATAATTATGTATCGTAATGATAAATATCACATGGTTGCGCACTTTTTGTGCGCTTGCCGAGTTCGGGCACTTCACTCGTACGGCTGAACGCTTACACATGACCCAATCTGGCGTGAGTCAGCATATACGTAAGCTAGAAGATCAGTTGGACACAGACTTACTGATTCGTCAAGGAAAGCAGTTTTCACTGACCAATGCAGGTGAACAGCTCTATAAAGAAGCAGGGGAGATATTGCAGCGCTTATCAAATCTGGAGCAGCGCATCGGTGAAGATCCTCATTATGAAGGGTTGGTACGTTTGATGTCGCCTGGTAGTGTGGGACTCAAGCTATATCCGCAGCTTTTGACACTACAGCAGCAGCATTCAAAACTAGTGATTGATTATCGCTTTGCACCCAATGCTGATATAGAGCGGGCACTTGCCAATCATGAGATTGACATTGGTTTTATGACGGATGTCTCAGATGAGGAGACAGTCAGTTGTAAGTCTATGGCTCAAGAAGCGCTAATATTAGTGACACCTGCAACTACGGTAGAGCCGAGCTGGGAGTATCTCACCGAGCTTGGTTTTATTGATCATCCAGATGGTGCACACCATGCAGTTATGCTGCTAAGCGCTAATTATCCTGAATTCCAGCACATCAATGATTTTGAGAAAAAAGGCTTTTCTAATCAGATTGGTTTAATTTTAGAGCCAGTCAGTAGGGGTATAGGCTTTACGGTGCTACCTGCACATGCAGTGGCTGCTTATCCAAAGCCTGAGCTTATTAAGAGCCATCATCTGCCTGTTGCCGTTAGCGAGACGCTATATCTTGCAGTAAGACGACGGCATACACTCTCTAATAGAATGCATACTGTCATTGATGAAGTAACGAAATGGCTATAGCATTAATACATGAATAATTAGCCTTACATTTTGTTTGTAATACAGTTTGGCTAGCAACAGTATCTATATATGAACGTTAAACACGCCATAATTTATTTAGATATATTTTCGATTTATGCTACATCTATGGACTAATAATGAATATACAGCTATTAAAAAAGACATGCTTTAATATTGTAATGATTTATATGATAGCTGGACTACCAATACCTGCTATTGCCGAAGATTCAGTGTTGATAAGTGATTTGGCTACTATTGAGTCGCTAGCACGGCAAGGAAATGCTATTGCTCAGTATAATTTGGGTGTTATGTATGCAGCAGGTTCAGATGTCGAGCAAGATAATGTCAAAGCTTTTGAGTGGTTGAATAAATCTGCCAGTCAAGGATTAGCTGAAGCGCAATATAATATCGGTGTTATGTACAATCAAGGTATAGCTGTACCACAAAGCCATGAAAAAGCCTTTACCTACTATAGCAATTCTGCTAAACAAGGCTATAGCAGAGCGCAATATAATCTTGGTAATCTTTACTCTAAAGGTGAAGGTGTCGTTCAAAACGATATCAGCGCCCTTGAACATTGGCAACAGGCAGCTGAGCAAAATAACAAGTTAGCACAGTTTAATTTAGGCATTGCTTATGCCAATGCGAAAGGTGTCCCTAAAGATAATATAACAGCGTTTAAATGGTACAAAAAATCTGCTGAACAAGGCGTTGCTGGTGCTCAATTTAATTTAGGTGTTCTGTATCAGCAGGGTCAAGGGGTTTCTAAAAATAACGTAAAAGCGGCTGAATGGTTCGAAAAAGCAGCTAAGCAAGGCATGGCAGAAGCTCAGTTTAACCTTGGTTTTATGTATTATAAAGGGGAGGGTGTAAAATTAGACTATAGCAAAGCAGCGCATTGGTTTGAAAGCTATAATCAGCTAGGATATCAAGACGTGCAAAACGAATTAGCAAAAATTTATATTCTAAGTGATGGTGTCTATGGCGATAGAGTAGGTGGGTTAGCAGGGTTAAAGCGTATCTGTGACACTGGCATCCAGAAATATTGTGATATGTATACAGAATGGAGCCAAAAAACAGATTAAATGGTTTGGCTCTGTTCTGCTTTGAAATGATAAAAACATCTATCTCATATTAATACCTAAGCGCATAGCAGCAGCAATATTTACAGCCGTGGTTTCAATATTGTCATAAGCCTGACTCAGTACGTTTTCGATGGTATCTACTTTTTGAATACTGGGCATGATGACCTCGAACTGGCTAGTTTGCGCAGGTTTGAGTCCGTCAACACTGCCGCAGATAGCGATAACAGGTGTATGGCTAGCCTTGGCGATTTGACTGATACCACCTGCCACTTTACCCATGGCTGTCTGCGCATCAAGCTTACCTTCGCCAGTGATAACGAGATCAGCCTCTGCGATATGCTTCGACAAATGAGCCACCTCAGCAACTGTGTCAAAGCCTGATTTTAGCTGAGCTTGAAAGAATGTCATCATCGCGTAGCCAAGACCACCAGCTGCTCCAGCGCCTTCGACATGTTGGCAGTCCTCATAACCGTGATGACCGCACATGGTGGCAAAGTGACTGAGTGCTTTATCTAAAGCTTTTACTTGCTCTGGACAAGCGCCTTTTTGTGGACCAAATACTGCGCTCGCACCCAAAAGACCACATAATGGATTGGTCACATCACAAGCAACTTCAAATACTGTGTCTAATACCTTTGCATGAAGATTTATATTATCAAGCCTATGTAGGCTGGCAAGTGCACCACCACCATGAGTGAGTAGAGTGTCATTGATATCGTGAAATGTGATGCCTAATGCCATTAGCATGCCAAGACCTGCATCATTGGTTGCGCTACCACCTAGACCAATCACGATACGTTTAGCCCCTTCTTCTAACGCATCAGCAATCAGCTCGCCGACACCGTAACTGCTAGCAATCACAGGATTGCGTTCACCGCTTGTCAATAGATGTAATCCGCACGCTTGAGCAACTTCGATGACAGCCGTAGCGTCAGGCAATAACAAATACTTTGCTGTTATCGATCTCATCAGTGGATCATTGACCACTACTTCTTTCCAGCGTCCACCCAATATATAAGACAGTACCGCAGAGGTGCCTTCGCCGCCATCAGCCATCGGCAGTAGCTTATAATCAGCCTCTGGAAACACTTGGCTGAAGCCAGATTGAATGGCGTGGCAAACATCCAGTGCGTCTAAGCTTTCTTTAAATGAGTCGGGAGCAATTAAAATTTTCATGAATGTCTCTTTGAATCTCTTTAAATAAATACCAAGGTTAATAGCCAGATAAAGACGATGCTGGTCACGCCTTGAATACCCGTTGCCATAGAATGGGCTTTGTAAGCCTGCGCCACACTCATACGACTAAACTGACTGACGATCCAAAAAAAGCTGTCATTGGCGTGCGAGATAGTCATGGCACCTGCACCAATGGCCATCACACAAAATACGCGACCAAGCTCACTGTCGAGACCAATTTGATCCAATAACGGCGCGATCATCGCAGAGGTGGTGACCAAGGCGACTGTGGTCGAACCTTGTGCCGTTTTTAACGCAGCAGAGACAATGAATGGCATAAAAATACCAAGCCCTAACGCAGACAATGTCGTACCTAAATAGTCACCGATTGGTGTCACTTTTAGCATGGCACCAAATGCACCGCCTGCGCCAGTAATTAATAAGATAGGCGCGGCTACGACCAAACCTTGAGAGATGCTGTCGCTAATTTGCTGCGTTTTTTGTTCAGTATTAATCAATAAGAAAGACAAGAATAAACCAATCAGTAATGCCGTGAGTGGATTGCCGATGAACACTAAAATATCTGTCAACGTGCCACTGCCAAATGGTGCACTTGGAAAGTTCGCAACAGACGATAAGCAAATCAATACGATAGGGACAATAATAGGCAAAAACGCCATTGTTGCTGACGGCATGCTGCTATAGTCGTCGCGTGTTTTCATGTTTTCAGGCAAAGTTGCTGCTGGCGCGTCCAGTGCGTCGATATTGTCGGGAGCGACATTCAAAAAGCGATTAGACCACCACCAGCCAGCCAATACAGCAACCGCTGTCACCACCACACCGACCATAATAACCAAGCCTAAATTCGACTCTAGCCCTAAGTTACCTGCTGCGGCAATTGGACCTGGGGTTGGTGGTACAAAGGTATGGGTTGCGTATAAGCCTGTCGCTAAGGCAATGCTCATCGCCACACTGGATACGTGTAAACGCTCGGCCAATGTTTCTTTTAATGAGTTTAAAATAATATAGCCAGAGTCACAGAATACTGGCACTGAAACCACAGCACCAACGATAGACATGGTCAAAGTAGGGAAGCGAGGTCCCAAAACTTTGATGACCGTTTCTGCCATTACAATGGCGGCGCCTGTTTTTTCAAGGATTAGCCCTATGATAGTACCGAAGACAATAACCAGACCGATGTAACCTAAAATACCGCCAAAGCCATCCGAGATGGTTTTAGCAACAGTATTAAGCGGCACTTGGTAAAATAGCGCTACTAAAAAGGCTGATAATATCAATACTAAAAAAGGATGCCACTTTAACTTTGCTGTGGCAAAAATAATAAAAAGAATGGTCAGCACAAGCCAAAATACGATCATTACTGTCTCTACATGTAGGGTTGATAGCGATAATTGTGGATGCTGCTACTGAGCTATTATTTCATTAATAGCAGCATCAATAGGTATATGGATTTTTAAAGGGGCATATTCTATAGTAAATCCAAGTTGCTAGGGAATCTATTCGGCTCATATTTTATTTTATTCATGGTAAAGCTTAGATACTCTGCTAGTATGTGCTTTTTGCTTCACATGTACCATTATCAGGATGCCTACCTTGACCATATTTACCGCGCCTACTATAGCCAATATAGAAAATGATGAATTACGTCTGCAGCTACAGCAGATTATAGACCTAAAAACCAAGCCGCTGGGCGCGCTTGGGCGAATAGAGTCACTCGCTGTGCAGTTGGGCATGATTCAAGGAACGATCACACCGCATATTGAGCAAGCGCAAATACGAGTGTTTGCGGCAGACCATGGTTTGACTAAGCATGGTACGTCAGCGTTTCCTAGTGCTGTCACTGCGCAAATGGTTCATAACTTTTTGCAAGGTGGTGCCGCCATCAATGTACTGGCACGCCAGCATAATATTGAGCTAAAGGTTGTTGACGCTGGGGTGGATGCCGACTTTGCTCCTCATCCAAAATTGCTAGATTATAAAGTTCGCTATGGTAGCCGAGACGCGCTAACAGAGCCTGCGATGACAGAAATAGAATGTTTAGCAGC
The DNA here is from genome assembly GCF_044901245.1 of Psychrobacter sp. NPDC064578. Classification (NCBI taxonomy): domain Bacteria; kingdom Pseudomonadati; phylum Pseudomonadota; class Gammaproteobacteria; order Moraxellales; family Moraxellaceae; genus Psychrobacter; species Psychrobacter sp. NPDC064578. The sequence continues at coordinate 27,634 of NZ_JBJDPI010000003.1, forward strand.
GCTAGAAAACGGCATGAAAGTCGTCAAGAATCTAGCGGGTAATCTGTTGATTGTTGGGGAGATGGGTATTGGTAATACTTCGGCGGCGAGTCTCTTGCTAGCGAGATTGGGTGATGTACCACTTGCTGATTGTATTGGTCGCGGCACAGGGCTTGATGATGCGGGATTAGAGCATAAGACGGATATTTTGACGCAAGTATTAGAGCGTCATCAACAGGCACAAGCACCGTTTGATGTACTCGCTGCATTGGGCGGGCTTGAAATTGCCATGATGGCGGGTGCGCTGATTCAGGCTGCTAGTGAACGGCGTATTCTCCTGATTGATGGTTTTATTGCCAGTAGCGCATTATTGGTGGCTGAACGCCTAGCGCCCGGTGTTGCTCAATACGCGGTCTTTGCTCATCACTCTGTTGAGCCGGGGCACGCGCATTTATTGAAATCACTAAATGCTGAGCCTTTACTTAATATGGGCATGCGCTTAGGCGAGGGTAGCGGGGCTGCGCTCGCGTATCCATTGTTGCAATCCGCTTGCGCCATTATCAATGAGATGGCAAGCTTTAGTGACGCCGGTATCAGTGAGCAAAACAACTGATGTCACAATCATTAAACAATTCATCAAATCAGCCATCCTCGCCTAGACGAAATCTTACTCAATTTATAAGGCATGAATGGATATTGTTACTGGTCGCCGTTCAATTTTTAACGAGATTATCAGTACCATCATTTAAGCATTATGATCCGCAATGGTTGCATCAGAGTAGCCGCCATTTCCCCGCAGTCGGTTTACTGGTTGGCTTACTCTGTGCTGGCGTGTTTTGGCTTGGCAGTCTGTTATTTACGCCGCTAGTTGCTGCAGTGCTGAGCACAGCTTTTGGAATTAAGCTCACTGGGGCTTTTCATGAAGATGGTCTGGCGGATAGCTGTGACGGTCTCGGCGGTGGTCTGACTCGCGAGCGCACACTGACTATTATGAAAGACTCGCGCCTAGGTACTTATGGTGTATTAGGTTTGGTGTCGGCGCTATTACTCAAAATTAGCTTACTTGCCTCAATGCCCTTAACGATGGCTGTCATCGCGCTTATCCTAGGACATACCGCGTCGCGTTTACTTTGCATTAGCCTGCTGTCTTTACTGCCTTATGGTGGAGAGATAGAACACGCAAAAGCCAAACCGATGGCGCAGAAGTTGACGCCAATACAAGGGCTATATAGCAGTGGCTGGCTAATATTGGCTATTATTTTAGTCGCACTTATATTCCCTAATATGATGCAGCAGATTGGGCTTGCTCAATGGTTGTTAGCCATGATATTGGCGCTGATAGCCACTGACTACATGCGACGTTTATTGCGCAGGCGCTTGGATGGTTACACGGGCGATGGCTTGGGTGCCACACAGCAGCTTAGTGAAATTGCTATTTATATCGGACTGGCTGCTTCTATACCCTTTATTTAAATCAAATCGTCAACAAGGACCATACTCATTCATGATTCTCTATATTTGGCGTCATCCCAAACCGATGAATACTGAAGGAATTTGTATTGGACAAACTGATATCGGCGTCGATAAACGTAAGTTGAAACGTCTTGCCAATAAAATCGAGCGCTTTGTGCGTTTGCATCAATTACCAAAAACAATTTGGGTCAGCCCCTTACAACGTTCACTAAAAGTCGGGCAAATATTAGTGCAACGTGGTTTTGAGTGTCGAGTCGCACCTGAATTGGCTGAGATTCATTTTGGCGAATGGGATGGATGTCGGTGGGCGCAAATCACCAAGCAAGAGATTGATGAGTGGTGTAATAATTTTGCACATTTTGCGCCCAGTCATGGAGAGAGCTTACAGCAGCTATTCGAGCGTGTTGAAGGTTGGTTGGTTAAAGTTTCAGCTGAACAAAAAGATAGCCCAGTATTAGTCATCGGTCATGCAGGCTGGATAAATGCGGCCAAAATAATGGCTGCTGACCAAGAAGTGCCGAAAACAGCCGCTGAGTGGCCGCGCTCTGTCGCATATCTGTCCTGTAATCGTATTGATATTTAATTAAAAAAACGGCCATTATGTTGACCGTTCTTAAATTTTGAATGCTTTTGAGTACTTTTGAATAATTTAGGAGGTTGTTAGCTTTCAGCTTGTAGCTCATCGATTTTTTCAAAATAGGCTCTCTCGTTTTCTGCTAATCCTAGGTTCGAATCAAAGCTCACATAAATGCCTCTATCATCCAGTGTTGCGTACCAATGGTCTGCATCATTATCGGTTAGGATTTGAAAGTATTTATTATTAACGATTCTGCCCACCTTATAAATTTCACCTTCGCTATAAAAGTGATTGCCTTGGGTACATCGTAATTTGTCGTCAGTATTTATCATGTCATTGCAGCCTATCGTTATTTAAATAAAATCTATCAATCAAATACAACGAGCATATCAACTCAGGTGACAATAATAAAGATGACTTTATAGGTAGTATCTTATTGTTAAGTATAGGCTTTCCAAGCTATTTATTACAAATAGTTGCTAGAATATATCACTGCACAAGATACCTGATAAAATCATAAATTAAACGCGATAGCAAAACGCAAAAAAGCCAGCAACGTGACGTTACCGGCTTTTTTAGACTAGATCTAGATATCCAAAAAATTACTCTTCTGAATAATCTTCGTTCTCGTCTTCAACTTCTGTTGCTGACTCTTCATTGTCGCCATCTTCAGAAAGAATGGTAACTAGAATAGTAGCGGTAACGTCATGATGTAGCTGAATATCAACATTGTATTCGCCAACTTGACGTAAAGTGCCTTCAGGAAGCTTGATTTCAGCACGGTCTACTTCTAGACCTGAGTTAGTCAATGCTTCAGCAATATCACGAGTACCGATAGAGCCGAATAGCTTGCCTTCGTCGCCTGATTTAGCACGCATAATGACATTAACGTCAGTTAGCGCATCAGCACGTTCTTGAGCAACAGCTACTTCTTTGGCTTCTTCAGCTTCAAGCTCGGCACGACGTGCTTCGAACTTTTCAATGTTAGCTGCAGTAGCAGGTAGTGCTTTACCCAAAGGGATAAGAAAGTTACGTCCGTAACCTGGTTTCACATCGACAGTTTCACCGAGTTTACCAAGGTTGACGATACGCTGTAACAAAATAATTTGCATGAGTCATTCCTAGTTAAAATTAACGGTTAACCCTGATGGTTATCAGTGTATGGGAGTAGCGATAAATAACGAGCTTGCTTGATAGCAGTAGCTAGTTGACGCTGATATTTAGTAGATGTACCGGTAATGCGGCTTGGTACGATTTTACCATTATCACTGATGTACTGTTTTAGCAATTCAACATCTTTATAATCGATGTGAGTGATGCCTTCAGCAGTGAAACGGCAGAATTTGCGACGGCGATAGAAACGTGCCATGAGTATTCTCCTTTAATTAGTCTTCACTGTTGTCGTTGTCGTCATTATCGTTTTCACGACTGTCTGGACGACGAGTAGTTGCTTTGCGTGCGCGTTTTTCATCGGCATTCTTGGCTAACTGCGACTCTTCAGTGACAGCGTCGTCACGGCGCATAACTAGACTACGAATGATCGCGTCGTTATAACGGAATAATTCTTCAAGTTCAGCTAAAGTTTCACCGTCAGTTTCAATGTTGAAAAGAACGTAGTGAGCTTTGTGAATCTTGTTGATTGGATATGCCAATTGACGGCGGCCCCAATCTTCTAAACGATGGATAACACCGTTGTTGTCTTGAACTAACTTGATGTAGCGCTCAACCATGCCGACCACTTGGTCGCTTTGGTCTGGGTGTACAAGTAACACCAGTTCGTAATGTCGCATTATGACTCCTTACGGATTAGTAGCTATTAACCCTATGTTAATAGCAAGGAGATTTATAAGGTAAGCCCGATTTCTAGCTATTATTATGAATAAATAATAAGAAATAAGCTTAGTTTATAAAGCGCCGTATTATAACAGTACTTAGCAACTAACACAAAGGTTAATCACTGAGCCACCGTTAATAAATTATAACAATAATTAAAAATGCTCGGTTAATAAAAAAGCAGCGATATCACGCTGCTTTTTTATCAAAACAATAAGATGGATTGTTAATAAACAAGCTATTTTATTTTTGGTTCTTTCACTAACTGACGGCTATCTGCTTTTACCACCAAAGTTTTGGCCAATTTGTCATGCCAGCCGATATTTTCAGGGCTTTTTGATGCCATGTAATAATGAATAGCAATAATCACGAACCCTAAGAAGCTGGTGAACGAAAACAATAAGTTATAAATAATAAACAATAACAAAGTACGCACACCAATAAGCTTAGTAAAAGAGGGCAACCGATGGGTGGTTTGATCCACCACGCGAATACCCGTAATCAGCTTACCGAGTGACTGACCACGCAGTGTGATAAATACCAATTGCAGCGCAAATAAGCCAAATACCATGACTTGCGACATCATCAATGTGCTACTAGGAAGACTCTCCATCAGTGTCATTGAATACTGATAAGCCGCATCCATGTCTTGGATATTTTGGAATTTGGTATAATCCACATCCATTTTTGTCAATGCCATTACTAGCGGAAAAATAGCCAGTAGATAGAGTAGTCCATTGATGGCTGTTGCTAATACTCGCGACATAATCGGTGCAAGTACCACATTGCCGACGACTTTGTCTTTGCTAGACGCAGCCTGATTGCTATTAGACTTGTTTAGTGACACATTATTGTGGGGTGTTTGCTGACGATTGGTGGTCATGTCAGCTTTCACATTTTTATCCGTGTCTTTCGGACGTTCAGGCTTGCCATACAATCTATCTAATGAAACTGATTTGCTATCCGAGCTATTGCTAGCGTTGTCTTCAGGAAAAACAGTTACATTATTGATAATAGAGTCATTAACCTCAGGCTTGCCAAGGTTGGTAGGTCGATAAACCGTTTGATTATTGGTCAAGTTACCGACACGCTGCCATTGGTCTAAGCCTTCATGCCACATCAAATCATCCAGCAGTACTTCACCAGATGCCAACATGATATTCAGCTGCTCCAAATTGTAAGGACCAGCTTGTACGTTATTTCGAGCAAGGAAAATCTGCATAATTGCCTGCATAGTTAGTCATATCTTAAGTCACTATATATGATACATAATATTAGGGTCTATTTAACATTTTTCAAATAGCCCCTAATCATTGTTTCTTTAATGACTGTGTGAATTACTGCTGTGACTGAACGTTAGGGCTTACTTCGCTTCTTCACCAGCTAAGAAGAACCAAGTATCTAGTACAGAATCAGGGTTCAACGACACTGAGCTGATACCTTGTTCCATCAGCCAGAACGCAAGATCTGGATGGTCTGATGGACCCTGACCACAGATGCCGACATATTTGTTTGCTTTACGGCACGCATCAATCGCCATGGTCAATAGTTTCTTAACCGCAGGATCACGCTCATCAAATAGATGTGAGACGATACCTGAGTCACGGTCAAGACCAAGGGTCAACTGAGTCAAGTCGTTAGAGCCGATTGAGAAACCATCGAAGTGCTCTAGGAATTCATCTGCCAATAGGGCGTTGGTTGGTAGCTCACACATCATAATAACGCGTAAACCGTTTTCGCCACGTTTTAGACCGTTTTTCTCAAGTAATTCGATGACTTCTTTGGCTTCGCCAACGGTACGAACGAATGGAATCATAATCTCGACGTTGGTCAAGCCCATCTCATCACGTACGCGTTTTAGTGCTTTACACTCAAGCTCAAAGCAGTCACGGAAGTTGTCAGACACATAACGACTGGCACCGCGGAAACCAAGCATTGGGTTTTCTTCTGATGGCTCGTATAATTTACCACCAAGCAAGTTAGCATATTCGTTTGATTTAAAATCTGACATACGAACGATAACTGGCTGATCCATAAAGGCAACGGCTAGCGTTGAGATACCTTCGACCAACTTATCCACGTAGAAATCTACCGGTGACGCATAACCAGCAATACGCTCTTGGATGGCTTGGGCAATTTCGCGTGGTAAGCTGTTCATGTTCAGTAGTGCTTTTGGATGCACGCCAATCATACGGTTGATGATGAATTCTAAACGCGCAAGACCAATACCTTCATTTGGCATTTGCGTGAATGAGAAGGCACGATCTGGATTACCAACGTTCATCATTACTTTGAAGGCAAGCTCTGGCATAGACTCAACAGAGTTGGTCTGTACTTCAAAGTCGATTTGGCTTTCATAAATGAAGCCAGTATCACCTTCGGCACAAGAAGCAGTGACGTCTTGACCATCAACCAATAGCTCAGTCGCATTACCACAACCAACAATGGCTGGAACACCTAGTTCACGAGCAATAATCGCTGCGTGACACGTACGACCACCACGGTTAGTGATGATAGCAGAAGCACGCTTCATGACTGGTTCCCAATCCGGATCCGTCATGTCTGATACTAATACATCGCCTTCCTGTACTTTGTCCATCTCATTTAAGTTGCTAACGATACGGACTTTACCTGAACCGATACGCTGACCGATTGAACGACCTTCACACAATACTTTAGCGTTAGTCGTGTCGATGATATAACGTTCCATAACATTGCTGTCTTGGCGGCTCTTAACCGTTTCTGGACGCGCCTGAACGATGAAGATTTCGTTGGTATCGCCGTCTTTTGCCCACTCGATATCCATCGCTTGGCCATAATGCTTTTCGATTGTTACGGCTTGTTTAGCAAGAGAGGTTAGCTCTTCAGTTGATAATGAGAACTGCATACGATCTTGCTTTTCAACATCGACAGTTTTTACTGATTTAGTGGTGCTACCTTCATCACCATAAACCATTTTCTTATGCTTGCTGCCTAGGTTACGGCGAATCACCGATGGTTTGCCATTGGCTAGTAATTGCTTAGAAATATAGAATTCATCTGGGTTAACCGCACCCTGTACAACCATTTCACCTAGACCATAGCTTGAGGTGATAAAGACCACTTGATCAAAACCGCTTTCGGTATCTAGCGTGAACATCACACCCGCCGCGCCAGTTTCTGAACGTACCATACGCTGTACAGCAGCAGATAATGCAACGCCTTCATGCTCAAAACCTTTGTGTACACGATAAGAGATGGCACGGTCGTTATAAAGAGATGCAAATACTTCTTTAATTGCAATTAGGACGTTATCAATGCCGCGAATGTTTAGGAATGTCTCTTGCTGACCCGCAAATGAGGCATCTGGCAAATCTTCAGCAGTAGCAGAAGAACGCACAGCAACCGCGATGTCTTCGCCGCCGCTCATCGTTTCAAACGATTGACGTACTTCTTGCTCAAGATCACTTGGCAGCTCTTGCTCAATAATCCAAGTACGAATCTTTTTACCCGTTTCTGCAAGTTTTTTGACATCATCAACATCTAACGTTTTTAGTTCGTTGTTGATTTTGTCAAGCAAGCCAGTTTCGTTCAAAAAACGGTTGAATGCATTTGAAGTGGTGGCAAAGCCGCCTGGTACACTAACACCCAAATCAGACAAATGGCTGATCATTTCACCTAATGAGGCGTTCTTGCCGCCGACCATTTCAATGTCGTCTTTTCCTAGCTGATCAAGATTGATTACAAGTGCTGTAGATTGCGCTGCCATGATAACTCCAGAAAATAAGGTTATTTAGTAAAGATTATAACGGTGAATTATACCGCTATATTTGGAGAATTTCGAGGGGTTGAACCAATATTTTTGTCAAAAAGATACAAATTGTGGGCTTTGCTACATAATTAGTAGAAGGTTATTCATTTTTCTATTTTTGAGATGACGTAAAAATGCGAGTAAAGATCACTCTAATTATCAAGATATGTTTATAAATCGGTTAATAAATAGAGGGTTTAAAATAAATAACAGAAGAACTTTAGGATATTCTTATAATATCTGCCTTTATATATAGCAGGTAATGCTGCGCTAGTATGAGTAACCAATCAGCACAATAATGGTTATTAATCGGCATGATAAGATTAAGGACACTGTGGCTTTCTAAGTGTACGCCTGTAACATTGATTTCTATTAGGCCGCTATTATGCGTATAATGTAGAGCATCAATAGTAGCGGTTTATCCTGATATAAATGTGCAATATTAGCGCTTATACAAAACGAAAATTACGTCTGAAAATCAAGTCTAAAGCCGATCAAAAATAAAAGCCAAATGAAGATTACCATTGTGTTTTCAATCGAGGTGCCAACGTTATGTACTCAAGTAATCCAGCTGAACAACTGAATCCCACTATTCAAAATCGCAACGCATTAAACTTAGACAGCTCTCAAGCCGTTCGAACCGCTTTTTTTATCTCAGATGGCACAGCGATTACCGCGGAGACACTTGGCCGCGCTATCTTGAGTCAGTTTGCTTCAGTACCTTTTGAAACACGAGTGTTGCCATATGTCGATAGCTTAGAGCGTGCAGAAGACGCTGTTGAGCAAATCAACATGGCGTATCAACGAGATGGTTTGTTGCCATTGGTCTTTGATACGATTGTTAACCCTGATATTCGTGAAAAGATCAATTCTGCCCAAAGCTGTAACTTGGATATGTATGAGGGTTTGATTGGCCGTGTCGCTGAAGAAACAGGTGTAGAGCCTGACGGACATTCGGGTCATGCACACGACGATGTTGATTCTGAGACTTATAAAGAACGTATCGACGCGGTGCATTTCGCTTTAGACAATGATGATGGTGCGCGTACGCGTCATTACGATGCGGCCGATATTATTTTGGTGGGCGTATCACGTTCAGGCAAAACACCGACTTCTTTATACTTAGCCTTACAGTTCGGTATTCGAGCAGCAAATTATCCTTTGACCGAAGATGACTTGTACGATAATCAATTACCAAAAGCATTGCGCGAGCACAAAGACAAGCTGTTTGGTCTATTGATCGATACCGATCGCTTGGTGAAAATCCGTCAAGAGCGCCGTGCGGGCAGTCGTTATTCGAGCTATCAGCAATGTCAGCAGGAGCAGCGGGCGATACAGGGGATTTATATCACGCATGGTATTCCAAGTCTTGATGTTTCTGAGATGTCCGTTGAAGAAATCGCTACGCGCATCTTGCAGATGACGGGTCTCAAACGCCGTATCGGCTAATAAAATATAAGCTATCAATGAATTGCTTGAAGCAATTAACGATTTAGCAATAACGATTGCTCAAAAAAGAACCATTATTTAAAGCATCACTATTAATAACCATCATTTAATACCATCTGATTATCACATAGAGAATATTATGAGTTCATCTTATAAGTCTAGCAAGACCCCTTTATTATTGGCCAGCTTGCTGAGTGCGGTCAGTTTACTGAGTGCTTGCCAAACGTCACCTTTTTCACGTGAGCCAGTGCCTGAGCCACGTTATATCCCAACCATTGTATTGGGTGAAGCGCAAACGCTAACAATTATGCCCAATCGTGTGGCCTGCGCCTCGGCATTACCGATGCAGTGTTTACTGGCCAAATCAAGCAAAGATGGCAGCGTGTTTCAGGTACCTTATGATTGGATTGATGACTTTAAACCAAGCCTTGGCACAGAATATGTGATTAGTGCGCGTCCGCAGATTGACGAGGGACAGAAAAGCGCGACTGGGCATTGGACACTGCAAAATATTGTGTCACAACGTATGGTGGGCACGCCTTAGTCGTGTGGTTTTGACTCAAGCACCTATTGATTCATACACAGTCTAAAAATCAAATAAATAAGTAAATGTAAAGAGGACACGATGGGAACTAAAAAACCAAGCGACGCGACCAATGATATTGGTAAAGACATTCATACCGAAGTATCGAATAAAGAAAGCGGTCGCGTGCCGAATCCTGAACATACTGAAGGCAAAAATAAAAAACAAAATATTGAACAAACCCATGAGCAGGTCACTGATGATGTCATGCACCATCCTGATCTTATTAATCCGCTCGATGACACGCGAATCGATATCAAGTCTGGTTATACGAAAGATTCACGTCGCTTAAAAGGCGATAACCACGAGTATGAATATGATGCGGTCGTTTTAGGAGCAGGTCCTGCTGGCGAAGCGGCGGCTATGAAGCTGACTAAATCAGGCAAAAAAGTGGTGGTCATTGATCCACGTGATCAGGTAGGTGGTAACTCTACCCATGTGGGTACGATTCCAAGTAAAGCACTGCGCCAATCGGTATTCAACCTCATTAACTTTCGCCGTGATCCTATGTTTACCAAGGCGATGGAGTACAAGCAAGTTCCTCTAAATAGAGTGCTTGCCAATGCCCGAAAAGTCATTCGCAATCAGGTTAGTACGCACACACGATTCTATGAACGCAACCGCATTGAAGTGATTCAAGGTTGGGCAAGTTTTATTGATGCTCATACTTTGCGTGTTGAAACCGATGATAATGTCTTTGAAACCATTACCTTTAATAAAGCCATCGTAACGGTTGGTAGTCGTCCTTATCGCCCTGAAATTTTAGACTTTAACCATCCGCGCGTTTTTGATTCTGATAAAATTTTGCAAATGGATTATGTGGTCAAAAAAATTATCATCTATGGTGCGGGCGTGATTGGTTGTGAGTATGCCTCTATCTTTACGGGTCTTGGTTATAAGGTTGATTTGATTAATAACCAAAATCAATTGCTCAGTTATCTCGATAGCGAGATTAGCGATGCTATCGCGCATGACTTTAGACAATTTGGCGTACTGATTCGTAGTAACGAAGAGATTGATCATCTTGAAACGCATGACGATTATGTCGTCTTGCATCTAAAGAGTGGTAAGCGCATCAAATCTGATGCCATTCTTTGGTCAAATGGTCGCTCAGGTAATACGGAAGGTTTAAACTTAGAAGCGATTGGTCTAAAAGCAAACAGCCGTGGTCAATTAAAAGTTGATGATACCTATTGTACTGAAATCGAAAATATCTATGCCGCAGGCGATGTGATTGGTTGGCCATCTTTGGCTTCTGCCGCTTATGACCAAGGACGCTGTGCGGCGGCCTTTATGGTTGGTGATAGCGATGCGGAACCAGTGTCAAGCGTGCCAACTGGTATCTATACGATTCCTGAAATTTCTTGTATCGGTAAAACTGAGCAAGAGCTAACCGACGAAAAAGTCCCATACGAAGTGGGTCAAGCATTCTTCAAGCATTTGGCACGTGCACAAATCATTGGTGAACGCTCAGGTGTCCTAAAGATTTTGTTCCATCGTGATACGTTGGAGATTTTAGGCATCCATTGCTACGGTAACCATGCATCAGAGATTATCCATATTGGACAAGCCGTGATGAAGTGTAAGAGTAATAATACACTTGAGTACTTTGTGAATACTACTTTTAACTATCCAACGATGGCAGAAGCGTATCGTGTGGCGGCATTAAATGGTCTTAATCGTGTTTTTTAAGTGATAGAATATTGAAACGTTAGAAATAAAAAAGCGTCTGCTATGTTAGCAGGCGCTTTTTTTTGATTCAGGATCATCGATTTGGCTTTTATTGATGGCAGGCGCTAATGACATGCAATCGTCTTTTGCTTTAGGACACCGTTTTAAGTGCTTTATTCGCGTCATGCCAGCGCACCCACATAAGTAGCGCAAAGTAAAATACCCATAAGGCGGCTAGTGCATAAAATCCAGTAGAAACTTGGGAGATGCTAGCCCCCATTTGATTAAGCTGGACGGAGGTGTTGATACCCGGTGTCGTGGGTACGAACCAACGTATGATTTGTAAAACTATGGGCAGCTGATCTGCTGGCCACGGATAACCACTGACAAAAAACATCGGTAGTGAGCTAAAAATTAGGATTTGCATACTACGTTCGCGCTGGCGAAACCAGAGTCCAAGCACGCAACCAAGTGTCGCCACGGTTGGGCAAAATAACAGAAGGAACAGTAAACTGCCAAGCATGTTTTGCCCGCGCGGATAGTGGTGTAGCTCAAATGTCCAACCATAATAAAAGCAGCCAATAATGAAGCTAAACATACTGAGCGCAGCAATTCGCCCAAGCCAACCACGGATACTCGTCGCATGTCGCCGCTGCTCATACCACGTACCAATCAGCATCGCTGTGGCGATTAATAAGGTTTGTTGCAAAATTAGAATAGAGACCGCTGGCACCACGTAAGCGCCATAACCTTCTGTTTGATTGTATAGAGGGATAATTACTAATGGTACCGCTTGAGTATTAGCAGCCGCTGTTGCTGAATAAGCACCTTGTGCCACATTTTTTTTGACTTCAATCCCTGCTGATACCGTACTGACTGCTTTTAAAAACCCCATCTGTACGTTTTTATTTAACAGAAAGTAGCCGCCATTACCCAATACGCTGACGCTCGCTGCTTTTCCCGATAGTACTTGCTGCTCAAGCCCACTTGGAATGACCATGTACCCAGCGATTTCATCTGACCATATGGCCTCTTTAGCCTGCTGCTCGTTGAGAAAAAGCTGAGTGTCTAACTGCGGACTGGCACTCGCATAGCGAACGATGGTTCGTGATAGATTACTATTGTCGTTATCAATGATACCAACAGGTACATGGTTGACCACTTCTGTCGAATACGGCCAAGGATAAAAGAAGCCATAAATAATAGGGGCAATCAGTAAGAGTAATAGCACACCTTTATCAGAAAAGATGTCCTTAATGGTCTGTAAAAAACTACCTAAGAAACTTGGTGTTGAAGACTGCTTGGTTGAATCTGACGTTGTCGAAGATAAATGGTCTTTTGGTGGTAATGACATTAGCGCGCCCCCCAACGTTCAGGATGCGCCAGCGCGCGTTTGGTTAATAAAGTAGTCAAGCTCATCGCAATCGTCGTGGCAATAGCCAGACCATAGACGATCGGCAATGAAACAGCAACAGGCGCTTGCATCTGTAATTGTGCAATATGCAGTTTTAGATAGTGAGTGAGTGGCAGTGCATCTGACCAATGCCGAGCACTGTCACTGATAGCAATATAAGGAAAGGTCACACCAGCAAAGGCATAAGAAGGTGCTGAAATAAAACCAGTAGCAGACAAGCCCATGCGTAATGAGAATGAGCCTAAGGTAAAGATAGCACCCAGCCAAAACGATAGCATTATTAATAATATCAAACCAGCATAAGTTGCAAGCACTGAGCTCATGGCAACGGATTCTTGCGGCGTGGCAAGCCATAGAGCCAACATCGCCCAAATGCTAAAGGCCAATGTCGGCCAAAAGTATTTGCCTAACAGACCAAACAATAATACTAAAACGTTTGCACTTTCCGTCATATCTTCATTCGCATGACTAGAGACAGAGATTTGATCATTTTTGCTCATGTTATGGTTGTTTTCTACGGCATTTAATATTTGCCCTGATGTTGACTCGTTTTGTGTGATTCGTGTCAAATTAGGATGACCTGTACTGATAAAGCGATACCAGTGGCCGAGTCGTTTATCCCGCAGCTCACGACCAATCGTCGTTGCACCGATCACCATCGCTAAAATATGCAGCAGCGCGGGTATGACCGTTGAAGCCAAAAACTGCTGATAATCGGTGGCTGCATTAAACAGGCTGATACGCTGTATGCCAATCGGTGAGTAAGCAATCGCAGCTTGCGACGGTGCCATGCCTTGTTTGACCAAGCGTTGTATCTCAACGCCTGCCGATAACGTCCCAGCGACCGCTTGAACGCTGGTTTGGATAATGCCCGAATGTGTACCGTACTGAGCATTTACTTGTAAAATTAATGGAGCAGGCTCAGCAGATAAAATATGCCGAGAAAAATCTTCAGGGATAATGACAATAGCGTAAATATCACGCTGCAAAATAGCCGCTTTTGCCTCAGCCTCTGAGTAATAAAGTTGTCTAACCGTTAGAGTAGGGCTGGCTTCCAAATAGCGTACCGCGGTATTGGCAATCGGGCTATTGTCTTGGTCTATCACCCCAATGGGCAAATCCGTAATCTGTGTTTGTGAAAATATCCACCAAATCAGTAGGACGGTTGCCAGTGGTATCCAGACCACCATACTAAAGTCCCACGGATTTTTGGTCAAAAACCGTCGCTCATAGGCAGCACTACGTAAAAAAGCCTTACTTAACTTCATCGGGTGCATGGCTTACTCTTGGCTTGCATTAGTAAGTGCTGGATTGACGCGTACAATAACGCTCATACCTGAGCGAATACGTGCATCGGGAGTCGTCGGACGTGCTTTTACTTCAAAGGTACGTACATCGAATCCATCATCATTATTGGTCGGCCGCCAAGTGGCAAAGTCAGACAATGTTGACGTAGCATAAACGGTAAACTGTTTGGTATAAGGCTTATTTGCTGATGACAGCGCAGGAATCGTACCAGTAAATTGCTGACCAATCGCAAACTGGTTTAAGTAGGATTCGGTGACATTAAGTACGACCCACTGCTCATCGGTATTGACCAACGTCAAGATAGGCACGCCTTGTCCGATGACTTCACCCGCGCTGACAATGACATTGTCCACAATGCCTGCAATAGGGCTTTTTAAATTGGCTTCTTCTTTTGCCACTAGTGCTTCTTCTAGTTGCGCATCGACTTGCGCTACTTGCGCTGTCGCCGCTGATTTATCTTCACTGCGTGCGCCTTCTTTTGCCAAATCGTATTGCAAGCGCGCCGCTTCAGTTTGATCTTGAGTGGCCAGATATTGCGCATACGCCTCATCGCGTTTTTGCCGTGCCATAAGGCCTTCTTCATAAAGGCGGTTGACACGCTGGTAAGTATTCTCTGCCAAATCAGAAGCAGCTTTGTTGGCTTGCCATGCCGCTTTTGCTTGAGCGATCTCTTGTGGACGGGCGCCATTTTCTGCTTTATCTAACTGACTTTGTGCCATTTGCTTGCCAGCCAGCGCTTGATTGATTTTTGCGTTAATCTCAGGCGAGTCCATTTCAATCAGCTGTTGCCCGACTGTCACTGCATCACCTTCTGTGACCAAAATTTTGGCAATACGTCCCGGCACTTTTGCAGCGATGGAGGTTTGCTGCATCTGCATCTGCCCTTGCAAAGTCACGACTTCAGGTTCGCTATGCTGATTGCTTTTATATAGACCATAGGCAATAACGCCTAATACAATCAGAACCAATAGCGCCAGAAGTGCCTTTTTTATCATGGCAGATTTATCCGCTTTTTCTGCATGGCGCTTATAAGTAGGCACTGCTTGCTCATTTTCAGCATCAGTTGCTTGATCGTTATGGTTATTGACTGAGTCGGTAGATTGCTCTGAGTCGTTTAACTTGCGCGAGTCGTCTGATTCGTTGGTAGATTCAGTCATGACAGTGAGATTCCTAAAGCAGCAAAATTGAGGATAAAGGGTATGTTATTAGTACATTCGTACAGCATAAGGTTTGGCGCTTTCTAAGGCTTCAGAATTAAAAATCGCACCAAAAGCGACGATAAATGCTGAATAATAAAGCCAAAGCATAATGACCACGGCAGCTGAAAGCGCGCCAAACTCAGCGCTATAGTTATTAAAGTTTTGCACATAAATCGAAAATAGCACAGACAATACAATCCAAAGAACGGTCGCCAGAGCTGCTCCTGGCACCAGTTTTTTTAGCGCGACGGCGTCACGGTTTGGGGCTAGGCGATATAGGCTTAAAAAGCTTAAAAATATGATACCAGCCAATATAGGCCACCTGCTCCAAAGCGCAATCGTTTTAGCTATTTGCGGGAAGGGGAAATAGGCTGCCCCTACAGGAATAATAGCAATAGAAGAGACCGCTATAATCAAGATTACTACCGCGCCAAAGGTTAAGCTGACTGCTAAAATGTTACCTTGTATAAAGCTGCGCTCTTGAGTGATATGAAAGGCGAGATTGATTAGAATAATTAAAGATTTAACACCTTTAGAGCCAGCATAAAGGGTGAGTAGGGTCGATACGACAAGACTGAACGTGAGCGCGGATGTGGTATTAGAGACTAATGCGCTTAGGCGTGAATTGAGGACTTCATACACCGTATCGGGTATAAAGGGACGCAAAATCGAGATTTGCTCTTGCATCTCAGCTGGTGAAAACGCGAGACCATAAAGCAGTACAAATACCGCCATTACTGGAAAAATTGATAAGAAACCAAAAAATCCCACGCTCGCGCAGTGTGCCCAAACATTAGAGTTGTTCGCAATACGCCACGTCTTTAATGAAGGCTGCAGCCAGTTACTTATTAATTTAGAAGTCGGGTTTTTCATAAAACAGTATTCACAATAGAGTTAGCAATAGTATGGTTATTGACAGCTTCATGATAATTAGTATGGTCAGGCTACTGTAATAGTATTGCGGCGTTAACCTCGCTTGAGGTATCAAATATACCTCTTCGCTCAGCTGCCTTGTCATACTTTCAAATTGAATCAACTATATAAACGCTTATCCACACTATCTATCATTTTCAAATTAAATCATTACTCAGTATACAAAGTCGGTAATCGAATATCAGCAGCATTAAGATAGGCATTAAAGGCAAGAGGCGTACCACAGCTTTGCATGAGTGCGGCCAGCGATTGTACATAACTGTTCGCAGCTTGCGCTTGTTCAGTACGTGCTTTAAGCGACTGCGTTTGTGCTTGGACTACCTCAATCGGTGTATTTACACCTTCTTGTAGCCCCAACTGGCGCAAACGCAATACTTCTGCGGCCAGATCTACATTGCTTTGTAATGCCTGATAACGAGATTGGGCATTATTAACATCGTGCCAGTTTTTTTCGACCAGTAATAATAAATTGTCACTGACTTCGATTTCAGACAGATCCGCTTGGCGTATTTTGGCATTGCTCGATGCGAGTGATGCATTTTTATCAAGACCACCCCACAGCTTCCAGCTGGCTGATATACCGGCTACCCAACTGGGGTCTTTTTCAATTTGTCCGTAGCCATAGAGCATGACGGTAGGCTTGTGACCAGTATCTGATAGCGCATGTAGCTGCTCAGCTTGTGCGCGTTTGGCGGCGACTTTTTGTAGACCTGGGTGATTGGTGAGTGATAAATTTTGAAAATAGTTTACATCGGGTAAAGGACGGCTAGAGACGAATAACGGTGTCGTGGGTTTGATACGATAGTCGGTACGCAATAGCCGCTGTAAAGCCATCATCGCAAGGCGAGCATCGTTATTGGCATTGACGGACTCACTTTTTGCATCGGCAAGCGCAGATTGTGCTTCTAAGCGATCAACACGTGAGATAAAACCTTCTTCAAAAAGCCGCTGTGCCATATGGTCAGTCTGCTGCAAGGTATCATAAGCATCTTCGCGTAAATAAGCGGCAATGATGGCCAGCTGTGCCTTAAAGTAACGCTCAATCAGGGTGTTATAAAGCTCGTTTTTATCCAATAGACTGTCTGCGACGGCTTCTTGGGTACGGGCATTGGAAGCACCTGTCAAAGCGTTGGTACGTCCAGCAGTATAGATGGGCCAAACCACGCCCAGACCTGCACCAGCCGTTGAGCCTGAGCGCTTTAACTCATAAGAATCTGGGATACGCTCGCCGACCAATTCACCAAAATTCGGCAAATCTGGTAGCGGTGGAATAGGCGGAATCACATTATCGACACCATTGTTAACGTCATTAACAATACCGTTTTTCAATGATGATAAGTCAAGATCCGCGTCTAAGTTGTAAGCGTTGGCTGATAGTTGGGCAAACACCAATGGATTGTCCAAGGTTTTGAGCGCATCCGTTTGATATTCACTAGCAGCAATCGCCGCTTGATTGGCGGCCAATTTCGGTGACACTTGTAATAAGATATTTTGAGCTTGCTCAAGGCTTAACAGGCTAGATACTGCTAATGGATAGCTATTATCAATACTTTTATGGGTTATGGGATCGATAAGCGTTGTTAAGCCTGTTTTTTGCTCGGCTTGACCCATGTCTGTATCTGTCGTTGACCTTTTATTTTGAATCTCATTTTTTTGAGTACTGTTTTGAGCGATGTCTTGAATGCTGCTTTGAGTACTGTTTTGAGTGTCAGAGTCGATAATTTGCGTCACTGCAACGGCCGTGACCTCATTCGGTGACTCGATATTATGATCAGTAGGGCTTGCCAAAGCAGGTGCCGCTAGACCCATGAACGTAATCGTCATCACCGCAGTAGACAGAGTCGATAAAGCAAATTTCATAAGTCACATAAGCCATTAATTAGAATGCAAAGTATTTTAGAGTTAGGCAAAAAAGTATCAACTGTTGTGGTCAAACCCTGTCCAAACAGTTCAATATGGTCAACCATTAACAGAAGCCAACATTTTGTTATGGATAACAAGCGCTACACTGTAGTGGCACAATAGTGACGGGTCAATGCTCAGTATTTGCTTACTGTGCGTTGAATAAGCCATGATTTTATGTTAGAGGTCGGTTGTTAAGACAAATAATAACATCATTTGTTAATTAATAATAAAAGGTTTATCAAGTCATTAGCACTTAAATCGATTTTAGATCACTTTTAAAAGTTTTCAGCGATAATGATAGTTAGTGATGATTGTTGTACTACAAAGCAGCTTATAAACTATACATAACAGTGGTGTGTGCTATATTTCAGCACCTTATAGCGTTGAGCAAGATTAAAATAAACGGCATTTATTTTAACCGTCAGCAATTGCTCATTGGCGCAGTGCTAATGTAAATAAAACTGGCTATTGTGATAAGCGTTGCTCGCAAAAAGTACGTGCCATCAATAAAGACTCGACTATAAAATATAAATGTAAAAAATGAATGCGACAAAATAGGATGTGAGTAATGGCAGGATATATTTTGGCTTTGGATCAAGGGACGACATCGAGTCGAGCGATATTGTACGATGATCGTGCGCGTCCGATAAAAATGGTACAGCAGCCTACCACTTTACAAACCCCAAAAGCGGGCTTTGTCGAGCAAGATGCGCAACAAATTTGGCAAACGCAGATTAGCTGTGCCCATGATGTGATTAATCAAGCAGGGCTGCTTGCTACCGACGTCACCAGTATCGCGATCACCAATCAGCGTGAATCTATTGTCATGTGGGATAAGCAAACGGGTAAACCTTTAGCCCCTGCCATCATTTGGCAAGATCGCCGTACGGCGAGCTACTGTAAAACACTCGCGGCTGAGGGTGCCAGCGGCATGATGAATGACAGCCATGATGATGTGGCAAGCGAAGTGCAACGCATTACAGGGCTACGTTTAGATCCATATTTTAGCGCCAGTAAGATCGCTTGGTTACTAGAGCACAATCCGAAATTGAGCGTACGAGCCAGCAGAGGAGAAATAGCGGTTGGTACTATAGACAGTTGGCTCATATATAAGCTAACTGGTGGCGAGCATGTCATTGATGTGACCAATGCTTCCCGTACTTTATTATATGATATCCACAAGCTTGAGTGGTCAGAAGAGCTGTGCGCCCGTTTTGCGATACCCATGAATATTTTGCCTAAAGTCCTACCATCTGATGGTGACTTTGGTAAAACCAAAAAAGGACTATTTGCCAAACAAATTCCTATTCAAGCGGTATTGGGCGATCAGCAAGCAGCACTTTTTGGACAAGGCTGCCTCGATGCTGGCATGGCTAAAAACACTTATGGCACTGGGTGTTTTATGCTGATGAATATTGGTCAAAAACCCAAACTTAGCGAGCATAAACTACTAACGACAATCGCTTGGCAACGAAAATCCACACCGACTCGTCCAGACAATTTGTCGTTCGATCAAATTGTACAGTCAGGCAAACGCATGTTGCAGCCACCCAGAAAGGAAATCACTTATGCCTTGGAGGGTAGTGTGTTTATGGCAGGTGCTATTGTCCAATGGTTACGAGACAATCTGGGTATGATTCAACACAGCAGTGAAGTCGAAGATTTAGCCCGCCAAGTTGATAGTAGTGAAGAGGTGGTGTTACTGCCGGCATTCACAGGACTAGGAGCACCCTATTGGCGCTCCGATATCAGCGCGAGTATTACTGGTATGAGCCGCGGCACGACTAAAGCCCATATTGCTCGTGCTGCGTTAGAGGCGGTTGCCTATCAAACTTATGATGTGCTCATTGCCATGCAAAAAGACAGCCCTCATCCATTAACTGAGCTAAGAGTAGATGGCGGCGCGGCCAATAATGACTTATTGATGCAGTTTCAAGCTGATTTACTCGATGTGCCTGTCCTGCGTCCGAGAGATACAGAAATCACTGCCAAAGGTGCAGCATTGCTCGCGGGGTTAAAAACGGGGCTATATGATGAAGGGACAATGCAAGCATCATGGCAAGTCGATCGTGTTTTTGAACCCCAGATGTCCAGTGATATCCGTGAACAACATCTTAATAAGTGGCAACGAGCCATCGATAGAGCGCTGACATCCTTATAATTATTGAACAGATACATTAAAATATTGTAACAATTCAATGAGAAATTACTTAAAACGCTTCACTGTCCTACAAAATCATTATAAAGATACAGGCTGTAACGCAAGACAATCGCAATCTGGACACAATTTACACAACCTATCTATCTGTTGTTATCCATAAATTTCTATACTTTAGGCGACTCAAGTAAAACATGAATCGAGTAAGACCGCTAATTTTTAGCACTTAATAAATCTAAAATATAACAAATTAATTTAAGGATAAAATTATGAGTAACTATGACGGTATTGATCGTAATGAAGTAAAGCATATGTCAAAAGAAGCTAAGCAGGATCTGAATGCTGATATCATCACAGGTGAGCCAGGTTCGCATCCAGTAGGTACAGCTATTGGTGGTCTTGGCGGCGCAGCAGCGGGTGCAGCAATCGGTACAATGGCAGGACCACTTGGCACACTCATTGGCGGTGCGATTGGTGCTATCGTTGGTGGCGGTGCAGGACATGCAGCAGCAGAAGCGATTGATCCAACACGTGAAGAAGCTTACTGGCGTGCAGAATATGCAAATGTTGATTATTACAAAGAAGGTTATGACTTCGACCGTGATCTACATCCAGCTTATGCAGTAGGGTACGCCAACCGTGCTCGTTATCCTGCGGATGCACGTTTTGAAGACCATGAAGCTGAATTAGAGCGCTCATGGCATGAAGTAAAAGGTGAATCACGCATGGAGTGGGAAGAAGCACGCAAAGCATCGTATGACGCATGGAATCGTGTATCGTAATAAGCGAAACTAACAGCACATTTTATTTAAGTAAGTAGACAGTATATAAGCTTACTAACTTATCACTGGGCTTAGTCTGATTGTAGACTTGGGTCTGCTGATAGACTAAATATTTTCAATTTATGCTATTTTAAAGTCTTCAAAGATTTCTTTGGAGGCTTTTTTGCTGTATATTACTAGGTATGAATATATTAAACAGCCAATCATCTTTGGAAGCAATATTCTAGAATAAAAATAATAGGTAATCTATGAACAATAATGCGGAAGCTAAAAGCGCCAGACAATTTTATATTGCCACTGCCAACTTGCTCAATTTTGCCAACCCTAACCGAATTTATTATGACAATGCGCCAGCTTACAGTAACGATGAATACGAGCACAAGCTAAGCGGCATCACCGATTTATTAGCAAAAGCACATGCTGATATTATTGCGGTGCAAGAAGTCTGGGATAGTAATGCGCTTGAAGCGTTGGCGGTGTCGTTGGGATTTAAGCCCGAGCATGTTGTTGTTCCGCTGGCAAGTAACGACCGTTCAAGCCCTTATACCCATGGCAAAGGGGCACAAAACACTCCTGCCGTTGGTATTATTAGTCGCTTTGAGCAATTAGAAAGCCGCTTGCTTGAAGACATTGCACCAAAAGCGGTGATTGATATCCCTGATATTGGTCCTTACCAGCGCTTTAATCGTCCACCATTAGTAGTACGGGTCGATGCCTTTGGTCAACCGATAACGATTATTACGGCGCATCTAAAAAGCAAACGGGCATTTTTCTTGCGTGATGAAAGTGGCAATTTGTTAGAAGACATGGACGATCCAAATATTCGAGTCCGTGCCAAGCTCCGTAGCTTATGTATGCGCGCCGCAGAAGCAGCCTCTATTCGCATGTCTATTATAGAGCGCTTACGTCATACTCGTGAGCCATTGATTTTGTTAGGCGATATGAACGATGTCACCGGTAGCGTCACCACCCAATTGATGGCTGAGACTGGTGAAGTTAATTACGATAAAGGCATGCGCGATGTTGCATTATTCGATGCTGCGCGTATCCAAGCACGCTATGGTTGGATGAAAGATGTGGCATATACCCATATATATCAAGGTATGCCAGAAGTGATTGATCAATTATTTGTTTCAGAAGAGTTTCTTCCTGATAGTAAGTTTTCACTGGGTCAGGTTGAAAGAGTAGACTATTTCAATGACCATTTAAAGTGGGACTATGCAGATAGAGTCATCGATCATGGTATTATAAGAGCGAAAATTAAACTCAATGATTAAATTTTTTACATTACGTGGTTAACGCTATTAAATGGTTGACCTATACATTATTTTTTAACCCATTTATCTCCCTTGCTTGATAGTGTACAAGCGTTTATGATGCCTCTCCATTAGACATAGTAGCGCTAATATCAGTGCTACATTATTAGCTAATAGGATGTAATTCTTCAATTTAGGGCGAATACTATCTATTGAAGATTATATTTATAAAATAGGGTGTAACATTAAGAGACTTATGATGAGCGAAAATAAAGACGAAAAGATTGAAGATGTGTTGGTAGATTCGGAACTGGCAAAAAAACTGGTACCGAATAAGTTTAAGTTTACCAGCCAACAAGGCCGTGCGCGCCGTCAAAAACTTTTGGCTGGTGCCAAGAAATTAAGTGAAACACAACCTATCAATGACATTACTTTGGCGGCTGTATGTGAAGAAGCAGGCATTCCAAGAGCTTCTGCTTATCACTTTTTTCCTAACATCGAAGCGATATTTTTAGCATTGCGTTTTTTGAATGCTATCGAAATATTAGAAATAGTAGAAACAGTTGATATTGGTAATTATGACAGATGGCAGGGCTATTTGACGGCACTTATTGATAATTGTGTGACGATATTCCATAACGACGAAACCAAAGCCAAGCTCATTTATGATACGAACACGCCTGATTTTGAAGGTGATAGTTTTGGTGAAGATATCGATCATCAAATCGTCGATTTGGTTTATAAGCGTTTATCAGAGCGCTATGAGATGCCGAGTTTCCACGATATTCAAGACACGCTATTGATTGCTTATAGCATTATTAATGCGATATTTACATTGTCTTATCGTCGTCATCAAAGCATTACCAATGAATATATCCAAGAAGCAAACACTGCATTTATCGCTTATTTGCGTTGCTATCTACCAGAAAAGCTACCGCGTAAGAATCGCTAGTTTTTTCGCTATTTAGATGATGTATAGACATTAGAGTGTGATTAACATGCCCTAATGTCTGCTAAGTAAATACAAAAAAGCCGACATGTAATGTCGGCTTTTTTGTATTTACTGCATTGATGAGCAGTGATAATAATGGACTTAACGGATAAGCGTTAATACTTGCCCACGGCAACTATCAGTACTCGCATCTAATGTCTCATATTGCTTATAATAGCTGACGATCAATTCTTCCAAAGCGACGTTGGTCTGTGAATCATGGGTATTGACGTAAGCTTCGCGGGCTTGTTCAAGCCAACGATCTGCCATGCGAAAATGGATGCCTGATTCCCGCCAGCCGCGCTCGCACTGGTTCGTAGCAGCCCAAATTAAAGCGACCTCGCTGAAGGCTATCTCTCGTGGTGCTGACTCGATACCACCGCTATCTTTTAGCGCGCTTAAGGTTGCCCATAGATCGGGGCGCATGAGAGCAGAGTTTGAGGGTATGTCTTGAATAAGGTTGAGATCTTGTTCCTTACCATTTTTCAAGGTGGTCAAAATCGTCTCTGCTGCCTGTGCGGCTTGCTGCCCAGCAGGTGAACGACTATTTATGCTGTCTTGATGGATGGCGTAGTTAAGCCAAGCCTGAGCTTTATAGGCAAAGTATTGTTGACGTGCGCTCATGTTTTTTTGTTGATACGCTTGTAACTCTGTCAACATACAATTCATAGCACGTTGGCGCGTACTTTGGTATTTTGGGTGGTGAGACTGAGTTTGAACCTCATTGGCACAGTGAGTAGCGTCACGGGTTACTGCCACTTCAGGAGTATGATGACTCGCCGATGCAACCGAGGTCATTGTCAGGAAAAAAACGGTTGATAATAAAGCCTTTATGGGCTGTTTATAATGGGCTGCTTTGTTGGCAGGATTAGGCATGATGCAAAACCTCATATTAAGCGGATCAGTATCAATATTGGTATTGGTACTTGCGGTTTTCGGCGCTGATCTCATCGCTTATTAAAATATATCTGTCATATAATATGATGAACAGCGCGTTAACGCCCGCATTGTCGTCAGATGATAACACGACAATGGGGATAAATTACAATGTAGAGTGAGTCATCAAACGCTGGTTCTTACGTGGATCATCACGTTTGAATAGGTCTTCGTCAAACTTGAAACGTAATCTAAAGTAAGCGCCTTCCATAGTGCTATCGTCATAAGCGATGTCTTCATCCTCAAAGCCCATAAAGTTATAACCTAGTGACAACCAAAGATTGGTCATCGGGCTATAGCCTACTTCCGCACCCAGCATATAAGACATATCATCTGCTTGTTTGTTCCAATAAGTGCCTGCTTGCAAGCCCACATCCCAGCGCTCACTGATGTCATATAGACCACGAGCATAAAGCGCATGGGCTGTATTGTCGCTACTGATATTATCAGCATCAAACTGAGTATATTTACCCGCGTAACGACCTGACAACGTCAACGGACGCGTTGGATGATAGTTACCACTCAATGACCAGATAACGGCATCTTTTTGATAGGCGTCATCGCCAGTACTGTTATCATCTAAGCGATACTCAAGCTTGGCTAACATGTCTAACTGATTGCTATCATAATCACGATAGGCAGCTCCTAGCTGGAAACGATTAATCGTGCGATTGCCATCGTCATAATCGACGCGTGAGTAGATGTCCTTGGCCAACAGAGTCACATCATCGGTATAGCGATAAGCAATACCAGCGCTACCTAGCAATGTGTCACTAGTCTCACCCCAACGCTTCTCAAAACGCGCCGAGGCTTTATAATCTTCTTTCGCAAGATACTCTACACCAATGCCAGCTGCCGTTGCGGTGTTCTCGGTATCGCCCTCTAATGATTCAACACGCTCAAATAAGGTGTTTAAAGTCAGACCTTCTTGAACATACCACTTGTTTTTTAGACCGATAGCAGCTTCAGCTTCGCGAGCACTGATAGCATCACGCATGCGATATTCGCTATAGACTTTGCCATCTTTCATATAAGCGGCATCAAAACCAAATACGGTACGCTGACGTTCTTCAGTATCATCAAGACCATAGCTACCAGATAGACTGTTGATCAAGTCATGACGGGCATATAGGCGGCCTAAACCACCTAGCGGCGTCTCGCCTCCGATGGAGGTGGCATTACGATTACTGTTATCAATATCTTGCTCATATTCTGCAAATACTAAAGAGTCATTGAGCTTGGGCAACCGTGCCGTGATACGAGCGCGGGCGGTAGTACCTTCAATATCTTTTTCAGAATCACTGACATTATTTAGCGCCGATTGATTGATAATATCGTCATTAAAGAGAGTGTTGTCAGTCACATCTACGACGTCTGTTACCGTTTGGATATTGCGTGAAGCTGCCGTCGCATCTTGCTTATAATAACGTAAGCCAATCTCGCCAACGATGTTGGTGCTCAAACGCTGTTCAATACTGGCTAAGACACCTTGGCGGCTAGCATCAGTGGTATGATCTTTAGTACGTACGCCTTCTAGTTTTAGCGCGGTCTTCTTGTCATTGATTAAATGAGTGACTTCGACGCCCGATTCAGCGCGCCCAGCAGTCTGCGGCGAGGCACCAGTCACGAAACCTTCGTCAGTATCATTATAATAAGCTTTGGCACGAGTGTTTTTCTTGTTATCAAAGTCAAGCTCGATACGCAAGGCATTACCTTCTGCGTCCTGACCGTCTAATTCTGTCGCATTGATTTGATTGCTTGGCTGAAAATTTGGATTCTCAGCTTTATTCATCGCGTATTCAGCGACCAGTTTTAGCTTATCGTTAAACTTGATAACGCTGTTGACGCTAGCAAGCTCTTCTTTGTTAAGAGGGTCATCACTGTTGACATAGCTACCACCGATGGCGACTTTATCAGTCAACTGCTGCTTGGCAGCAATGCCACCGACCAAGTATTTTTCGCCGCCTTCATCTACTTCTACAGTGACTCGTAGATAAATAGGGTTGCCATCGATATCTTGGCTAGCGATAGGGGCTTTTAAAAATAAGCTGCGGCTGATAGGGTCAATTTCATAATCGGCAAAGCGGGTAAGGGTCTCACGGCTAATGATCAAGCCTGGATTGTTGGCGTCACGAGTGATCACTTCGACAGTTTCTGAGTTTTCTAATACGGCATCAAAGTTTTCAGCCAATGGATAAGGGCCTGAGATACCAAGACCACGAGTCTCATTGACGCGCTGGCTGGTACTCGTCTCCGCGACAAAGGCGGTAATGCGAGTATTGCTATCTTCATACTGGGCTTTTAGGCCAGTCAACGTACGGTTATATTGACCTAATTTAATACCTTCATCGTTATCGATTTGAGTTTTTAAGTCGCCATACATAGCAAATGAGCGGCCCTTGTCCAAGCGCACATAGAGTTTGCTGGTAGATTGCGCATCAAAGCCTTTGGCTGATGAATCACCATAGACAGGATAGTATTCGCCAGGCTCGATATCACGGAACAGTCGCTCACCTTTTTTGTCGCTGTCATAAGCCAAAGTGAGCAAATAATCGCCACGTACTTTGCCTTTAAGGAACATCGCGGCGCGACCAGAAGCGGTATAGTCATCGTTACCAGCGAAATCATTGAGCTCTTGCTCAAAAGCGCCTTGGGCGTCAGTAATGCTGCTGCCATCAAAGTCTTTAAGTGAGATCGCGCCTTCGACGATGCCGACGGCAATGAGAGGACGTAATTGCGCGGTAAATTGTAACGGGATAATCTGTTTACTGCTACCAGTGTCGATGACCAACTCACCTTTACCCGGTACACTTGGTGCAGTCACGGGTATGAGTAGCTCGCCACCTGAGACAATAACTTGCGTACCAGCTTGATCTTTACTGCTGTCATTAAGATTGATACGGCCGATATTGGTATCGATAGTGATAGGTGTTGAGGCGATATAAGGACGGCCATCACGGTCTTTTAGGCTAATAACGACTTGATAATCGCTAACGCCATCTGCTGGTACTAGCTGCGCTTGAGTGCGATAGTCAATGGCTTGTAAATTGTCTGGCGTTGATACTTTAATGGATTGCTCAGAGATGATTTTGCCATTCACGTCAGTAGCGACACCGCGCAAGATATTGTTGCCACGCTTTAAGTCGACGGCATAGTAATCAAAGGCAGTCACATTCTGTTTTTCTTGCTCAGCAGTTTTGCCGATTTGTTGTTCTGATACTGCTTTTCCATTGGCATATAGTGTAAATATTGAACCCAGTGGCGCTTGCACCTGTACCATTTGTTTATAAGTGCTGAGCTGTTGACCTTCGTTTAAATTGATAAAAGCCACGTCATTGTTAGCCACTTCTTTGAGATATTCTTCCAGCTCTTTTTCTACTGGCGGTGCTACCGTAGTTACGGTCATATCAACACGATTGGCGGCTGGATTGATCATCTCATTGACGATAGCAGAGTCACAGTTGCTGCCCAGATCTAAGTCGCCATTGATGTTGCAGCCACTGGCGTCTACATTATCATCGTAGTTACGATTATAGTCAGGATCTAGGGTTAGCTCGGTTTTTACTGCTTGCTCAAGGCTATCATTCTTAGCGCTCACTGATTTGCTACGAGCGACAAGCTCCGTATTCAAACGCTCAGTGCTATCGCCCATACCGACCACGATACCGAAATCGGCACGATGTAATTCGCCATATTTCAAGTCAACGAAACGGCTGCCAGCATCGCCAGCATTGCGATTACTTTGGGTGACCATCTCGGTTGAGTGAGGGATGGTGGTGCGGTCAACTTTTAAGACGTGAGTTTTGGCACTGACACCATAGAAGTTATATTTACCTTCAGGATCAGTCACGACAAAGTTACCGTTTTCCATGTAGATACGCACGCCTGCAACGCCAAGTTCGCCATCTTCTTTTTGTTGAATGCCGTCACGGTTGATATCGTGGTATACCTTACCGATGATGATGCCATCAGTATTCATGACGCCGCGCTCTACTTCAATCTTCCACTGTGCTTCTCTTGAAACTAAGCTTTTACCTTGCTCATTGCTAGCAACGGCAGTCGCGCGGTTGATGCCATCACCGCCCAATGATGAGGCACCGATTAAGACGCGATACGTGATTTTTTTACTTTCGCCATTAGCCAGATTACCTAAATTTAGCACCTGATATTTACCATCAGCTTTAAACTCAGTGGTTTGTGCTTGGTCGATACTGATATCAGCAGTTTGGTTGATACGTACACTACCATCTACATAAGCAAAACCACGTGGTAGGGCGTCTTTTAGTTGTACATCGTAAGCGGTAGAGTTGCCACTATTGGTGATATTGATGGTGTAGCTAACATAATCACCAAATTCAGCGCTTTTAACATCGCTTTCTTTGGTGACGACTAAGCTTGGGCTATCATCGACGATATTGATTTGTGTATCTAAGTCATCGATACGTACGGTGAAGTCACCTTCACTTGGTAGCTGCTCAGCGCCAGTGCCGACAGAAGGCGCGATACAGGCGTCTAGACTTGCAGTCAACGTATCATTTGCTAGAGTCTGAATAAATTTGTCGTTGATAGCGTTGGCATTGTTTTGTGTTGGTGCTGATAGCTGATATTTACCAGTACTATTGCCCGTCTCAATCGCTTTCAATGCGTATTTGTCACCCGTCAACAAAGAGGTAATCGTGACCCATACTTGATCTGGCTTATCTAGTTGAACGTTACACTGCGCATAGCTGGCATCGATATAGACGTTTTCCTCGATTTGTGAGGTGGTTTTGTTTGCGTCAAATTTAGGCGTTGTAAATTTGATTTCAGGCTCAACGATGATCAGTCTATCAATCGCGTTGACACTCGATACGGATGGGTCTTCTAGAACGACAGCGCCAATTTTAATATCTGCAGTATCGCCACTTTTGCCGTTAACATCTGATAAAGCTTGCACGATAAACTGGATACTTTCACTGTGTCCAAGTTTGATTTGTGCGCTTAAATTATCGAAAATAACTTCAGTATCACCATTATCAACGACGCCGTTTTTATTTAGATCTTGATAGACTTTTAAGTTTGAGAGCGTTGGCGATACAGCCAATGTTAGCTCAACAGTCTGGTTGCTATAGCTGGTATTGCTTAGGACGTTTACCCAGTTGACCAAGGCGTTAGGCATAACGGTGAGTAACGGCTGTTGAGTGAGTTCAATACCGTATTCAGGAAGGTCTGAGGCTTTGATTTGTACTTGGTTTGAGGTGCTAGATATTGTGATGTCAGTCTGGTTATTGACGTTATAGCTAGCGTTTGCAATATTGTTGATGATTTGCAGATTAGGGTTTGCTGCATCAGCTGCAATCGCGATATTCGATTGCATAAGCAACATTGCCAATGACAGCGCAGAGATCTTCGCTGAACACAATGCGGTACGATTAGACGGTGTCATGGTAGATAGAGTCATATGTCGCTTATCCAATAAAATATCAGTGAGGGTAAGGGTAGAGATTGAGTCTATAAGCAGCTTTTGATGCTTATAGACCTAAAAACGATACGTTTGGATTGAATGGGCTATATAGAGCTATGACTTAACTATTAGTCTTGATTTTGACTTTAAACTGCATGGTTGCAGTTCCTTGAGGCGCCAATGTAGCAACAGTAGTTGTAATCGCGGTTCCATTGTTAGAAGCTGTATATGTACCGCCAGCACTGGCAGTGGTTGTTGCACTACCACCTACATAATCAGCATTAGCTGAGAATTTAGCCAATTCATCTGAAATCACGACATCAGTGATATTAAAGCCTAATCCCGTAGTAGAAGTATTTTTAGCTTGAATTTTGTAAATGATACATTCACCAGGCGAAGCCCCTTTAATTTCTGTAGTAACGAACACACCGACGTTAGTACCATCACAATTGGCATCTATCGCTTGAGTTTTAAGTAGTGTCAAGCCGCGAACAGTGGTGGTGTCTGTCACAGTTACTTGTGCAGGGGCACCTTCTAGTTTTGGAATTAAGGTAACAATGGTATTTTCAAATGTAGAGTCAGTAGAGTTCAAAGGTGTGAAAAGCGGAGCATTGAGCGACGACACGTTATAGTTAATAGTGACTGTGCCATTAGGGACTATGCCGCCAGGTAAAGCGGTGAATAGGTCATAAACTCCACTAACAGCTGTAATGGTTTTTGGTGATTGAGCACCAGTACCATTTTTTGGATCATAGACAATAGTAACACTAGCAGGAACTATGTTAATCGCATCTGGTGAGTTACCGTCATTATCAGTGATAGTGAAAGTCAATTCACCCGCTTTACTACCCTCGATGTCTTTACCAGTGTTGGTAATGATTGTTTGGTGAGTTACCTGTCCACTGGTACCCGAGGTAGGTGCAATCTCTTTGGTAGTAGAGTTAGTTAGGGTTAGCGCGCGCTCGATAGTCAATAACGGTAACGTTGAGTCGTCACCTGGAGTTACAGGAGTCTGACCATTAACAAAATTGTTTTGAGTTCCAGTATAGAAATTACTAACGTTTTGTTCTTTCCCTGTGTCTGTACTATCGACAAGCGTATTGTCAGTTAAAGAGTTATTGTCTAAGTCATCAGTCACTGTTACATGGTTGATAGCAGTTGCAGGAACAAGTGTACCTGATCCACCTTTTTTGACATCAAAGGTAATAGTTACATTTTGGCCTACTGGTATATTAACACCAATGATTTTAAAGCCATTACTTCCTATAGTACTGGTGCCGGGAGCGATAGAGCCCGATGTGGCATCACCACTAGCTTTGATGTTAGTAGAGGTTAGGTTTGTTGCTATTACTAGACCAGGTGGCAGGAAGTCTTCGATGGCAATATCTGTGGCATTGGTACTAAACGAAGTATTACCATCATTCGTTATTACAACTTTATAAGTAGCAGTATCATCAGAGTCGTTCAGATCCAAAGCATTGGTAATTGTTTTTACGATATTAAAGGTAGGAAGCTTCGTGAATGAAGTATTAGTATTATTAAGCGTTTTACCTGCGCCTAGTAGCGTACTAACAGCAGATATTGGTAGAGATTGAGTGGTACCGCCTTTATTGCCTGTTGTTTTGGCTTTAATAACGAACCTAATATAATGACCTTTTTCTAAAGGAAACACTCTTCCGCTGGAAGCACCGTAAGGCGCATCATTTACAGTACGAGTAGTATCTTCGACTCCTGCAGCATTATATATCTTATATGAGACAGTAGAGGCCGCTGTATTAAAGTTTGCAGGATTTGATGGAGTCGTAATAGCATATGTATCAGTACGGTTACCAGTATTTTCTAATTTATGACTAAACAAAACGAACCCATCAGGAGCTACTTCTTCTTTAATATTAGAGGCATCGCCTGGTGTACCGCCTACTGCTGTATCATCATTATCAGCGCTCAATGAGAAGGATACCTGCTCTGATACTGTGATTTTGACTATGTTGGACTTAGCTTCAGGCTGAATTTCACCACTAATTTTATA
This sequence comes from Psychrobacter sp. NPDC064578, assembly GCF_044901245.1. NCBI lineage: Bacteria > Pseudomonadati > Pseudomonadota > Gammaproteobacteria > Moraxellales > Moraxellaceae > Psychrobacter > Psychrobacter sp. NPDC064578. The sequence goes on from NZ_JBJDPI010000003.1 coordinate 59,343, forward strand.
GGTTGCGCTAGCTTGGTTAGTAATATCTACGCTCGTTGTTGTTGAACCTGATTGTGCTGGATCTGCATTGGCAGTCGAACTGATACCGAGTGCAGCAGCGATACCAACAGCAAGCAAGCTATAGTTAAAATTATTTGATTTCATATAGATATCCTAAAATTAGAAAAGCGAGATTTTATGAGTTGAAGGAGAGCTTTAGTTGACAATCGTGTTAAGTGCCACGGCGGCAGACTTCTGTGCTGGTAATAACTTGATATTCCAGCGCAGGGTACGGTATTCAGAAAACGGAATTTTGACCATTTTGCCATTGACCTTACGCATCAGTGGCATATCGGCATAGTTCTTGCCATCGATACTGGCTTGAGCACTGGTAGGCTTAGCTTCACCAGTGAAAGCCATATTGGCAGGGATAGGTAGTACGACAGCCAGATCTTGGATATCCTTGTTAATAATATTACTGTATGTTGCCTTGTACTGAATAACCGTACCCGCTGGAGCATTACGAACAGGTAAATAAGAGATCTTACCTTCGGCGTTTTTGGTGACTTGATTGGCTGTTAAATCCATTTTTAAGGCATCATTGGCGTGAGCAGCACTTAGCACTATTACCGACGCTAAGCTTGCTAATATGGCACTGCGTAAAAAGTTAAAAACTTTCATATCGTATTCCTTGCTTAAACCATTATTATCAAGTCAATCTTGACTTCGTCCCATGCAATGTAAAAACTGCAATCAACTACAAATAGGACATGCTGATAAATTTAGAATTGTTCCTTAATGTGATTGTCACGTAAACAATACAAATATTCACCACAAAAACGACAAATGGTATTTTGGAGTACACAAACGGTAAAGGCCCTATCTACAGAGATAGGGCCTTTGTCAGTAAAAAATATTCTTTAGAGTTGATAATATAGCAAGGGGGAATAGTTACTAAGGATTCACAGTAGTGCCGTATTTGGTATTGAAATAAAAATCACTCTTAGTATTTTTTTGCAATATCAATGCAGTAGTTTTGACCGTACCATTCAAACCAAGAGCGACACTATCAGTAGCATAACTGCCATTATTATCGGTAGGCGCCACACGTATAGACGTTACCTGTGCATTATTTACCCCTTTCTTTTGAAGCACATCACTCATGATAAAGTCATTAATAGCAAGATTGGCGCGATTGGTCGCGGTTATCTTATAAGCAATACACTGCTGCGGAGTGATATTATCTTGGATAGGATCCATACTGAACCCAGTTCTTGGATCGCCAGTCATCGGAACTGAGGCGTAAATTAAAGTACCGGCATTGCAATCATTTACAAACTGGTACTTCTGCAGAACCAAAGCTGCATTCGCAGCGATGACTCTACCAAAGTTGTTATTAGGATAATTATAAGTGGTTGCTGAGAAACCAACATTTCTGCTCTCACTACTAGTGCGAATAGGATAAGTAGCCCCTGTTCGACTCTCTACCAAACAAAGATTAGTATTATTAGCCAGTGTTGTTTTAGGAATACTGATTTGATACTCACCGACAGAAGCCCCGTTTCTAATTACCGATTGGGTTGGATAAGTAATAGAGTTGTTTGCGCAATTGGCTAATCTTACATTACTCCCACTAATACCTAATTCCTGAGGGGTATTAAATACACCGTTAAAGTAGTTTGGTTTATTAAAATAGGTACCACTAGTAATATTGGCGTTATTAGCATCAGCTTGGGTATCAGTAATACCACCGTTATCATCAAATACTGTACCAGAGAATATATACTGAGGAACATAGCAGTAATTGTCTACGCGAATTTGTATTTCTTGATTAGTCGGGTCATTTTTAACATATATAGGATTATTGGTGTAACGCAATGTCACTTCACTGACAGCTTGAGAAAATTGTATAGAGCCTTGACAGCGTGTATCTAAATCTCTTGATGGGCAATTGAAGGAAGTGTTGTTGTTTAATCCTGCAGAGTATATGACATTTGAACCTGATATTGTTTGTACTGTGCCATCAATAATAGAGCCAGATCCAGTAGTACCTGTAATGCGTACATAGTCATCGAATAAATTATTACCAGAATTTGAATAGTCAATATCAAATGCACTCACAGCTACGTTGGTCAAATAGAGAGGCTGTTGGGTCGTTTTATTACGAAAGCTTAGTGTAATATCTGTATATGCAGTTGGAGTAGAAAAGTTTCTACCAATATTTATAACTCTATACTGGCTAGCATCTATAATGCTAAAGTTATTATTAGTATTACTAGTGCTAGATTCGCTAAGATCCATTTTCATTTGTAGTGGAATACTATCTGAAGCATTACCTGCGACATTAAAGTAGTTATTATTGCTGCTACTTAAAAATAAATTGGTATAGTCGCTATCTGTCAGTTTGTCTTTTGAAAAACCAGCAGGACAAACTGCGCCTGGATTATCAACTCTTGCAGAGGATGTATTACTAACCAACATCAAGCCCATAGCGGCTATCAATGCCAGCACCCGATATATATGTTCACTGAATAGTTGTGAAATTATTGAATTTAGAACGTATGGCATTTTATGCATATGGTTATTCCTATAAGAAGCTAAAACTTGCTATAAGCGTTTAACTAGTTCTCAATTATTTCACTAACTAAACTAATGTATATATTACGTAACTTAACATATTAAGCAATAATTTCGTAAAAGTCCTACGAAGTGGATGAATGGCAGATATTTCATGACCAGCTACAGTATCTAGTTATAGATGTTGGCTCGTTAGCAAACAATCCTTATATTTCTTTGAAACATTTCTAAAAAAACTAATGATTATTTATTTCAAAAATACTTGTCATATCACCATTTCTTTACAGCTATAAACAACTGCAGCATAAGAGCCTATAATAAAGAGTTATTATCATTTGATAATTGACTATAAAAGTTGGGTTAGCATTTTACTATCTAACCACTTTTAAATACTAAGTTCATATGCGATGGATAGTAGCGCTGTTTTTATTTTGGCTATGTGAGGCTGCTCCAGATTATGAGTCGGTCAAATACTGCTGCATAACGGCACCCTACTATAAATCTCACTTCTTAAAATTAACAAGGAAGTCATTGAGAAAACTATTCCCGCACGACAATATTGAAGTAACACTTTGATTTAATAATATCCTGTCTTCGGGCAGGACTGACTGATAAAAAAGGACAATAGTGATGAATTATTATAAGGATGCTGATAGCACCGAAACCCAAGAGTGGCTGGAAGCGTTTGAATCTGTTATCAAACATGCAGACAAAGATCGTGCTCAGTTTCTGCTAAAAGCTTTATACAACATGGCAGTTCAAGAAGGTCTGCCGTTCAATCGTCTCGATACCGCTTATATCAATACCATCGCCGTTGAAGATGAACCGATGTACCCTGGCGACCTAACCATTGAGCGCAAAATCCGTGCTTTGATTCGCTATAACGCATTGGCCATGGTCATGCGTGCAAACAAAAATGACGACGATTTGGGTGGTCACTTAGCGACGTTCGCTTCTAGTGCCACGCTATACGAGACAGGTTTCAACCATTTTTTCCGTGCTGCCAGCGATCATTTCGGTGGTGACATGATTTATTATCAAGGTCACTCAGCACCCGGTATTTATGCGCGTTCTTATTTAGAAGGTCGATTGACCGAAGCTCAGCTTGATAATTTCCGTCGTGAAGTCGGCGGCAAAGGCCTATCAAGCTATCCGCATCCGTATCTCATGCCAGATTATTGGCAGTTCCCAACCGTATCGATGGGACTTGGTCCGATCATGTCGATTTACCATGCCCATGTACATCGCTATATGGAAAACCGCGGTTTGCTAGAGAAAGAAGGTCGTAAGATTTGGACATTCTTGGGTGATGGTGAAACGGATGAGCCAGAAAGCTTAGGGGCTATTTCTCTCGCTGGTCGTGAGAAGCTGGACAACCTAATCTGGGTCGTCAACTGTAATTTACAGCGTCTTGATGGTCCAGTCCGTGGTAATGGTAAAATTATCCAAGAGCTAGAGTCTGTGTTCCGCGGTGCTGGCTGGCGGGTGATTAAAGTTATCTGGGGTGGTAAATGGGACAGCTTGCTTGCCAATGACAAAACTGGCGTGCTCAAACATCGTATGGAAGAAGTGGTCGATGGTGAGTATCAGCTATACGAAGCCCGTACAGCTGAGTTCACTCGCAAAGAGTTCTTTGGTAAATATCCTGAGTTAGAAGAGATGGCTGATGCGCTATCTGATGAGGATATCTCGCGCTTGAATCGTGGTGGTCATGATCCAATGAAAGTGTATGCCGCATTCAGTGAAGCGATGAAAACCAAAGGTCAGCCAACCGTTATTTTAGTCAAAACAGTTAAAGGTTATGGTTTATCAGCTCAAACACAAGCGGTTAATAAATCACATCAGATTAAGAAACTCGATCAAGAAGCGTTGATGTATTTCCGCGATCGCTTTGATTTGCCATTTACTGACGAGCAGCTAGAGACGCTACCATTTTATCGCCCTGAAGAAGGGTCGGCAGAGATGAAGTACCTTAAAGGTCGCCGCGAAGCGCTAGGTGGTCATTTACCAAATCGCCGCAGTGGGCATATCCCATTGAATATTCCTGAACTGTCAATGTTTGATCGGGTATTAAAAGGCAGCAATGGTAAAGAGCAATCAACGACGATGGTATTTGTGCGCTTGTTGTCAGCCATGCTAAAAAACAAAGACATCCAAGATCGCGTCGTGCCGATTGTACCTGATGAAGCGCGTACGTTTGGTCTAGAAGGTATGTTCCGTCAATTGGGTATCTACTCGGCTGTTGGTCAAAAATATACGCCAGAAGACAGTGAAGCTTTGATGGGCTATAAAGAAGCCATCGACGGTCACATGTTAGAAGAAGGTATCAACGAAGCAGGCGCAATGAGTACGTGGATTGCGCTTGCAACCAGTTACTCTGTGAACGCGCTACCGATGATTCCGATGTATATCTATTACTCGATGTTTGGTTTCCAGCGAGTGGGTGATTTGGCTTGGGCGGCAGGCGATTGTCAAGCACAGGGCTTCTTGCTAGGTGCAACAGCTGGTCGTACCACCTTGAACGGCGAAGGCTTGCAGCATCAAGATGGCCATTCACAGATTCTATTTAACGTTGTGCCTAACTGTGTGACTTATGATCCTTGCTTCGGTTACGAGCTAGCAGTCGTCATGCACGACGGTCTACGCCGTATGTATGGTGAAGGCGAACGCGTTTATTATTACTTAACGCTAATGAACGAAAACTACGAGCAACCTGAGATGCCAGAAGGTGCCGAAGAAGGTATCAAGCGCGGTATGTATTTGCTCGAAGATAATGGTTCAACCCAAGTGCAGCTATTAGGCTCTGGCGTTATTTTACGTGAAGTACAAAAAGCGGCGCAGATTCTAAAAGATGAGTTCAATATTACCTCCAACGTCTGGAGTGTGACCAGCTTTAACGAGTTGACTCGTGACGGTATGGTCTGTGATGACTACAACCGCTTGCATCCAATGGATGAAGAGAGAGTGCCATGGGTGACTGAGCAGTTAGCGCCGCATGAAGGTATTGTAGTTGCCGCGACGGATTATATGCGCAATTATTCGGAGCAAATCCGTGCTTGGTTGCCAGATAATCGTCCTTATACTACGCTAGGCACAGATGGCTACGGTCGTTCTGATACCCGTGAAAATTTGCGTAGTTTCTTCAACGTTGATGCCGCACATATCGTGGTTGCGACGCTCAAACGCCTAGCGGATGAGGGTGAAGTCGAGATGCGTTTGGTGAAAGATGCTATTTCAAGCCTAGGCATCGATGTGGATCAGCCACCTGCTTGGCAACAACAGCCTTATTATGATCATTCTCCTGATGCACCAGCACCTGGTAATGTCAATCCAAATCCTGTCCCTGAATTTGTCGCTGAAGATGATGATGAAATCAGCAACGAGGGTCGGGCTGAAGATCAAGCGGATGCGACTTTGCTTAATAACGGTGATGTCAAAGAATAATAATTATAAGACTAGGAGATAAATCATGGATATTAAAGCCCCCGATTTGGGTGTTGATAGCGCCGAAGTCAGCGAAATTATGGTAGAAGTGGGTGATGTCATCGCAAAAGATGACAACATTATTCTACTAGAATCTGACAAAGCCTCGGTTGAAGTACCAAGTTCTGCTGCTGGCAAAGTCACCAAAATCAGTGTGACAATCGGTGATCAGGTCAGCGAAGGTATGGTACTGATTGAGCTTGAAAGCGTAGAAGGCAATGTAGAAGACAGTGCAGAAAGCAATGTAGACACTAAAGAAAATAGCGCTGCTGACGAGAAGCAAAAGGCAGATGAAACGGCTGCTAAGCCAGAAACAAAATCTGAGCCTGCGGCAACTGAATTAGCCTCGTCTGACTCCAATGACGAGCCTGCGTCTAACGCTGGCAAAGCCACGACTTATGCATTACCTGATCTAGGTGTTGATGAAGCGCAAGTTTCTGAAATCATGGTCAGTGTTGGTGACATCGTGACTGCGGATCAATCAATCCTATTGATTGAATCTGATAAAGCATCGGTAGAAGTACCCGCACCAGTCGCTGGTAAGATTGAAAAAATCTTAGTTCAGACTGGTGACATGGTTGCTAATGGTCAAGACTTTATCGTTATCATGAGTAGTGGTGCAGATAATGCTGATGAAAGTGAGTCTATATCAGATAGCGCTGAGCAAAAGCATTCAGCACCAGCCAAAGCAGAAGAGAAAGCTGCTACTAAAACAACGGGTGAGCCAAAACAGGCAGAAAAATCTACAACGCCTAATGCGGTCGCTAGTAAGCAAGCTGATAAGCTGACTGAAGCACAGGTTAATGAAAAGTTGGTTGACGTGTATGCAGGTCCAGCCGTGCGCAAGCTGGCACGTCAGTTAGGTGTCGATATCACCCAAGTGAATGGTTCGGCGCTAAATGATCGTATTCTAAAGGAAGACTTGTTTGCACATGTTAAAGAAAGCTTAAGCACTCAAAAAGCGGCACCTGCCAGTGGCAATGTAGCCAGCGCTAGCCTGCCAAGCTTACCTGACATGAGCAACGTTGAGATTTGGGGTGAAACAACAACCCACGACCTTAGCCGTCTACAAAAAGTCTCGATACCACAGCTCAACTACAATACCTTGTTGCCACAAGTGACCCAGTTTGACTTGTCTGATATCACTGAGACAGAAAAACTGCGTGGCGAGCTAAAAGGTAGCATGAAAGCTGAAGGTATCGGCTTCACGATTTTAGCGTTCGTGGTCAAAGCGACGGCCTATGCTTTAACACAGCATCCACGTTTTAACAGTCATTTAAGCGACGATAATACCCAAGTTATCTTACGTAAAAGTGTCAATATGGGCATCGCGGTGGCAACGGATGATGGTCTCATCGTACCTGTTATCAAAAATGTGCAGGATAAAGGCTTGAAGCAAATCGCCATTGAAATTGGTGAGCTTGCAGTAAAAGCGCGTGACAAAAAACTCACTACTAAAGATTTGCAAGGTGCAAGCTTTACCATATCAAGCCAAGGTAACTTGGGTGGCACTGCCTTTACGCCATTAGTAAATTGGCCTCAAGTGGGTATTTTAGGTGTGTCTGAGGCAAGCATGCAGCCACGTTGGGATGCTAAAAAGCAAAGCTTTGAGCCGCGTCTCATGTTGCCATTGTCGCTATCTTATGACCATCGTGTGATTAATGGGGCAGATGCTGCCGTATTCACCCGTTATATTGCAACGTTACTGGCTGATCCGCGCCGTATTTTGCTGTAAGAATCGTTTGTACTAAAAGGATCTAAAAAAAGACTGTCTGCGGATGGTCTTTTTTTATGCTCAAAATTTGATACTAATAGTCGCCATTAGTCGCCATTAGTCGCCATTAGTCGCCATTAGTCGCCATTAGTCGCCATTAGTCGCCATTAGTCGCCAGATTTTCAGCGGTTAATGACTTTAGCACAATCGTTTTTATCTATAATCATTGCCGCTTAAACTTTAAGCACAAAAAAGCCGGCGATTAAGCCAGCTTTTTTTATTCACATTACTTTATGTTATATTAGAAAGTCTTAACAAAAGCAACGCCATATACCCAAGGGCTGATGTCAACTTCACCAAGTTCAATAGTCTCACCATTAGCTTTTACGCTGGCGTCTGTTTTGATGTCCATATAGCGAGCATCAATACGGAAGTATTCAGTTGGGGCAAAAGGTATGTCAAGACCGATGTGACCAGCAACGCCAACGCTATCATCAAGTTCTAATTTTTCGAAAGCATCGCTATAGATTTTTTCTTTAAAGAAAGTCGTATAGTTCACACCAACACCAACAAATGGTTTCACATTCATAGGCATGTTGTAGCCATCGAAGTGATACTGTACCGATAGAGTCGGTGGTAAATGCTGAGTTTTAGCATCGATAGTAGCATCGCCAGCAGTTAAGGTAATGTCATGATGGAATGGTGTAGCCGCTAGTAATTCAATACCAATGTTATTGGCAACGAAATATTCGCCGCTGATGGTTGGTTGGACATCACTGTCTACGTCGACACCAATAGTGCCATCTGCAAGTGTACCGTTATCGCTCTTTGGGTCAACCATGTGAGCGCCAGCAGCGACAGACCAAGTACCAGCTGGTACAGCAAATGCTGTGGTCATAGTAAGTGCAGCAGCAGTGGCTAAAACTAGGGATTGTAGTTTCATCATTTGATTCCTTAACGTGATAGAAGATTATCGGTGGCTATCTAACGAGGGACGACATTAGGTACCGATACACAATGTTATGATTATTGACTAACCTGTAACATTACAACGCCATTATAATACAAAACCATATTTACTGTAAGGTTTTAAACGCATATTAATGGCTTTTATGGCATAAATTTATCGTAAAAGGTATATTTGTCGAGGTAATTAAAAATTACTTAGAACAGTTAGCATTTGTGAGGCAGGACTTAGATTCTGTCATGCTGATGTTATACAGAGGTACGGCGTTAGAATTTGGTCGATAGTCAATGATGCTAAACTCTCGCTGATATTTTCAGAATATTAAAATGTCAAAAGCTTAGAGTCGGTAATGATAGTCTCATTACTTTTCGAATGAATAATGAGAGTGGGAAAAGAGGGGTAATATATTATGCTTGGCTATTGTAGTAATTCTCCTCTACGCTGCACAAACGCACGTTCTGTAACGATATTAGATCGGATGGACTCTTGCTGTCCTGAATGCAACTTATTTTTGCTGCCTGCTCAAGATATCAGTGAGCAATTACGCGCTGACGAACGATTCTTACGCTTCGCTATCATCGCCATTGTGCTGGTGCTAATTTTGTTTGCCTACATGTATTATTTAAATTTAGTATAATCACCGATCATGATTCATACTAAATAAGCCAGTCCTATCACTAGTAATGCTTTAAGAGCATTACATCGTCAAGTAGTGATAGGTATGAAATACTGATGGTGACCGAGCATTAATGTCATATTCTGTGATGACTGCTTTATTATATTAATATAAGACCGGTGTTTCACCGCATAGGGACGGCATGCTATTCCAATCTATACGGCGCTTGCGTCTTTTCGTTTACGATATTCTGCAAAATGATGAGCACGATACGCTGTTTAGCCGTTGCGTTGACTACTTTTTAATATTTTTAATCATGACCAATGTAGCAGCGGTCATTGCTGAGTCGGTTGATAGTTGGTATTACCCTTATCAGGAGTATTTTACTTGGTTTGAAAATTTCTCTATCGTGGTGTTTTCTATTGAGTATTTGCTGCGTTTGTGGAGTGTGGCCGAGGAAAAACCAGATGACACTACTTGGCGTCAGCGCTGGGAGTGGCTGAAAAGTCCTTCTGCGTTGATTGATTTAGTTGCCATTGCGCCAGCTTTCTTGAATTTCTTTGTTACGATTGATTTACGCTTCTTACGTATTTTACGTTTATTCCGAATTCTCAAACTGACACGCTATTTTGCTTCGTTACGCATCTTATTGGTGGTCATCAGCAAAGAAAAAGGCTCGTTCCAAGCGGTTATTTTTATTTTAATAATTATGATTGTGACGGCATCTAGCGGCATTTACTTGGTTGAAAACCACGCCCAGCCAGAAGAATTTGAGTCGATACCTAAAGCGATGTGGTGGGCGGTAGTGACGCTAACGACGGTGGGCTATGGTGATGTCACGCCGATTACCAATGCGGGTAAAATATTGGGTGCGGTTATTACCATATTAGGTGTGGGTCTGGCGGCATTACCTGCAGGTATTTTAGCGACTGGTTTGGCAAATGAGCTTGCTCAGCGCCGTGAAGAGCTTGAACAGGATTTTCGAGCACAGTTGATTGATAGTGATTTTGATTTGGTGAAAAATCAGATGATGATCGATAAAATTCGCCGTGAGCTGGGACTGGATAAAGAGCAGGCGCAAAATATCGTATTACAGGTATTACGCGAACAAGAGCTTGAGCGCCGCGAAAGAGAAGTGGAAGAACGACAAAAGAACTTTTGCCCACATTGCGGTGAGCCACTGTAAGTCTTTTATAGTAATTATTTTAGGTTTCAAAAAATGGATATGTAAGAAAAGGGTGCAACGTTATCAGAACGTTGCACCCTTTTTATTAGCAATAAAAGGATAGTTTATGGTATTTAGATAGCTTGTGGAATGGGTAGCGCACGTGCCAATTCATGGGCGACTTGCTGCGCCGCCGTTGCTAAATCTTCGGCAGGAAGGGGTAAGTTTTGCAGTGTGAGATGCCAATCATCCACTTCTCGGCGTAAATGTGCCACCCAAAGCGTCGTGCAATCACGTGGCAGTTGCTTTAGATTGACTTCAAAGCATCGATTGCCTTCATCATCGCTTAGATGAATCTCGCCTTTTTTGACTCTTGAAAACGGATGACCGTGGTAAGAGTTGGCTATCATAGCAATGTGGGTGATATGTGCTGGGATTTTATCTAAGTAAAGCCTGATTTGCTCTTGGTCAAGAGGTGCCAAATACATCGCTTGTTCGCCGCGATCTTTGCCATTGAGACTGTCGCCTTGATGTTTCACTGATTCCGCTTTATCGCGCAATTGTTTGAACCACACGATATCACTGATGGTGCAATTGTCGTCATATAGTACGCAAGCCAAATCAATATCAATAGCGCTCTGGTTTTTTTTAAAGCGCTTAAACATGCCTTTTGGCTCAATCTTGGTAAATTCATAGTTTAGCGCAAAAAATAAGGTTCCCGCGTCTAAGCCCAGTCCTCTTAAACTGTCTGACAGTAATGGCAATGAGGCAGTGGTCGGCATAACATTCCTTATCTACTTTCGTTCTTCATTTTTAAATAGTGGTAATCGTCTGAATACGGTTAAATTTGAGCATCATTACTCGCAGTTGTTATTTATGATCAAAAAACTTATCCAATACGGCTTGATGTAACAATTCTGGTTTGGCATTTAATAAACCATTGCCAAAACCACGCAACCACCAAACCAGTTGTGAAGTTAGGTTGACAGTGGCTTGAATAGTCAGCGTGTCATCATCCAACGTAACAGTTTGATCGTCACTGAGCTTGCTTTCAGTCAGGCTTTTGCCCGCTTGTTTGGTGAATTGTAGCTCAATAGCGGTGTTTTTGCCATGATTAGGCAGCTCACCGAATAAGGGGTGGGTAAAGCCCATACCACCCGCATCCAAATAAGTATCGAGTTGGAAACTCTCAGGTGTTTGTGCGGCGCTTTCGAGAATGTCAACGCTAGCAAATCGATGTAGGGCAAATGTACGAATGGTAAAGTTTGGATCATCAGTACGAGTTGCCAGCAGATAAATAATCACACCGCGCTGGATAATAGCTATAGGATTCAAAAGATATTCACTGGCTTGTGATTTATTGCTGCGGGTATAGCTGGCTTTGATTTGTAATTGATAAAATAGCGCATGGTAAATATTGTCTTTGCTATCCAAGTCAATATGCGGCGCGATTAGTGGCTGAGTGGCAGGCTCGATACGCACTCTGTCGATCCACGAATGGGTGACTTTACTGTTTTTTAGCTGCCGCCTTGCCAAGTCAAACCACGGGAATAATTCATCTAAAATAACAGGTGGTAGTAGCTGAGTTAGATTGGCTTCAACCATATTAAAGGCGACTGCTTGCGATAGGTTCATGTGCGGTAAGCTTTGGAGTGGTGCATCATCACGCCAGCGCCAGCCTTGTGGGTTGGCATTGTTTTTCTCTATGGGAAAGCGTTTTGCCAGCGCATTTAAGTCGCGTTGAACAGTGCGCAGGCTGATGTCAAAGCCTGCCATCATCAGCTGCTCGTAGATATGGGTTGTGCCCACCCAGCGGTTGCGCTGTAGTTGCGATAGTACTTGCCACTGGCGCGCTGTCGTCGCCGCGCCATGGCGATTATCATTGTTATCTTCTGAGACATGACTGTCCGCTGCCGCTACAGTATTAGCTTGCTCAACAGAGTTCGTTTGAGCATGAGAGTGGTCGGCGTCAGTAGAATGTACAGTCATTAAGCGATAACCTTTATGAAATTACGAGTTGGCTTTTGTATAGCTTAGCGGAGTATTAACCATTCATCATCGCAGAAAAGCATCATAGCGTCTAGGGCATGTCTTCAATTAGCACACTGATTTATTGATTGGTTTTGACACGGCTAAATTTCACTATAAATTAGCTTATATGGCGTCAATGGGCGTTTTAGTGGCATTGTTATCGATACCTTGATTGATGCCTTGATCCTCATTGATAATGACTTCTTTGTGCTCCGCCTTGTCTTTACATTTTTCTTTTTTTCTCTTGTCCCGTTTTTTTTGACGTTTTGCTTTTTGCTTTTTTTTATCTTTCTTTTTGGACTTTTTATCATCAATACCATCGTCATTGTTATCTTGATTTTCATCCCATAACATCAGACGACTTAAAACTTTGCCAAACAACGTGTCTTTACGATAGCGACCTTTCTTGTTCATGGTATCGATAGGCAAACCAGTCATCAGCGTCAATGCTTCGCTCAGTGTATAGACACCATAAATATGAAATTCGTTCGCTTTGACGGCAGCAATGATGTCGTCACGCAGCATGAGCTGTTTGACATTGGCCATTGGAATGACCACGCCTTGCTGCCCAGTCAATTCTTGCTCGCGGCATGCATCAAAGAATCCGGCGATTTTAGAGTTGATACCGCCAACCGCTTGCACTTCGCCCAATTGGTTCATAGAGCCAGTAATGGCAAATGATTGATCAATCGGGACGTTTGCTAAGGCAGATAGCAGCGCACAGCCTTCGCTGACGGTAGCACTATCGCCATCGATATGGGCGTAGCTTTGTTCAAAAGCGAGCGAGGCGCTAAAGTTGAGCGCATGATGTTGGCTGAATAATGCGCGCAAATAGCTGGTCATAATCAGCATGCCTTTGGCGTGTAAACTACCGCCCAAATCCACGTCACGCTCGATATCGAGAATTTCACCCGTACCAATATTTGGTTGAATGACGGCAGTCAGGCGGGCGGGCATACCAAACTCGCTATCGGCATAACTGACCACTGTCAGCGCATTGACTTGTCCGACAGCGCTGCCTTGAGTTTGAATAAGCTGCTGACCGTTTTTTAGCTCATCCCAATAGAGGTCACGCAGGTATCCTGAACGCTCGTCCATATCATCGATGGCTTGTGTGACATGATAGGCATTGACAATGTTTTTTCCGCTTAAATGCGCGTGGCGGTTAGACTCATGCAATAGCTTGATTAATAAATCACTGTGCAAGCTTAAGCGGTCTTGGTCTTCTGCTTGTAAGCTTAAATGCTCAAGTAGGGCAGCTTGCGCGCTACGATCAAACGGATAGAGATTGGCATAGTCAATGATATCAGCCATTTTTGCGACTAACGCCAATTCGTGCTCACTGCTGCGAGGCACATCATCGTGAAAATCCGCACGTACTTTAAAGACCGCATCAAACTCAGGCTCAAGCTCTAACAGCTCATAATATAAGTCTGCTTCACCAAGCAAAATCACTTTAACATCAAGGTCAATGGGGGCAGGTGCTAACGATAAGCTGCCTGTTAAGGTCAGCATTTGTTCAAGGCTTGAGAGTTTGATTTTGCGTGATTGTAGCGCGCGCTTGAGACCCTGCCAAGCATACGGATGCTCAAGTAAGTGACTCGCTTCTAATAGTAAATAACCACCATTGGCACGGTGCAGAGCACCTGCTCGAATCATACTGACATCAGTGGTGACCGTGCCCAATTGGGTGATTTGCTCGACATGACCCAATAAGTTCAAATGCGTTGGCAAGTCCTCAAAGATGACGGGTGCACCGTCGTCCGGCGTGTGGCTGACAATGACGTTGACCGCATAGCGACTTGGGGTTGTGGCCAAAACTGCCGTTACAAACTCTTCGTCATCGCCATTGACGATGCGCTCGACATGCGTAACCATGTCGGCAAATACGGTCTTGAGATAATCAATGACCAATGGGTGACTGGCAAATTGCTCATAAACAGGGGCAAATAACGGTTGCAGTGCACGACGTGCAATATTGCGATGCAGGGCTTCTATCGCATCATTGGCTTCGTCCTCTAACTGCTCTAACGCGATGGTCAACTGACTTAAACGTTTTTGCATATGGTTTTTTTGGACAAAGTTATTTAACTCAGCTTCGTATTCACTATTGCCGTATTCAGTATTGTTTTTATCCTGCTCTGCATTCGTAGGATCGTTATACTCGGTGTTAGAAATGCTCGCTTTGCTACTATTATCGCTCACGGATTTATTTTTATGGCTAGCAGATAATTTATCATCACCACCACTAGTTTCTGTCGCGAGTTGACTGGGATGTACAAACACCGCTTTATTATCAAAGGAGCGAAACGTCAACGCCAAATCATATTGTTTGCCTTCCGCATTGAGCACATCATAAGCCTGACTTTCTTTTTGATGCGTGTCATTTTTGATGGCTTCGATTTTGCTTTGATATTGGTCACTACGAAAGCGTTGGCTCAATCGTTTTTTGGCTTGTTGCCATAATTGATTGACTTGCTGCTGCAATAAGGAGGCTTGCCCCGCAGGTAGTCGCAGCGCTAAAGGGGTACGTGGATCGGTGAAATTATGCACATATACCCAGTCGTCAGGTGTGGGTGCATCGGTGGCAATACGCGTTAGCAAGCGGCTGATGACGGTGCGTTTGCCCAAGCCATTTTCACCAGCAGCAAACACATGATAGCCACTGGCTTTGATATCTAAAGCTGTTTGTAAGGCTTTTAGTGCACGCTGTTGACCAAAGCCAACGTCTAGATCTGGTGCCGTGCGGGTATCCGAGGGCAATTCATCAGGGTCGCTATAGCGCTTTAATTGCTCAGCGGTGACTAGGCAGCGCTGCTTGATATCAATAAAGCATGGATGCGGTGTATTCGGTGTTGCTGATTTGGTACTTTTTAATTCAATGATGGGTGTTGCCATATTATTAGCGTCTTTTTTATTAGCGTCTCTTGATAATTGAGAGGTAGGGATGTGTGGCTGTTTGGTCATAGGTATAAATTATATCGTTTGTGGAAAGTGGCGTGGTTATTAAGTGCTATTAAGTTTACTAATGAGTGCTAATACTTAGTTTTTTCTAGTTAATTTGCATCGTTCATAAAAACATCTTACAAGATAAAACGGTATTTTAAATAAATCATTAAAAGCCGTTTTGTATCATTAGCAGGCTTTGTTAAAAACGCCTATATAAGCAATCATTCATCATCCATTTAACGCGATTAAAGAACAATAACGCCTCAATATAGGCTCAGATAGTATAAGATGTCTCACATTGGCGCAATCTGCAACTATTCAATGGGCAGACTGCATGATAAAATAGACGGTTCACATGTCAAAACTGGATAACTCGTTGTATGTCAGACTTTACTAAAACATCTTCATCCTCTGCTAACACGGGCAATATCCGTATTGATCCGACTGGCTTTGTAAAGCTTGGCGCACAGTTGCCAGCGCTGGCGAATACCTTGGCACAAGCGGTCAATGAGCTCAAGTTATCCTTGAGTGAGACGCAGCAGCGCACATTATTATTGTACTTAGACCAGCTTTTGTTGTGGAATAAAGCGTATAATCTGACCGCCATTACTGATCCAGAAGAGGCATTGATCAAACATATAATTGATTGTTTGGCTATTATAACGCATTTACCGTCAGGGTCACTGTTAGATATTGGCACAGGAGCAGGGATGCCAGCGGTTATCATTGCGATTTGTCAGCCAGAGCGTCAATGCACCGCACTTGATAGTAATCAGAAAAAAATTCGTTTTATTAAGCAAATCAGCAGTGAGCTTGGCTTGAATAATATGCAGCCAATTGCTTCTCGTATCGAGGCGCATGAAGCCAGCTATGACGTTGTGACTTCTAGAGCCTTTGCCAGTTTGATCGATTTTGTCGAAGTGGCTCAGCCGCGCTTAGCAGATAACGGTTACCTATGGGCGATGAAAGGCAAAGCGCCAAGCGATGAAGAACTACAAGCACTAGACAATGACTGGCATATTAAGACGATTAAGCTTAAAGTGCCTCGTTTACATGATAGTCGTCATTTAATTGAATTGTCCTATAAAAATGTCTAAGCTATGAACACCTTTTAAGTGATACATGTCGGTGACACATGGTTTTGTTGATATTTGAATGGCAAGATATTCAAAATATGGTGATATAAATCGTGCTAATTGTATAGAGATACTCGTATTGTTTACGCTTATAAGTATGATGCTATGCAAAGTTTAGCGAAAAATTGATTGTGTAAGCCAAAAGTAAAATAACAGTAATAGACCCTAATTAAATTGAGTGAGTGTATGGAAATCATAGCAATTGCGAATCAAAAAGGCGGCGTGGGCAAAACCACGACGGCAGTAAATTTGACCGCCAGCTTGGCTGCGAAGCGCAAGCATGTACTGCTGATTGACTTAGACCCACAGGGTAATGCGACCAGTGGTACGGGTGTCGATAAGAATGAATTAGCACTGACAATAGCGGACGTATTATTGGACGGGGTGTCGCTGTCTGATGCTATTGTTACTAGTCCGGCGGGGTTTGATGTGATCGGCGCCAATCGTGATTTGGCTGGCATGGATATCACCCTAATGAACAAGACCAATAGTCATGAGCTGTTTAAAACAGCAATGGTGGCTTTGGTTAATGATCAGATAGCTGCTAAAAAACCTGCTTACGATTATGTGGTTATAGACTGTGCACCCAGCTTGAATTTGCTGACGATTAATGCGTTAGTTGCTACAGATAGCGTTATTATTCCCATGCAGTGTGAATACTATGCATTAGAAGGCTTGGCTGATTTGTCGCAGACGATAGAGCGCTTGACGGAATTGAATCCGAAGCTATACATTCGTGGTGTAGTGAGAACATTATTTGATGCACGCAATACACTGGCTCGTGATGTCTCTGCCGAGCTAGAAGCGCACTTTGGCGATATTATGTATAAAACTCATATTCCAAGAAATATTCGCTTGGCAGAAGCGCCAGCACATGGTTTGCCAGTTATGGCTTACGAGAGATGGTCAAAAGGTGCGCGCGCTTATCAAAAATTGGCGGCTGAAGTCATGAAACAAAGTGACTAATATTTTTTTTAGTGCCAACGATACACTGCAAGCAAAAGCATGCAAACAGATATTGAACATTGAATATCGTATTTATAAGTAATGAGTAAGCTGTATTAATAATTATTTGGCTTTTATTTTAGCGTTAGAGGATAGGTAATCATGGCGAAGAAAAGAGGGTTGGCTGCCAATCGAGGCTTAGATGCCTTATTGGGGTCAATCAAAAAAGAAAAGCAAATCACCGCCTCTGCCTTGCAAGACGATATGGTAGCGCGTGAGAGTACTTTGCCAGCTGAAACGCTAAACGCTGATAGATTAAATATTAGCACGCCTGCTCAATCTGATGATAATGAGACCAGTGAAAAACCAACGACCAAACCTATTGCCTCTGACACCACTGCCAGCAGTCGAACCACACGGTCGCCGCGCACGATAAATAAAGGTACGGTTAATAAGAGTCGTGTTAATGGAACAGATGCCATTGCCTCTGAAGACCAGATCAGCTTGGTGCAAATAGATGTCACGCGTTTGCAAGCGGGTAAGTATCAGCCACGCCGTGATATGAGTGAAACGGCGCTTGCAGAGCTGGCGTCTTCGATTGAGCAGCATGGCGTCATGCAACCGATCGTTATCCGTCCGTTATTGGCCAATGAAGACAAGAGTGAAGCATTCGTTACTCATGAGATCATTGCTGGTGAGCGTCGCTGGCGTGCGGCAAAAATGGCAGGAAAATCTGTCATTCCAGCGATTGAACGTGCTTTATCTGATGAGCTTGCCATCGCACTGGCCTTGATTGAAAATATCCAGCGTGAAGATTTGTCTGTGATTGAACAGGCCGCCGCATTACAACGTTTTCATACTGAATTTGGTATGAGTCATGCGATGATTGCCGAAGTCGTTGGCAAGGCACGCACCACCGTATCAAACCTGCTGCGCCTCAATCAGCTGCATGATACAGTCAAAGATCATTTAGCAAATAGCGCCCTAGATATGGGGCATGCGCGCACGCTTTTGGCATTATCCTCTGAGCAGCAGCCGATTATCGCGCAAAAAATTATCGACGGCGGTATGACGGTACGCGACGCTGAAAAGTTGGTTAAATCGATCTTGCAACCTGCGCCTAAAGCCAATCGTGCTGAGCAAACGCAATCTCGTGAGGTTGAGCGCTTAACGCAAAGACTGATAGATATGTTAGGGGCTGAAGTCAAACTCAAACACAAAAAAGATGGTCAAGGTAGTGTTGAGATATTTTTCCATAACCAAGATCAGTTAGCAGCTTTGATTAAGCACATAGAAGCACAGGCTTGATATCGCTAACAAGTTTGTCATGATACTGTATATTTAAGATATTTAAGATATTTAAGATATTTAAGATATTTAAGATATTTAAGATATTTAAGATATTTTGATAGCCGCTATTTTTATAAAAATATAAAAGAGAGTCAATATGTGGGAGTTGGTAAAAGCGGGTGGTTGGTTGATGACACCTATCGTGGTGTGCTCAATATTGGCATTGGTTATCATCATCGAGCGTAGTCATACCTTACAGTTTAATAAAGTTGCTCCGAGTAGATTGCGCGAACAGCTAATCACGCGCTTACGTGAGAATGGGGATATTGGTCGTACACAGTTGATGAATGTCAAAGAAAAAACACCTTTGGGAGATATTTTAGCGACAGGGCTGCTGTATCGTCAATATGGCTTAGACTCGATGACGATGCATATGCAAAACCGCGCTAGCGTACAAGTGCATCAGTTAGAAAAAAATATCAATATGCTTGGGACCATAGGGGCGATTGCGCCACTACTGGGGTTGTTAGGCACGGTGTTAGGTATTATTTCGTCGTTTTTGGCGATTACCGATGGGGCGATGCAAGACCCAACGATGCTTGCTGCTGGTGTGTCACAAGCGTTGATTACGACTGCTGCTGGTATGATCGTGGCTATTCCAGCACTGGTTGCCTATCGTTATTTTCAGCGCCGTATTATCGATATTAATGCCCAATTTGAGACGCAAGCGGGACTCATGATTCAAGAGTTGTATGATTATCATTTGCTAGAAAATACATCTACTGCTGGATTGAATGTGCCTGCACATCGTGCGCCATCGGCTGACGTTGTAGATAATGAGTATGCAGTGGATGGATTAAGCTCAAATAATGGTGTTGCTGTCACTTCTTAGCATTTATTTCTTAGTATTTGTGACTGTTCAACACGCTATAATAATCCATCAAGCACATGAGTATTCAGTAAATTAAAGAGAGTGATATGCGCTTTAGAAAACCGACTGTTGAGCCGCTCGAAATTAACTTGACCCCGATGATTGATTGCTTGTTGTTTTTGATTGTGTTTTTGCTGCTGGCAACGTCGTTTAATCATTTTAGTCGTTTAAATATTATTCTTCCTGAAGCTGAAGGTGTCGCGCTGACAGAAGAGAAAAACAGTATCGAAGTGGCGGTACAAGAAGATGGCAGTTATCTGGTGAACGGTATTACGCTTGCTAGTAGCAATGAGGCAGAGTTGACCAGTATGCTACAACAAGAAGCTGGTAGTAATCGTGACATGCTATTTGTTATTGCTGCGGATGCCAATGCCACCCATCAATCGGTTGTGCGAGTGATGGATATTGCGGGTAAACTGGGATTTTTGAATCTTAATATCAGTACGGTCGTGCCACTTGGTCAGCCGTTACCGCAGTAGCCTATAGCTACTTTAATGCCATTGATAGATGCTCTTATAAAACTGTGATTTTAACGCAGTCCATTCATATGATGACCCCCAAATTGAGGCTTTTATGAGCCAAGCATATCAACCTGACTCTGCAAAAACTGCTGCTAAAAAACTATCAGCAGAGCCGTCAAACATACCTAAACATAAGACCTTGCTGCGTTTGTTGAGTTATTTAAAACCATACTGGTGGGCATTAATGCTTACTGTTTTGGGCTTTGCAATTAATGCGGCGACAGAGATTTGGATTGCCAAATTACTTCAATACATTACCGATGCCATTAATCAGAACGATCAAAGCAAACAGGATTTATTTCCATTATTAATCATTGGTCTGTTTTTTGTCCGCGGTGTTGGTAGCTTTTTGGGTAATTATTATTCTGCTCTGGTCTCACGTAATTTGGTATATGAGCTGCGAGTGGAAGTCTTTAATAAATTGCTTCGTCTGCCAAGCTCTTTTTACTTAGCCAATCCTGCTGGTACCATTTCATCCAAGCTGATATTTGATGTTGAGCAAGTCACCGCCGCTAGTACAGACTCTATGAAGACGCTACTGCGTGATGGTCTGACAGTCGTCGCCTTGATAGGTTTCTTGCTTTATAGCAATTGGCGTTTGACGTTGATTTTATTCGTTGTACTACCGCCAATATTGTGGCTTATTCGCATCGCCTCAAAGCGTTATCTAAAGTTGTCTAAGGGTATTCAAGAGACGATGGGTGATGTCAGCCATATTACCAATGAAGTGATTGGTGGCTATCAGGTTGTCAAAAACTATGGTGGTCAAGCATACGAAGCCGCACGCTTCGATAAAACATCGAAAAAGAACTTACGCCAAGGCATGAAGGTCGTGGTAACCAACAGTATCAATACGCCAGCAGTACAGCTGCTAATGGCTATAGCCATGTCAGTTGTGGTGTGGCTCGCACTACGCCCATCGGTGATAGACAATATCTCAGCGGGTGAGTTTATCTCATATATCGCGGCTGCAGGTTTGCTCAGCAAGCCGGTACGCTCATTGACTGACATCAATCAAAAACTGCAAAAAGGTATCGCGGCAGGTGAGTCTATTTTTGCCTTGTTAGATGAGCCAGAAGAAACAGATACTGGTGTGCTTAGCCCTGCTCTGACGGGCGAAATCAAGCTGGACAATGTCAGTCTGGTTTATCCTGATTCAACGGTCGCTTTGCGTGACTTTACGTTAGATGTAAGAGCGGGTGAGACGGTTGCATTGGTAGGGCGAAGTGGTGCTGGTAAATCCTCTTTAGTAAATTTATTGACGCGCACCTTATCGACCTCTTCTGGGCAAATTACCTTGGATGGTATACCGATTGAAGACATTAAGCTTGAGAGCTTACGGGCGCAGATTGCGATGGTCAATCAACAAGTAGTTCTGTTCAATACCACGGTATTTAACAATATTGCTTATGGTGGCTTAGCCAATAAAACCCAGGCTGAGGTTGAGCGCGCCGCAAAAGATGCCTTTGCTCATGATTTTATTATGAAAATGCCAAACGGCTATCAAAGTGAAATCGGTGCTGAAGGTTTGCAGCTGTCTGGCGGGCAGCGTCAGCGCTTATCGATTGCTCGTGCGCTATTAAAAGACGCGCCGATTTTAATTTTAGATGAAGCAACCAGTGCGTTAGACAATGAATCAGAGTATTACATTCAGCAAGCGCTTGATAATGTGATGAAAGATCGTACCACGTTAGTTATTGCACATCGACTGACCACCATTGAATCAGCCGATCGTATCGCCGTGTTAGACAGCGGTCAAATCGTCGAGTTGGGCACGCACGATGAGCTTATGCAATTGCAAGGTCATTATGCGCAAATGTATGAACGTGACTTTGAATAAAATTATTGGACTATTCTTTGAGCAGCTTTGACGTTCAAATCGTGCTAAGTTAAAGTTTAGCTGAATAGGTAAGTGGTCAATTATCATGAGTATTGAAACGACAGTGACGCGTGCCTGGCAACGTCAAGCCGCTTGGCTATGGCTATTGCTACCTATTAGTTGGTTGTACGGACTTATCACCACGCTGCGTCGTCAAGCTTATAAAGCTGGGCTGTTAGCAAGTTATCACGCGCCTGTTCCCGTTATGGTGATCGGCAATATTAGCGTGGGCGGTAGTGGCAAAACACCATTGATTATTGCCTTGGTTGATTATCTACAAGAACGAGGAATAAAGGTAGGGGTTATCAGCCGTGGTTACGGTGGCGACACCAGTCAAATGCCCGCTTTGGTCGATGCCGCCAGTTTGCCCAACGTGGTAGGGGATGAGCCTTGTTTGATTGTCAATATGACAAATGCACCCATGGCAGTATGTCCTGATCGTAAGCAAGCGATTATAACCTTGTTAGCTGCTCATCCTGACTTGCAATTTATTATTGCCGACGATGGCTTGCAGCATTATGCACTGCAACGTGACATTGAATGGATTGTGGTCGATTCAGCACGAGGCTTTGGTAATCAGCAACTCCTGCCAACAGGGTTTTTACGTGAACCCATGTCGCGGTTGCAGGGTGCAACTGTCATCTACCATGAACCACTAACAACAGATTCAGTGGACAAGAATAAAAATAATAGCAATCTGTATCGAGCCCATCGTTTGACGATGCATCTAGAGGCTAATGCTCTGCAACTCTTATGGCAACCTACTTTATCTTATTCTCAAATTGATGCGCCTAAAAAGGGCCATAAAGTACATGCGGTGAGCGGTATTGGTTATCCGCAGCGGTTTTTTGATACTTTAAATTCGCTTGGCTTCAATGTTGTTGGACATGCTTATCCTGATCATTATGATTTTGACTTGGCGGAATTGTTACAGTATACCGAATATCCAATCGTAGTAACCAGTAAAGATGCGGTAAAAATGAGAGCGTTGCTGTCGAAAGCCACTACTGATAAAGCGCTGAATAATGAATATCAAACGCTGATAAACAGACTATGGGTACTGCCAGTAACCGCCGAACTCTCTGACAGCTGTTATGATAATCTGCAGCAGCAGCTAAAAAAGCTAGGTATTGATATCGAAAACAATAACAGTACCAATAATAATACTAAAGCAAATAATAGATGATGCTTTAAACCGTATAAAAATTGCTATAGGAAACCCCATGTCGTCAGTGATTATGCCCGCCAAAACTCACATTGTTATCCCTGCTCGTTTTAAGAGCACGCGGCTGCCTGGCAAGCCATTACTAGAGATACATGGTAAGCCGATGATTCTTTGGGTTGCTGAAAAGGCGCAAACAGCGCACTTCGCTGATGATATGTGTATTGCCACGGATGATGACGATATTGCCAAGATATGCATGGATGCAAGGTTTGATGTGGTGATGACCAGTAGCGAGCATGCTTCAGGCACTGACCGTTTGGCAGAAGTTGCCGCCATCAAAGGGTGGGCTGACCATGATATCGTGGTCAACATGCAAGGCGATGAACCGTTAGTACCACCGTTATTATTGGAGCAGGTAAAGGCGCTTTTGGTCGCAGACAGTGATAGCGTGATGGCGACTTTGTGTGAGCCTATCGATGACTATGAGACCTTTATGCGTCCATCAGTGGTTAAGGTTGTCAGTCAAAACGCTAATGACTTGCAACGTGCGCTTTATTTTAGCCGAGCACCCATTCCTTGCGACCGTGATGTCGTATTGTCCGATGGCGATCATAGAAACCCACCAAAAAATGCTTATCGTCATTTAGGGTTATATGCTTATCGCGTCCGTTTATTACAGCAGTTTGTGCATTGGCCGCAAACGCCACTTGAGAGACTTGAGAGCCTAGAGCAGTTACGCGTTTTAGAAAACGGATCGCAGATTGCTATTGCAGTTGCCGCTTGTCAGCTACCTGCAGGGGTCGATACCCAAGAAGATTTAGACCGCTTAAATGCGATGAGCTTGAGTGAATTTCAGAGCCCCACTGGATAAATAGCCTAAGCAAAAATATTTCATCTAAAGCGTCATGAACACGCTATATCCTGAATAATCAAGCGAAGTGATAGGACGTTAGCTATGAGTGATAAGACGCAAAATACAGGCACAATGGATAGCACAGACCACATATATTTTGCCGCGTTATTGCCATGGCAGCAAAATCTGTGGTCGCAATTGACCAAGCGAGTTTTGACATCACAGCAATCTTTGCCACATGCACTATTAGCTGCTGGTATGCAAGGTATGGGCAAACGGGCTTTTGTATGGCGTTTGGTCGCTTGGTTGTTATGCCGTGAGCGTGATAGCCATCCCACAGGGGCTTGCGGCGCGTGTGAAAGTTGCCAATGGCTAAGGTCTGGCACGCATCCAAGCTTACAGGTATTGCCACTGATCAGTATGCCAATCAGTGCAGACAATGCTGATAATAAAGAGAAATTAAGTAACGCTGCAAAGGATAAAAAATCACCCAAAACAGCCAATAACAGTGCTCTTAAGATTAAAGTGGATGATATCCGTAACTTGCAGCCTTTTATCTACCAAGGTGGTCAAGGGATGCGTATCTGTGTGTTAGAGCATGCAGAGAAAATGACGATTGCCGCAGCCAACGCGCTACTCAAAACCTTGGAAGAACCACAAGCTCAAGTCCATTTATTTTTGATCAGCGATACTCCAGCACAATTACTGCCCACCATTAAAAGTCGGGTGCAGCAGTTGCCATTACAGACCATTCAGCCTGTAATCGCCGTTGACTATGTGACACAGGCACTTGGCTCTACGGTCAATCGTGAAGCGGTCGGAACGGCTGCGATTGAGCAGCTTATCCAATTGGCAAATGGCGCACCTTTGGCAGCGATAGCCATGGCACAAGCGCCATGGTATAGCAAACGTGCATTATGGTTGACGACGTGGCAGGCATTGCGTAGTGGTAAACGTAGTAGTGTGGCAGCCAGTGACTATTGGCAAAACCAACTGAGTATCACAGAATTTATTCAGCTGTCTGAGCTGATGCTACTTGATATGCGCCGTGTTTGCTTAGGGCTGAATGAGCTTCAAAAAGACGTCAATCTATCCGCTGCCTTAGAAAAGTATCCACCTGATAATAATGGCCTCGCACTTTTTTCTAATAGCTTACAGCAGACAAAAATCGCTCTGCAACAAAATGTGCAAGAAAAATTTGCCTATGATAAGCTAATGCAAGAATTGGCTTGTTTATAAGAAAATCTGCCTTGATAGCAAATAAAAATACCAAACTTAATGAAGGAAGCTGACTATGGCCATGCCAGGACGCGGCGGGATATTAACCTGCCACATTGAAAATATCGAAATGTTATATGCCAGCTACTTGTCCTTTGTCAGTAATGGCGCATTATTTGTACCATCCAATGACGCTCAGCAGCTAGGTAACGAGGTATTTATCGCCATCACTTTACCCAATTCTAGCGAGCGTTTGCCTATGAATGGCAAAGTGGTCTGGATTAACGCCAAAACGCAAGGTGGTCGACCGGCAGGTTTTGCGGTACAGATTGGAACTGATATTGCAGGTCAAAGAATTAAAAATGAAGTTGAGCGATTATTGGCGGGTAAAATAGATGGTTTGCAGTCCACGTATACCATGTAATTATTCATTGTACTTGTAATGGTTTTGATAAGTATTAGACGACTATTATTAAATAAACAGTATAAAAAAAGCCACCTTATATATCGATAAGGCGGCTTTTTTTATGAGCATAAGACTAGGGCGTGTCTTCATTTTAAAAATGGTGATAAAAATTGCCGTCAAAGAATAAAGGTAATGCAAATAATATCGAGATATCAATAAGCTATTTGACGATGTTTGGCAAAATTTAGCCCATTTAGAGGACAATCGATTAAATTGAGGACATACCCTAAGTAAAGCCAGCATATCTTTTAATAACGCGGTGGCACATACATATCATCTGGAATAGGCTCACGGTAGTATTCGTCATCACGTTTACGATCGGGTAATTCTACCTCATCACGTGGCACTTCCTTATAAGGGATTTGTTCGAGTAGATGAGCAATACAGTTTAGCCTTGCGCGTTTTTTATTGTTACCTTCAACCACCCACCAAGGTGCTTCAGGAATATGCGTTCGCTCAAACATGGTCTCTTTAGCCTTGGTATAGTCTTCCCAACGGCGGCGTGACTGTAAGTCCATGGCTGAGAGCTTCCATTGCTTGAGCGGGTCATGAATACGGCTCATAAAGCGTGAATGCTGCTCATCATCAGTGATCGAAAACCAATACTTCACCAAGCGAATACCTGAGCGTACTAACATACGTTCAAACTCAGGCACCGACTGAAAAAATTCTTCATACTGTGCATCGGTACAAAAACCCATCACACGCTCAACCCCCACACGGTTATACCAACTGCGGTCAAACAGAACAATTTCACCAGCAGCAGGCAAATGGGCGACATAACGCTGAAAATACCATTGTGATTGCTCACGTTCTGTCGGTGCAGGTAGGGCAGCCACTCGACACACACGAGGATTTAAGCGCTGCGTGATACGCTTGATAGCGCCACCTTTACCCGCCGAGTCACGACCTTCAAATATGACGACGATACGCTCACCGCGATCAACGACCCAGTCTTGCAACTTAATAAGCTCGCGCTGTAGCCTTACCAACTCTTGAAAGTACATACGACGATCAAGTCTTTCTTGCTCACTCATTTCGCGCCCATCAAAACGAAAGTCACGCACATAATCATCTATCTCGTTTTCTAACTCTTCATCATAAGTATCGATGAGGTCTTCGTGCATCTTACGACGCAACTGATCATTAAAAACCTCCTTATCCATACGTTCGATAAAACTGTGTTGCTCAGGTGAGCTAAGTTCCTGACGCTCTTGTGGCGTAAGGGATTTGGGATTGATGGACGAAGGTATCTTGCCCATAAAAAACTCCTAATCAGTGTTGTTATGATTTTTATTGGTTATCCTCTTACTTTAGCATAACTACCGATAGAGCTATGCGTTGGCTACGTTTCATTATTGTGTTGTTAGCAAGACCGTGACTAACATCCAGTTTTGAGTAGTGAATGGGCATAAAAAAGCACCCTCTAATCCATCGATTAAAGAGTGCTTTAAAGTACTTATGCTAACTATTGACTAATAATACCAATCAAATAATAGCAGTCAAAGAGTTATTTCTCTAAGATACAAGTCACGCCCTGACCACCAGCTGCACAGATAGAGATTAGTGCACGACCTGAGCCTTTTTGATCCAATAGCTTCGCTGCAGTGGCTAGGATACGACCACCCGTTGCGGCAAATGGATGACCCGCAGCTAACGACGAGCCATTAACGTTCAGCTTGCTACGATCGATAGAGCCTAATGGTGCATCTAGTCCTAGACGCTCTTCACAGAATTTTTCATCTTCCCAAGCAGCTAGTGTTGATAACACTTGTGATGCAAAGGCTTCATGGATTTCATAAAAATCGAAATCTTGTAGTGTTAGACCTGCACGCTCAAGCATACGCGGTACGGCATAAGCAGGTGCCATTAATAGGCCTTCTGTGGTGCCAGATTTACCAATGAAATCAACGGCAGCCGTTTCTTGATGAACGATATACGCCAATGGCTTAAGACCACGCTCTTTTGCCCACTCATCGGTTCCCAATAGGACACAAGAGGCACCATCCGTTAACGGTGTAGAGTTGGCTGCTGTCATCGTTGGGTTGGCGTTCTTTTTACCAAACACAGGCTTTAATTTAGCCAGTTTTTCCAAAGTGGTATCAGGGCGCAAGTTGTTATCGCGCGTCAGACCTTTGTATGGAGTGATTAGGTCGTCAAAGAATCCTTCATCATAAGCGCGCGCTAGGTTTTGATGACTGTTAAAAGCAAGCTCATCTTGTGCTTCGCGGCTGATATTCCACTCAAGTGTGGTGATGGCTTGATGGTCGCCCATTGATAGACCAGTGCGTGGTTCACCGTTTTGTGGTGAATCGATTAAGTCTTTTGGATTTAGACCCATTAGCGCTTTTAGGCGTTGTTTGTTGTCTTTAGCCGCGCCCAGTTTAATTAGTACTTTACGTAGACCATCACCAATCGCGATCGGTGCATCAGAGGTCGTGTCTACGCCGCCAGTAATTGCTGAATCGATAAGACCCAGTGCGATTTTATTGGCAGAAGCAAAAGTCGCTTGCAAGCCAGTACCGCAAGCTTGTGAGATATCGTAAGTTGGCGTATGTGGGTTGAGTGCTGTGTTAAGCGTGGCTTCGCGAGTTAGGTTGATGTCACGGCTTAGTTTCATGACGGCACCAGACACCACTTCACCCAACACTTCGTCTTGTAGATTATAGCGTTCAATCAAGCCATCTAATGCAGCTGTCAACATGTCGGTGTTGCTAACGTCAGCGTATGAACCGTTCGAGCGTGCAAACGGAATACGGTTGCCACCTAGGATAGCCACACGATTTTGACCAGCAACGGCTTTGGTTTTGCTGGTTTTTTTGGCAGCAGATGCTGGCTTTTTCGTAGTAGAAGCTGGTGATTTATCATTTGCTTCTGTGGTGCTAGAAGACTCTTTATTAGACGTATCTGTAGCTGTCGTGTTTTTAGCTTTTTCTGTTTTGGCGCTGTCTGATTTATTATCAGTAGATTTTGGGGTAGTGGCTTTTACGACTGTGCTTTCAACAACAGGGCTATCAGGGTGATTGTTTTTATTACTCATAATATTATCCTTAAAAAATATGGGCAGAAGAAAAGAGGGTAACAATAGTAAAGCTAATAATAAAAATGATTATATTAAAAAATTCAATAATCGAAAATAAACAAGAAGCAAATATTATCACTTATTACGCCGCATAACTGTTTATGATAAGACGTTTTTACGACCTTACTGTATATCTTTGGCAAACTATGTGACGCTTATCTAAGGTCGGTATCAGCTTTGAAAGACATCAATATGACTTTCGTAGACTGGCTAGTATCGATTATTGGCATTGCATAACGATAGATTTGATAATATATTGTTATCGATAATTGCATTTGCTATAACTTATAGGTCTGATTTTAGCACAATGTGGTGATTTTTAAATCCAGAAAAAGTGACCGTCTTGTATACTGAGTTGTTTACAGATTGTTGTAGACATTATCGGTTTTTGGACTTGTTTAAGATGGCAGTGTATAGTTAGGCCAGCTTTAGACTCATTTACTAAATATCAATAATTATGAGGTTATTGAGTCTATATAATAGGCACATTACATTTATTACTATTATTCTAACCGTTCGTTATAGGGATTATATTATGTCAGACCGTTATGGTGATTTTGTTCAGTCTTCTATTGGCAAAAAAGTGGCCAAAAATTTGGGTTTACCGTTACCTGTTACCCTTGATCGCTTCGAAAGCGGTGAGCCTTTAGTACGTGGTAGCGTATTGGTTGGTCGTGCTAATGGCGATGATAAAAGCGTCAGTGAGTCTATTGCTCGAATTTTGTCAGACGTACATGCTGATGTTTATGTAAACAGCAGTGATGATATCAAAGATGCCCTTGCTGATGCAGGCGTGGAAGCAAAAGCCAATACGGGCGGCGATGATAAATTTAAAGTTTTGTTATTTGATGCCAGCAATATTAGCAATGCCGATCAATTAAAAGAAGTGTATGAGTTCTTCCATACTGTGGCTCGTCGTGTAGAAAAGTCTGGTCGCGTCATTATTATTGGTCGCCCACCAGAAAATATAACTGACATTGATACAGCTTTGGCTCAGCGTGCGCTTGAAGGCTTTGTAAAGTCTGTCGGTAAAGAGTTCAAACGCGGTATTACTGCACAGCTTATTTATGTGGAAGACGGCGCAGAGCAAAATCTAGATTCGACTTTGCGCTTTTTCACCTCCGCTCGTTCAGCTTATGTCTCAGGACAAGTCGTACGCGTTAGTAAGGGTAGTAACGTTGATGTCGATTGGACACAGCCTCTTGGCGGTAAAACCATGCTGGTAACTGGCGCAAGCCGCGGTATTGGTGAAGCAATTGCTCGCGTTTTGGCTCGCGAAGGCGCTCACGTTATCTGCCTTGATGTACCGCAGCAGCAAGCAGACCTACAAAAAGTCGCTAGCGAAATTAGTGGCTCAGTATTGACCGTCGACATCACCAGTGATGACGCTGGCAAACAAATCGCCGAAGCTGCACAAAAGCGTGGCGGCTTAGATTCAATCATCCATAATGCTGGCGTCACTCGTGATAAGACATTGGCAAACATGGACGAGAAAAAGTGGGACATGGTTATCGATATTAACCTAGGTAGTATTGCTAGGCTGAACCGCTATTTACTAGACAACGATGTATTAAAAGACAATGCACGTATCGTTTGTGTGTCATCGATTTCAGGTATCGCTGGCAACTTGGGTCAAACCAACTATGCTACCTCTAAAGCAGGGGTGATTGGTTTGGTTAATGCCACTGCCAAGCAGTTAGAAGACAACGCCAAAGGCATGACGATTAACGCCGTTGCTCCAGGGTTTATTGAAACGCAAATGACCGAAGCTATTCCATTTGCTATTCGTGAAGCGGGTCGCCGTATGAACTCTATGAGCCAAGGCGGCTTGCCAGTAGACGTGGCTGAGACCATCGCATGGTTTGCATCACCTGCTTCTGGTGGCTTAAATGGCAACATCGTTCGCGTTTGTGGTCAAAGCTTATTGGGGGCTTAATATCACTTTATAAGTAAGTGTCAATTATAAGTAAGTGTAGATAATGATAAATAGCTGATATTAATCATTATTTTTAATTTTCCTCACATATGCTTACGAAAAAATTGCTCATAAATCGTAATAAAGCTGCCCAAGGGTGGCTTTTTTATGATAAAAACACAGAGAACCAGTAGCCAAATTGTTTTTTGCTGTGAGAGTTGCTTACATTGTCTAAAACCACGCCTATGAATTGTGCCTAATTTAGGCATAATACTGGTGGCATTGCTCAATGATAGGCTGTAACCAATAATGTCATAGCATCTTTAGATACACCAAGAAAATTTGCTCAAGCCCCACTTAGGATTTATTATGTCAGACAAACATTATGATGCGTTGCCGAAAGCGCATACGACCTATGCCAATATCGTTAAAAGTTTATTGCCTATTGGTAATAATGGCAAAATTAGCAAAGACCAATTGCCGCAAGCGACTTACTATGTGGACGATTTGCACATTGACCAAAGTAACTTAAACGATTATCGTAAAATTTGTGGTTTTGCAGATAATGGCAAAGTACCTATTACTTACTTTTCAGTGCTGTCTCAAACGCTGCAAATGAATATGATGGTCAAAGAGCCATTTCCATTTGCTATGTTGGGTCTAGTGCACGTCGATAATAGTGTGACTCAGTATCGTCCTATCGGTGAGCGTGAAACGGTTGCTATGTCAGTCACCTTTGATAATTTGCGTGACCATGCTCAGGGTCAGCAGTTTGATTTTGTGACGACGGTCAAGTCAGAAGATAAGGTGATTTGGGAAGGTACTTCGACGTATCTGTCACGCAGCAAAAAACCAATCAGCAGCAAAGACAAAAAAAGCACTCCACGTCCAATAACGGTCAAGCCATCAGTCAACCCAGAAGGCGTGCATAGTATCTTTGAAGTGCCAGAAGATATCGGTCGTCGTTATGCTTTTGTTTCAGGTGACTTTAACCTCATTCATCTCCATCCATTATCTGCGCGTGCGTTTGGCTTTCCTAAAGCGATTGCTCACGGCATGTGGTCAAAGGCCAAATGCCTTGCTATGATGGACGAGTTGCCGGATGCTTGTACGGTTGATGTGTCATTTAAACTGCCTATCTTTTTGCCTGCCGAAGTAGAGCTGATCGCTGATCCGGTGGCTGCACTTGAAGACACAGACGATACCTGTGAGTTTGGCTTATTTAGCTCTAAAAATGACAAGCCGCATTTGGCAGGTACGGTTAAATTACAGAGTGGCAATGAGTAAAAGCCAGTAGAACGACTGTCATTTAGCTAAAAAATATCTCAATATGGTCGATTCGTGATAGAAAAGTAATAGCGTTAACCTTGCTTGAAGTATTGCTTATACATCGACACGCGGTTGCTTTGTACTTATTTTAACTGGAATTGACCATAGTAAATATAACGAACAAATTTATAATTATGACTTCACACACCGCCGTACCAAACTCAGATCAACTGAATCATTCAGTAGCTATTGACACAGTATCGAATGCTGGCAATAGCGTTTTAGACAATGATGTTGATCTTAGTACTATTCTTGAGCCTTATTTTCGTCCTGATGACACTACCATTGTATGCGGTGCACTCAATGACGAAAAAGTGGTTGCCTTAGCGAAAGCTGGGGTTGAGTTAGTGATTAACTTACAGCCAGATGATGAATTGAGCTTTGATGAAGCCGCAGCGGTCGAGCGAGCTGGCATGCACTATGAGCATCTGCCTATTAACGGTGCTGCAGACTTAAAGCAGCTTAATATATTGGCATTTGATAATATATTGCGTCAACATCATGGCAAAAAAACAGCAGTGCATTGTGGCTCAGGCAATAGAGTGGGTGCCGCAATGGCGCTACGCGCAGGATGGCTACGTGGACGTAAAATGGACACCGCTATGGAACGTGGGCGCAGTCATGGCTTAACGAAGCTTGAGCAAGAAGTTCATAATCGTCTGTTGGTACCGCGCTAAGACCATAAAGGTGACAACGTATTATTGAGCAGTATTGCATGACAGAGAGGCGACCACTAGGTTGCCTTTTTTATTAAGGCGCGTTGTTATTTTAAAAATGAGGATATGCCCTAAGCAAACGAAAAGATAAATTGCTAATATTGAGATATTGAACAGTTACGCCTTAGCAAATAATGTATTTTTTATCATATGAACACTTAATATTAAGGGCTAAATAGTTTTTTACCGTTTAGCTGTTTTATAGAAATGGAGCAGGGTAGCCATGATTGATAATAATAATAAAACCACGCAGATTTTTGATCATCAGATAAATATAACGTTGCAACAACGTTTGCAGCAAATACTCACCGACTTACAGCTTGATGATGCACCAGCTGGTGGTGCCGTGGTTGTCTATCTGGCAGGAGAATGCATTGCACAGGCGAGTGTGGGGATGGCACGTCCAGAGATGTCATGGCAGCCTGATACTTTGGCGATTAACTTTTCGACGGGTAAAGGTGTATTGGCGACGCTTGTACATATATTGGTTTCGCAGCAGATGCTTGATTATGACCAGCCTATTGCCCATTATTGGCCCGCATTTTCTGCACAGAATAAAGGGAATATTACGCTACGTAGCGTGATGTCGCATCAAGCCAACTTATTCTCAATTCAGAGTATCGATGTGGATAGCGAAGCTTTGCTTGATTGGGATCAAATGCTCAATAAAGTTGCCGCGATGCCAATCACAGCACCAGACCATGGCGAGCTATATGACAGCGCTTATAGTGCTCTGGTCTATGGTTGGGTGTTGGGCGGTCTGATAGAAGCCGTTACTGAAATGTCTTTAGCTGAGGCATTGCGCCATTATCTCACTGAGCCTTTAGGTATTTCTGATAGTTGCTATTTTGGTGTACCAGAGAATAAAGTCAACCAAGTAGCAAGACTCGCCAAAGACTTCGAAATATCAAATGAGGCTGGTTCACAACTGCGTAATAAACGTCATAAGCCAACCCTAAAAGCCGACTCACAAAGTACTTTACGTACTTATACTAGTCTGCCTAGCTACACTTGTTGGCAGCAGCAAGCTTTAATGGATGGCAAAGCGGTAGACCTAAGTTCAGATGATGAGCAAAACACTTTACCGATATTAGACACGGCTCATATTAATCGTTTGTATTTCAATAGCAGTCAGCTTAATCTAAAAAATTATAAGGCAGCACTCATACCTGCTGGCAAACAAGCGATCGATTATCACAGTCGTGAGACACTACAGGCCATTATTCCAGCAGCAAATGGTGTCGCTTCAGCTCAGGCATTGGCGACCATCTATGCCATGTTAGCCAATGGCGGAACATGGCAAGGACACACGTTTATTAATAGCGCCACTTTTGAGCAACTATCCAAACTGCAAGTCACAGGGCTAGATGCTGTTATGCCAGCAAACATGGATTGGCGCTTGGGTTATCATCGGTTATTTAGTCTTTGTCAGCATACAGACAATGAAAAAGTTGATGCAAACAAGCAAGGATTTGGACATATGGGCTATAACGGTTCGGTGGCTTGGTGTGACCCAGAGCGTCAGTTGTCATTTGCCTTTATTCATAATTTTGACACCACGATGCTGAATGATGTCCGTCAGTTTGCACTAACGGAAGCGGTACTTAACTTAGTCGATTCAGAGCTTTCAAAACGCTAGATAGCTCTATGAGTAAGGTTAATGTGATTTATTCGGCGTCATTTTAAGCAACCTTGTGGCGCTAAGACCATGAATAAAGATTGACGCCAAAATGACAATTGAACAGACGACCCACAGTTTAAGCGCATCTTCATCACCGAAAAAACCTTGGTTGAGCGCATAAGATAAATAGTATAGCGTACCAATGCCACGGATGCCCAAAGCAGAGATGGCATATTTTTCAGTGTGTGCCATGTTTAGTCCTGATAAAGCAATAAACCCGCCAATGGGACGTATCAACAAGAGGAAGGTGAAGCTGACGATGTAAACACGCCATGTCAGCTCAACACCCGACTGCAATCCTTGACCAAGAAACATGCCGAAAGTGACCAACACTAGAGACATGAGTAAGCCTTCTGATTGTTCTGCAAAATCATGGAGCTTGTGGTGATAGCTGTGCTCATGCTCTGAGCGGCGAAAGGCAAATGCCGCGATAAATACGGCGATAAAGCCATAACTATGTACAAATTCGGCAAGTCCATAAGCCATTAACGTTAGCGCAATGACCACATAGCCTTGAGAAATAGTGGTGTTTTGGCTGTATTTTGAAAATACCAGCTTGGCCATAATTTTACCAACGACAATTCCCACCACCAGCCCAGCACCAATTTTCCATAAGACATCATGAGTGAACCATGACCAGAGCATCTCGAGGGTAAAGGAATTGCCTTGGCTAAAGGCTTCCGCTATTTTTATGGCCAAATAAACAAATGGGAAAGCCAGTCCGTCATTCAATCCTGCTTCTGACGTTAATGTAAAGCGAGGTGTGTCTTCGCGACCTGTATTGGGTGGCCCTACTTGAATACTAGAAGCCAATACAGGATCGGTTGGAGCCAGTACTGCGCCCAGCAATATAGCGGCTCCCAGACTGAGACCAAATGCATAGTAGCCTAGCACCGCCATCGCAAAGATGCCAATCGGCATGGTAATAAGCAACAGACGCACGGTCGGTCGCCACAATTGCCAAGACAGCTTCGTATCAATTTTGATACCAGCACCAACCAAGGATACGAGCACCACAATTTCGGTTAATTTTTCGATAATTAAGCCGTTATTCATAGGGTCTAAGAATGATAAGGTCGTCCACCAGTAGCCCATCAGCAGCCCAAAGCTGACCTGCAACATAGGCAAAGAGATAGGCGTGCGCTTAAATATAATGGGGAATAACGCCCCCAGTAAAAAAGCGATACCGCAGACCAATAAAAATAAATTGTAGTTTTCAATCATAAGGTAGGTGCACGCTGTTATGTTTATCTTAAAAAGTTAGAATAAGGCCATATTTACTAGTCCATTATAATGACGCTAAAAAATAATGATTACCGCAAAAAATCGTTATCAAAACGACATATGCGTTGTTTTTTGGTGAAAAAAAAGCCTGCATAGCGCAGGCTTAATAGATTTTTACCAATATACTTTAACGATTAATAATTGAAGGCTTAGCGCTCAACTTGGCTCACGTCACGTACCGCACCGGTATCGGCACTGGTAGTCATGGCAGCATAGGCACGTAGCGCAGGGGTCACATAACGGTCACGGCTTACAGGCTTCCACGCATCGCGGCCACGAGCTTCCATCGCTTCGCGGCGAGTGGCCAAATCGGCATCACTGACTTGCATGTTAATCGTACGATTAGGGATGTCGATATGGATGGTATCGCCTTCTTCAACCAGACCAATTGCGCCACCTTCCGCTGCTTCTGGGCTGGCATGACCGATTGATAGGCCTGAGGTACCACCAGAGAAACGACCATCGGTGAGTAGGGCGCATTCTTTGCCCAAGCCTTTTGACTTGAGGTAAGTCGTTGGATAAAGCATTTCTTGCATACCAGGGCCGCCTTTAGGGCCTTCGTAGCGGATGATAACCACATCGCCTGCGACGATATTGTCAGCTAATACCGCAGCGACAGCATCATCTTGTGACTCAAATAGACGAGCACGACCAGTAAATACTAGGATGCTGTCATCCACACCTGCGGTTTTGACTACGCAGCCACGCTCTGCGATATTGCCATACAATACGGCCAAACCACCATCTGTAGAATAGGCATGTTGGGCACTACGGATGCAACCTGACTCACGGTTGACGTCGAGGTTTGACCATTCTTTTGATTGTGAAAATGCCTCAGTGGTACGTACGCCACCCGGTGCTGCAAGGAAGCGTGCGCGTGCCTCTTGATTATCAGGATTCATGATGTCCCACTTATCAATTGCAGCTTTCATCGTTGGACTATGGATGGTCGGTACGTCAGTCTTCAGTAATCCAGCACGATCAAGCTCGGCCAATAACGCAAAGACACCGCCAGCACGATGCACATCTTCCATATGGTATTTTTGCGAGGCAGGGGCGACTTTTGCAAGGCAAGGTACACCGCGGCTTAGACGATCGATATCTGACATTTTGAAATCGACTTCTGCTTCGTTAGCAGCAGCTAACAGATGCAAAATAGTGTTGGTCGAGCCGCCCATCGCGATATCTAAGGTCATCGCGTTTTCAAAAGCCGCTTTGCTAGCGATGGAGCGTGGTAATACTGAATCATCATCTTGCTCATAGCGACGTTTGGCAAGCGAGACAATGGTGCGTCCTGCTTCTAAAAACAGCTCACGGCGTAATGAATGAGTTGCCAATAGCGAGCCATTACCCGGTAATGCCAAGCCCAACGCTTCGGTCAAGCAATTCATTGAGTTAGCAGTAAACATACCAGAGCATGAACCACAAGTTGGGCAGGCTGAGGCTTCGATAGCGGCTACATCTGCATCACTAATGCTGTCGTCAGCGGCATCCATCATCGCATCAACGAGGTCAAGTTTGCGAATGGCACTACTGTCACTACCATCGGTATTATGGCTCTTACCAACTGTGCTGGCTAAAATTTTGCCCGCTTCCATTGGGCCACCTGAAATAAACACTACAGGGATATTGAGGCGCATGGCTGCCATCAACATACCCGGCGTGATTTTATCGCAGTTGGAGATACATACTAATGCATCCGCACAGTGAGCATTGACCATGTATTCTACAGAGTCAGCAATTAGGTCGCGACTTGGCAGTGAGTACAACATACCGCTATGACCCATGGCAATACCATCATCGACTGCAATGGTATTGAATTCTTTTGCGACGCCGCCTGCTTGTTCAATTTCACGTGCGACCAGTTGCCCCAAGTCTTTTAGATGCACATGGCCGGGTACGAACTGGGTAAACGAGTTGGCAATCGCAATGATTGGTTTACCAAAGTCGCCATCAGTCATGCCAGTCGCACGCCATAATGCGCGCGCGCCTGCCATATTACGGCCGCCAGTAGAGGTTTTTGAGCGATAATCCATGT
Source organism: Psychrobacter sp. NPDC064578 (assembly GCF_044901245.1). NCBI lineage: Bacteria > Pseudomonadati > Pseudomonadota > Gammaproteobacteria > Moraxellales > Moraxellaceae > Psychrobacter > Psychrobacter sp. NPDC064578. The sequence goes on from NZ_JBJDPI010000003.1 coordinate 97,273, forward strand.
GATGTTCCTTACAAATAGGCGAGGTTTGTGAAAATGTGCACCCTCAATTTTAATATTGATAGTGTGCTTTTTATAAAATGCGAGGACTAGTGAATAATACTAGGTCGTTACCATACCATTAGATATGAATCACTGAAAACTATTCATTGATAATGCCAAGTCAATAGTAGTCATAACATCGTAAGTATTTGGAAGATAAGGTGTTATTCGACGCGCTCTACTATCGCCGTCTCAAACCAAGGTAGCTCTATTTTGTCCGCTTCCAATTTAGCGATAACCACTAACGCATGAGTCGCTGGCAAGCATTGATAATCAGCGTTTGCTTCAATACGAAGTAGTTGCTCATTACCTTCAGCTTGTTCATCTATACTGATTAAAGTTTGCTTATTATTTTTGTAGAGTACATCGATACGACCAAAAAACTGCCAATCTTTAAAAGCGGCTGTAATAGCATCTGCTTCATTCTGGGTATAAAGTTGTTGGGTGTCTTTGCCCGTATTGGTCCAATGCAAGCGTACGGCTAACTGCAACGCTTCGCTAAAAACCACCAATGACCCGATGATTTTGACATGCCAAGGGCTGGTGATTAGTGCTTCGCTAATACCAATCAGCTTGGCTGCTTCATAAGCGCTCATGGGCGTATTGAACTGTGACAGGAGGGCGGGTGTGAGCGGATTTGCTTGCTTAATCGCATCATTTAAACTGTCGTAATGATATAAGAACGGTAGTGGTAAATCCTGTGTGACCGTCTTTTTAGTGATTTTGCAATTGTGTATCTTCCAACCAATCGTCTTGTCGCTCAGTGCTTCGGCCAGAATGAGCGCGTTAGGCTCAATATTTTGAGTGGGGGCTTGAGTCTCATTTTCAGTCTCAGCGCTGCTTGGTTCTTTTTCATTATTGAACACAGAGTCAGCTGTGACAGACGTTTGCGCTGCTTGAGCAGGTTCTGTATAAATGTTACTCATATTTGATTGAGTCGGCAAAGTAGACGAATCCATAAACGTAGTGTTGTTAAAGTAGAGGGTTAATATAACATTTAAAGCGCCTGACTCGCCAACCAAATTGGTGAGCTACCGCGATTAGCTTATGTATTGCTAATTTTTAATAACGAGTGCTATCGCAACTTGTGCTTAAACGACATTTCGTCCACTATATTACAGGCTATTCCATCCCTTCTAAAAGCTGTCGAGCAACCAATAATCAAACAAGTAAAGGAAAAAATAATGACCCAAGCCAATGAGCAAGCCGCTTATGACGATAACAATATCTTTGCCAAAATGCTAAACGGTGACATTCCCTATCACAAAGTCTATGAAGATGATAAAACCCTTGCCTTTATGGATATCATGCCACAAGCAGAGGGGCATGTGCTGGTGATTCCTAAGCAAAAAGCCGTTGATTTGGCGGACCTTGAACCAGAGTATGCCGCCGCGGTGTTAATGACCGCTAAAAAAGTCATGCAAGCACAGCGTCAAGTATTTGCGCGTGAAGGCATTATTCAGATGCAATTAAATGGTAGCGAGGCGGGTCAAACCGTTTTTCATTATCACGTGCATCTCATTCCATCGAGTATTCATGAGCTCGGTCGACATGCAGTGACCCAAGCTGATCATACAGAACTGGCTGAAACGGCAAAGCAACTTGCTGCTGCCATTACTGTTTAATAATAAAAAAACGAGATGGCTGTCGAATTAACAAGCAAAACGTAAATTGTTCCAGAACAAAATAAAAAGGTCGCTAACAAGCGGCCTTTTTTATTACTTGGTAATAGTCATGTAACAATCGTTAAAGTCATGTTACAAGTTGGGCGCTTGTCTGGGGTTTTTGAACATAGTGTGATAAAAATTGTATTTGTTTAATAATAACTGATGCATTTTCGCCTTTGTGAGTCACTTTTTATAAAAAAGGCACTGCTCCTTCTGATTATTAATCTTGATATCGAAGATTATTTTTCATTGCTACTTTTTGGGGATATCACTTTCTATGAGTAAATTACCTCGCTCCACTATTTTGTTACCGGTTTTTGTACCGGCAGCAGCGATTATGCTGTTATTGGTGATTGGTACAGCCATCAACCCTGACGCTGCTGGCGAGCTGTTCAGCAAAGTGCTGGCATTTACCACCGATACTTTCGGCTGGTTTTATATGTTGGCAGTCGCCATATTTTTGATGTTTATCATCGCCTTGGCATTTTCGCCTTATGGCAGTATTAAATTGGGCCCTGACCATGCTGAGGCTGAGTATAAGTTTCTGGAATGGTTTGCCATGCTTTTTTCCGCAGGCTACGGTATCGCGCTATTGTTTTATGGCGTAGCAGAGCCCGTATTACATTTTGCCAGTCCGCCACTTTCCACGCCGCAGACGATTGAAGCTGCCAAAGAAGCCATGCAAATTGCCTATTTCCATTGGGGTTTCCATATTTGGGCGATTTATGGCGTAGTAGGTTTGTCGCTGGCGTATTTCTCTTTTCGTCATGGCTTGCCATTGTCGGTACGCTCAACGCTATATCCATTAATCGGTGACAAAATCTATGGCCCTATTGGACATACCGTTGATGTGTTTGCGATCGTGGGCACGATGTTTGGTATCGCCACCAGTTTGGGTCTGTCGGTGGCGCAAATTAACGCGGGTCTAAATTATTTGCTACCAGAGATGGTGCCAGTTAATACGACGGTGCAGGTTATCATCATCGCACTAGTGACTGCAGCTGCCTTGGTATCTGTGTTGGCAGGTATGGACAAAGGCGTCAAGCGCTTGTCTATTTTAAATATGGTATTGGCAACGGCACTCATGTTATTTGTCTTTATCGTTGGTCCGTCGATCTTTATTCTAAATGCTTTCATGGAAAATACGGGTAGCTATCTGGGCAATATCGTTGAGCGCACCTTTAGCTTGCAAGCCTATCAATCAAGTGATTGGATCGGTAGTTGGACACTATTTATTTTTGCATGGACGATTGCTTGGGCGCCTTTTGTGGGTCTGTTCATTGCCAAAATCAGTCGCGGTCGCACCATTCGTGAGTTTGTATTGGGCGTCATGTTAGTGCCAACGCTATTTACCTTCTTTTGGTTTTCGGTGTTTGGCGATACGGCACTGCATATGATTATGGTTGATGGTTACGACGCGCTGATTAGCGAAGTGCAAAACAACCAAGCGATTGCGTTATTTAAATTGCTAGAGAATTTACCATTTACGCAGATTGTCTCATCATTGACAGTACTGTTAATTATTACCTTTTTTGTGACGTCATCGGATTCAGGGTCATTAGTGATTGACTCGCTCGCCGCAGGTGGACGTAGTGATACGCCTTGGTGGCAGCGCTCGTTTTGGGTGGTAACCGAGGGAGCGGTCGCGGCAGTTCTACTTATCGCGGGCGGTCTGAGTGCACTACAAACAGCGGCTATCGTTAGTGCTTTGCCGTTTGCAATCATTATATTGATTTCGACATTTGGTATGTGGCGCGCACTACGTATTGAAGGACATCGCAATCAAAGCCTAGCCAATGACAATCATTTGCCGCCGCATCTACTTAAGCTCGACGCATGGCGTGATCGTATTGACTATATCACCAATCAACCAACGCGCGATAAAGTGCTGGGTTATATCAAAGGTACGGTTTTATCATCGATGCATGAGGTGGCAGAGAAATTTGCCGAAACGGGTTGGTTGCCTGATGTAAATTATGATGAGGTCAATAACCGTGCTGTATTGGAATTAAGACGCGGTGATAACGTTGAGTTCTGGTATGAAGTTCGTTTGTCAGAGCATGAAATTCCTGATTATTATACGGAAGATATGGCCAATGAATTACCACAAGAGCATCATCATCGTGCTGAGGTATATTTGCGCCGTGGTGGTCAAACCTATGATTTATATGGCTATCAATCAGAGTCGGTGATTAACGATATTATTGATCAGTTCGAAAAATACCTACACTTCTTAAATGTGTCGCCAGATAGTTTGCCATGGCGTATGCAGGAGCATGATGAGGACATCACACTAGAGCAGGGCAGTGTGTTTGATAAGTAAGGGTGCACTGTTGAAAAAGTAGTGTTTCTTAATGCAAGTTATTCACGTTTATAGCTTGCATTATGTGTACGATTCCTTAGAATAACGGCTTGTTTTTATTATCTTATTTTAATTCATGGCAAGCCGTTTTTTATGTCTACTGATTCCCCTGATTTACCATCGTCTTTGCCCGTATCTGATCATCCATTATTGCAGCCATTGAATATCGGCGGTTTGACGATTGAAAACCGCCTCATGGTTGCTCCTATGGCGGGCGTGACGGATAATCCTTTTCGGCGATTGTGTAAATCATTTGGTGCCGGTCATGCGGTGAGTGAAATGATTATCGCTGACACGGCGCTTTACGCGCGCAAAAAGTCCTTGTATCGTGCCAATTTTGACAATGAAATTGCGCCTATATCAGCGCAAATTGCAGGGGCTGAGCCTGATAAATTAGCAGAAGCGGCACGTTATCAGATTGATAATGGCGCGCAAATTATTGATATCAATATGGGCTGCCCTGCCAAAAAAGTTTGCCGCAGGCTGGCGGGTTCTGCACTATTGCAAGACGAAGATTTGGTTGCGCGCTTGTTAGATGCGGCGGTAAATAGCGTAAATGCCCCCGTGACCTTAAAAACGCGATTGGGTTATGAAAATGGTCGTGAGAATATCTTGCGTGTGGCGAAGCGTGCTGAGCAAGCAGGTATTGCGGCGATTGCCATTCATGGGCGCACACGCGAGGATATGTACACTGGCGAGGCGCGTTATGAGCTGATACGCGAAGTCAAAGAAAGCATCAACATTCCCGTCATTGCCAATGGCGATATCGATAGTGCGCAAAAAGCCCAGCGTGTCTATGAGTTGACAGGTTGTGACGCGGTGATGATTGGGCGTGCTGCCCAAGGACAACCTTGGATATTCCGTGATATCGAGCACTTCTTACGCACTGGTGAGAGTCTTGATGCACCGAGCGTCAGTGAGATAAAAGAGATCGTACTGGCGCATTTGCAAGAGCTATATGACTTTTATGGTGAGTACTCTGGCTGCCGTATCGCTCGCAAGCACATTGCTTGGTATACCACAGGCATTCCTAATTCTAATGCTTTTCGCCAAGCGATGTATGGTGAAGAAAGCACCGCTGGACAGTTTCGCGTGGTCGAAGATTTTTTGCAGGCGCACGAATAGTAAGTGAGAGAACGGCTCATGCTAAGCGTCTGTTAAATGATAAAAAATCTTTAAGGCTCGTCCACTTTAGCGGTATGTGGTTCTTTTTTGAGTACTGTATTTTCTTTTTGCCAAGGAAATTTGCCTTCTAATTCTACTTGTAGTGACAAGCTCAAAAAAGTCCGAATGAGTACGATAAAACCTAGTACTAAAACGCTGCGTAACGTCGGTTCTGTGACGACAGTCGCCATAATATCAGCGGCGATGAGGACTTCTAATCCTAACAAAATAGATTTACCGACGGTTTGTCTGATTTCGATATAGGTCTCATGGTTAAACCCACTGGTTAGGCGAATCCCTCGATAAAAAGCAAAAAACAGTCCAAAAAACATAATAAGTACGCCAATGATCTCGACTATCTTAGCAATTAAATCAATGTAATGAGCTAGAGTTGCAATCAAAACAGATACTCCTTATCGATGCTCGGTGAAAAGCGTAAGTCTGAAAAATACTGCGATTATACGTTTATCGATCCTTATGATCGGCAAATTATCTGGCTGAGACGGCGGTTTTGTTCACTTTAAGCCATAATTTTTTGCTATGCTGTAATCGAACATTCATAGGCATAGAAACAACAAAAAGGATTTTTTATGGCCAATCCCTCAAAAAAAGCAATCAACAAAGCGGTCAAAGATAAGCATATCATTATCACAGGGGCATCAAGCGGTATTGGTGAGCGTACAGCGTATTTACTCAGTGAATGCGGTGCGCATGTTATCTTATTAGCACGTACCGAAGACAAACTAAAAGCCGTTAAAGAAAGTATCGAGGAGCTTGGTGGCAATGCCAGTTATTACCCTTGTGATTTGACCAATATGGATGATATCGAAAAAGTTAGCACGCAAATCTTGGCAGATTTCGGACATGTTGATGTCTTGGTCAATAACGCTGGTCGTTCAATTCGGCGTTCGGTTCACGAGTCTATTGATCGTTTCCATGATTTTGAGCGTACTATGGATATCAATTACTTTGGCGCGGTTAAAATAGTTCTTGGGTTTTTGCCGACGATGATTGAACGTCAGACTGGTCAAATTGTGAATATCTCCTCTATTGGCGTATTGGCAAACAGTCCGCGTTTTGCCGCTTATGTCGCCTCAAAATCGGCATTGGATGCTTTTAGCCGCTGCTTAGCTGCTGAAGTGAAGGGCGATAATGTGACGATTACCAATATTTTTATGCCATTGGTACGCACGCCGATGATTGAGCCTACTAAGTTGTACCGCTACATGCCTGCGCTTATGCCTGATGAAGCAGCGATGATGGTTGCCAAAGCGATTGTCCATAAACCAAACAGTATTGCCAGCAACATGGGTAAATTTGCGTCAGCTACTTACTCATTGGCACCAGCAATCAACGTTGGTATTCAGTCGATGGGTTATCGTATTTTTCCAAGCACCCGTGCTGGACTGACTACCGATAAGAAGCCAAACCTTGCTCAGCGTGCCTTTGCCAGAATACTTCCTGGCGAGCATCATTAGAATAGGCTTTGTATGAGCCTTGATTTAGAATAAAAAAGGACGCTGCGGTGTCCTTTTTTAATGCCTTAAAAATTATTATTGTTGATATAAAATAGGAGAGAGGGCAGTAGCAGCCTTTTGTTCTTAACGCTTTATTATGATCAAAACCTATTTATAACTGTCTACCATCATCACTCTTATGAGAACTAAAGTTGAGTCAACTCAAATTTAGATTTAGATATGGCACGGACATTAGATCATAAGTCGTTTCGGGTCATAAATGAGTCAATCATGGCAGCTCAAATCGTGATTGCCATGATGTTAGATCCTGTATGAGTCAGGATAATGTTTAAGGCATATGTCAGTCGGCTTATAATGAAAGCTCCGCCCCTAATGCTTATGTCCTGTAAAGTACTTTGACCACATGCCAGCCAAATTTGGTTTTTACTAAATGTGGGGTGAAAAGTTTGCCGCTGAAGCAGATTTTATCAAATGGCGGTACCATGTCGCCTTGTTGAAACTCACCTAAGCTGCCGCCTTTTTTACCTGATGGGCAGGTTGAATGTCGTTTCGCCAGCACATCGAACTTAGCGCCTTTTTGAAGCTTGGCAATAATGTCTTCAGCCTGTTCTTTGTGTTTTACTAAAATGTGTAATGCGCTAGCTGTACGAGCCATAATGTAAACCTTTCATAAAATATTAATTATCGGGTCATTATATCACGGCTTATCTTGGTTGCTAACCGCACTTGTATGCGCTACTTCTTCAAAAGCCATTATCTACACAGGGGCTACTATTTGGATGAGAATCGGTGTCTTTTGAGTGTCGCTGTCATTACATCGGTGCAATGCATTTGGGTAGATGTGCATGAGCAGATCAATCGCACCTTGATCTGAGCTAAGAATCAAGGGTAGCTTACGAGCCCAATCAAGCCTAATGGTTAGGCATTAAGCGCTTTGCTAACTTTTTAATATCGTTATTCCCAACAGGATCTAGTGACTTGGCATACGATAGTGATCTGCGATTAGCTCAACAGTGAGCGATTGGGCGCGGCGCGAATAGCCCTGAACCACCATCATGACCTCATCCACCCCTGTCTGCTCCTGAAGATCCTCTAAACCTTTTGCGACCTCATCAGCAGTACCATGAAGGGTTTGATCGGTATACTGCTCAATAATCTGGCGCTCTTGCATATTGCCTTGAAAAGCCGCCACTTCATCAGGAGGCAGCAAAGCAAAAGGTTTGCGCTGGAACATTCTTAACATTGCCATGGCAGACGATGTTGATTGGCGACGTGCCTCTACAGGATCTTCATCTGCAATCGCACCAATACTGACCAAACTATATGGCTTGGCTAGAATTTTTGAAGGACGGAAGTTTTCTCGGTAAATGCGCATCGCATTTAAAACATCAGCACTACCAAACTGTAGAGCGAACGCATATGGTCTGCCAAGCTGTGCTGCCATGTGGGCTGAATAAGTCGATGACCCCAGGATCCAAACATCAGTGGCGGTCTTTGATGGTGGCACTCGGTTTTGCTCAGCTTGCCACGGACCTGGCACCGCATGAACCTCACTATAAGGATGGTCTTTTGGAAAGCTGTTTTCTAAAAAGCCCAACAACTCTGCGACTTGCTGAGGAAATTCATCGTTTGCTGCCTGATGCCGACGCAAAGCGGAAGCCGTTGCACCATCCGTACCCAGTGCCCGTCCCAAACCAAGATCAATTCGTCCTGGCGCCATCGCATCGAGCATATCAAATTGTTCAGCAATGACCAAAGGCACATGATTCGGTAGCATGATGCCGCCTGCACCAAGTCTAATTCGCTCAGTTTCCCCAGTCAGCCGAGCCACCATCATCTGCGGCGAAGGCACCGAAGCACCAGGCATGGCGTGATGTTCAGACATCCAAAACCGCTGAAAGCCTCTACTATCTGCCAGTTTTGCAAGAGCAATCATCTCTTGAAAGGTGTCCTCTGCCGTGTGACCAACGCCGGTGAAGGCATTGTCGAGCACCGAAAGAGCGAAAGGGGCGTTGCCTGAATGATTTGGAATATTCATAAACGATCTCAGTTATACCGTATTGATGATGTATGGCAACACACTTTTGGTATTGCCACACAAGAAAGATTTAAAGACTCAGCCATCAAGCACTAGAATTTATAGGTTTGACCATCATTAGGGACAAGCGCACGCTGCTTGTCTAAGCGCTTTTCTTCGATAAAGCGGCGCAGCTCTGCTTTTGTGAGAGTGGCATGATTGACCGTATCCATGTGCACGCTAACAATCTGCGCATTAGGAGAGAATTTATAGGCACGGTATACATCGTCTTTACCCATGATGATAGAGTCATCCACAAAGGTAGTCAGCTTGGCATAGCCTGCATTCAGGATGACGGCATCAGGTTTGTAGTGAGTAAGTGCACTCTCTACTTCCTTATTCCAAATGGTATCCCCTGCGACATAAACGGTCTTGTAGTTTGGTTTCTGGAATATAATCCCCATCGTTTTGCCCAGCACTTTAGCTAATGGCGCCACTTTGTACATCTCATCAGTACCATGCTGTCCGATGGTTTTATTGATCTTAGTGCCTTTAAACACAACGCCTTGTTCGGTTAATACTCTGACATCGGTAAAACCATCTTTACGTACGATTGCCGCATCGGCTGCATCTTGGGTGAAAATTGGCATGTCACGAGGCACAAGGTTACGTGCAGCTTCATCCCAATGATCATCATGTAAGTGGGTCAAAATAATGGCATCAGCCTTAAGCACTTCGTCAACAGACATTGGCAGATCGACCATTGGATAGCGTATTTGGCTATTTACTGTGCCATCAAACCCTGGATAAGCGTTTTTAGCCGCTAGCATCGGATCCACTAAAAATGTTGTCCCGTCATAATCAAGCTTGATCGTGGCATTACGGATTTGCTGAAATTCAACGGTATTGGTCGCTGTCTTTTTTACAGCGTTAGAATGTGCTGCTGGACTGGCAAAGGTGGTACATGCCGTTAACAACATCATGCCACTTAATAGTGTGGTGCCGGTCAGCGATTTTGCGATATTCATAGTAGTTACCTTATTGAGGAAATCCTTCTTAATCGGAATAGGGTTTAAAAGTCTATTTCATGACTAAATCATGATTTGATTAACAACTCTGGATTAACGGGCAATCCACGTTTGGGTATCAATCACTTCGCCATATAGAAACTCAATCGCTGCCATGATGGTGGCATGAGCCTGAGCAGCAGGTACTTTTGTGCCATTAAACTCAAGATCAAGCGTGGCACAGGCATCATGAACAGTAGTTGTGGTATAACCAAAGTCCACTGCCGCACGAACCGTGGCATCCACACACATGTGGCTCATGGCGCCAATCACGGTTACTTCTTTGATACCTTCTTTATCCAATAGCTCTTTCAGATTGGTTTCACGGAACGAATTGGGGTAATGCTTAGTGATGACGGATTCATTCTCTATTGGTTTTACCTTTTCATTAATCTCTACACCATCGGTACCAGGCGTAAAGAGTGGTGCGTCAGCAGGCATTTCATGACGGATATGAATGACGGTATGACCTTTTTCTCTGGCAGACGCAATCACCAAAGCTGCATTATCAGCGGCTTCGTTAATACCTACAAGTGATAAGTTACCTTGTGGAAAATACTCATTTTGAATGTCGACAACGATCAGTGCTTGTGTGTTCATGATAATGCCTCTTTATTTATGGAAGTGACTGTATAGGCGTATATTTTACAAGCACTGTGCTACACTAACGAGTGGCTACATCGACACATAAGAGGTTAATAACGACATATGAATCAAAAACATGCTATTGAAATTGGCTTGATCGTCTATGAGAAAGCGCAAATGGCGGCTGTCCTTGGACTGACTGATTTATTAGTGGTGGCCAGTAAACTCGCCGCCAAACGTCAAGATACAACCGATCTGCCTCTACAAGTAAGTCACTGGGAGATTAGCGGCGTTAAGCAGCAGCCTAAGCGCACTTTTTCGAGCAATCTTGATAGCGTAGGAAGATTAACAGCCGTCATCATTCCACCCACGTTAGAAGCACCGATTGCAAAGCAAGCGGCAGAACCTTGGCTAGAATGGCTAAAAGAGCAGCATTCGGCAGGGATGATACTGTCGTCCGTCTGCGCCGGTGCTTTTTTATTGGGCGAAACAGGACTACTCTCCAAGAGAAAGGCAACCACGCATTGGGGTTATGCAGAGGATTTTAAGCAGCGTTTCCCTGATGTGGAGCTTGATGTGGATCGTATTATTATCGAAGACGGTGATATTGTGACCGCTGGTGGCGCGATGGCTTGGACAGATTTGGGGCTTAGGATGATTGATCGCTTCCTTGGTTCTCAGGTGATGAATGAGACCGCTCGTACGTTGTTAATCGACCCCTCAAGGCGTGAACAATGTTATTACAGTGCATTTTCTCCAATACTCACCCATGGTGACGCAGCCATATTAAAGGTACAGCATTGGCTACAAAGAACCAATGCACAAGATATTGACTTATCTACCTTAGCCAATTGCGCGCAGTTAGAAGAGCGTACTTTTCTGCGGCGCTTTCATAAGGCGACGGGCATGATATCCACAGAATATTGTCAGCGATTACGCATCGGAGAAGCAAAAGACTTTCTACAGTTCTCGTCATCTCCTGTTGAGCAAATAGCGTGGAAGGTGGGTTATAGTGATGCCAGTGCATTTCGTAAAATATTTAAGCGCATTGTTGGTTTGACGCCAAGTGAGTATCGACGCAGATTTAATACGAATAAGGCGTGATAGGTTTAGGTAATGATTTTTTAAAGGTAGGCACATTGACTGCTTATAGGTAAGAGTTAGATGTAATAAAACGGCCACTGATGTAGCCATAACCGTTTTATTCTTTAACTATCATTAACGGGAAGACACTCCTTTAAAACGCAGTAAACGCAATGCATTAAGCGTCACCAGTACTGTAGCACCAGTATCCGCTAGCACAGCAATCCAAAGTCCTGTCACGCCGAGCACAGTGGTTATCAGAAATATGCCTTTTAACCCAAGTGCAAATATGACATTTTGATGGATATTTCTCATGGTAGCGCGGGATAAGGCAATAAGGTTAGCAACGTCTATCACGCGGCTTTTTAATAGGGCAATATCAGCCGTTTCGATCGCCACATCCGTGCCACTGCCCATCGCAATGCCAATATCTGCCGCTGCCAAAGCGGGTGCATCATTGATACCATCACCAATCATCGCTATTTTACTATTGCTTTGCATCTCACTGAGTAGACGTAGCTTATCTTCAGGTAATAACTCCGCTTTCCACTTTATATCTAACTGACTAGCAAGCGCTTTTGCCGTACGGCTATTGTCACCTGTGAGCATGACAGAGCGCACGTTCATTTTATTGAGGTGGGCAATGGCTTGCTGTGCATCTTCTCGTAACTCATCACGTAGAGCGACCAATCCGAGCGCCTCCCTCGTTTGCTCATCAAACAGAATAGAAACCGTTTTACCATCATTTTGTAGCATCTCAATTTGAATCTGCTGCTCAGCTGGCAACATCACTTTCTCAGCGACGTAGACTGGTGAGCCGATGGCCAAAGAGCGTCCAGCGACAGTGGCATGAACGGCTTTGCCTGCCGTAGCAAAGGCATTAGAGGCATCAGGTATTACTACCTTAGCGGCTTTGGCATGATCCACAATAGCCCTAGCAAGTGGGTGACTAGAGACGGAGTCGACACTCGCAAACAGTGACAGTAGTTTATCGTGACCCTCAGCAGCGGTATGCGCTGTTTTAAAACCAATAACATCGGTTACGCGTGGTTTTCCTTCAGTCAAAGTACCCGTTTTATCAAAAGCGACGGTACTGACCTGACCCACCAACTCCATGACATTACCGCCTTTGATAAGCAGTCCATGGCGCGTGCCGACCGCCAAACCTGAGGCAATAGCAGCAGGTGTTGACAGCACAAGGGCACAAGGACAAGCTATCAATAATAGCGCCAAACCACGATATAGCCATATTCCCCATTCTGCTCCCATCAGTAGAGGTGGGATAATAATCACTAAAGCCGCAATCGCCATCACGATAGGCGTATAGTAGCGGCTGAATGTCTCAATAAATCGTGCAGTCGGTGCTTTAGACGCTTGCGCTTGCTCTACAAGTTCAATAATACGCGCAATCGTATTATCTGCCGCTGTCTTTTCTACGCGTATTTGTAGTACCCCATCAACGTTGATAGATCCAGCAAAGACCTCATCGCCTATGGTCTTGGCAACAGGAACAGATTCTCCTGTCACAGGTGACTCATCAAGGCTAGATATCCCTTGAATAATCACCCCATCAGCAGAAACTCTATCACCGGGACGCACAAGCACCTTATCGTTAATCTGTAATGCAGTCGCTGCCACCTGACATTGTTGTCCTTGCGCGTCCAATAAAATAGCCGTCTTTGGCACTAGTGATGATAACGCTCTGATGCCAGCGCGCGCACGATCAGCTGCGACGCTTTCTAATAGCTCACCAACTGAGAATAAAAAGACCACGGCAGCAGCTTCTTCTGCCTCTCCAATGATAAGGGCGCCGATAGCCGCAACAGACATGAGCATTTCAATTGAAAAAGGTGAGCCTACTAACGCCAGTGCAAAAGCTTTACGGGCAAATGGTAGGACTCCGATAGCCACAGCGGCAATAAAAGCCCATGCGCCATATTCAGGGAAAATTAAAGACAACATATATGCGGCACTCATCAAAAGTCCAATACCAACGACCTGTTTGCCTTTTATGGTTTGCCACCAGCGCTGATCGTTTACTGTTTCTGGTCCACCATCAATTCCCATCTCATTTTGTTGACTCGTTAACGCCAATATACCAAACCCTAAGCGCTTAATAGTCTTTTCGATATCTTTAACGTCAGTACTCGTATCAGGTTCTAGGGTTAACTCTAGCTTTTGAGTCGCAAAATTTAGCTGAACCTCAGAGACACCAGGCATACGTGTTAGTGCCCGCTCAATTTTGCCAACACAACTGGCACAGTCCATACCTTCAATATGATATTGCATAGTTATTTATCCTCTTATTAAAGACATTATGGACCCTATAGTAGCTTCAGGGTCAAGGCTTTTAACGACAAAGGGGTTTGATTTTTTATCAGCAAACCTTATAGTTACTTTATTGTTTTAGATAATAGAAAATACTATTTAAGGAGATACACATGCTAATCAAAATTGGTGAGCTTGCCACGCGCACAGGGGCGACGGTCGAAACCATTCGCTATTATGAGAAAGAGAGGTTATTACCAGAGCCTGCGCGTAGCCAAGGCAATTATCGTTTGTACAATGAGGTGCATTTTGAGCGTCTACAATTTATCCTGCACTGCCGTACGCTCGATATGACTTTGGATGAAGTACGAACCCTGCTTCAATATAGAGACAAACCTGATGAAAACTGCGGTGAGGTCAATGTGCTATTGGATGAGCATATCGATGCGGTAGAAACACGTATGGAAGAATTGGTTCAGTTAAAGCAACATCTACTAGCGTTGCGGCAAAAATGCGCAAGTGAAGCGCTGGCTGAATCCTGCGGAATATTGCATGCGCTTGCCGATAACTCCTGTCATAAATAAAGTATTCATTTTGGTAACATTATCCACTTTTTATACGTAAAAGTAGACCTATCACCAAACGCGCGTGGTCAATAAATTCAAAATGATTCAGCCCATAATCCTTTCTGTTAATCGTATAGACTGCGCGTCTATCAGACTGACTCATTGCACTTGTGCAGGGAAGCCAGCCTTTGCTAAAGCAGCCGTCATCTGCTCAACACTTGCGATGGTTTCGATACTGACCACTTTGGCTACTAAATCAATGTCAATCTTGGCGTTTGAGTCGATATCGTGAATGGTTGCTGTCACACCACGAGCACAGCCGCCACATTTCATATTTACAATCCATAGTTTCATAGCCTTTCTCCAAATAAGTTTTTATTTCATCACTAAGCTTAAGCCTTGTCATGATGGTAAGGTCAAACACATTTTAAAAAAACGCTTGACCTTACCATTATGTCAACCTCTATGCTGTTGATAACAGATTGAACATGATAGAGGGTGTTATGAACTCAGAAAATAGTAAGTCTTATCTTTACAATGAAACATTACCCATTGAGGGTATGACCTGTGCTTCCTGTGTGGGACGAGTGGAAAAAGTATTAAAAAAAGTTGAAGGTGTTGAAACTGCTGAGGTGAATCTTGCGACTGAAAACGCCATGATTTCCTCGTCTCAACCTTTAGATCTAATTGCAGTAACCAAAGCCGTAGAACGAGCCGGTTATAAGGTCTTGGTCTCTCAGCCGATTGAGCTGTCGATAGAAGGTATGACTTGTGCTTCCTGTGTTGGACGGGTAGAAAAAGCCTTAAAAAAAGTCGAGGGCGTACAACAAGCAAACGTCAACCTTGCTACCGAACGAGCATGGATACAAGGCAACGCTCAAGTACAGAGCAGCGATTTGATTCAAGCCGTTAAAAAAGCGGGATACACGGCTAAGCAGATTGAACAAAGTGTGAGTGTTCAACAGGATGAAAAATCCACGGAACAGCAGCAGCTGAAACGAGATTTAATGAGCTCTTTAATTCTAGCCGTGCCTGTTTTTATTCTAGAAATGGGATCACATATGATTCCAGCTTTTCATATGTGGGTCATGGACAATATCGGCACGCAACAAAGCTGGCTGATTCAATTTGTTTTGACCACGCTGGTACTTATCTTTCCAGGGCGACGTTTTTATCAAAAAGGTATTCCAGCATTATGGCGCTTTGCTCCAGATATGAATTCATTGGTGGCGGTTGGAACACTGGCGGCTTATAGTTTTTCGCTAGTCGCAACATTTATTCCACAAGTTCTACCTGAAGGCACTGTGAATGTTTATTACGAAGCGGCAGCTGTGATTGTAAGCTTAATTTTATTAGGGCGTTATTTTGAGGCAAAAGCCAAAGGGCGTACCTCTCAAGCCATTCAACATCTAGTGGGTATGCAAGCAAAAACAGCACGTGTTCACCACAATGGGCAAGTGATTGAAGTACCGATTGCAGAAGTGACCACAGAAACGATTGTTGAGGTTCGTCCCGGTGAGCGTGTTCCAGTCGATGGTGAAGTCGTTGAAGGTCAAAGTTATATTGATGAATCCATGATTACAGGTGAACCCTTGCCTGTCAAAAAACAAGTCGGTGATCAAGTGGTCGGAGGCACGGTCAATCAGAATGGAACGTTGAATTTTCGGGCAACGGGTATCGGAGAATCGTCGGTATTGGCGCAAATCATTCGCATGGTTGAACAGGCTCAAGGATCTAAATTACCGATTCAGGCATTGGTTGATAAAGTCACTATGTGGTTTGTCCCCATGGTCATACTTTTGGCAGTGCTAACTTTTATAGTCTGGTTTATTTTTGGTCCTGACCCTGCTTTGACGTTTAGTCTCGTCAACGCCGTTGCCGTCCTAATCATTGCTTGTCCCTGTGCAATGGGATTGGCAACCCCTACCTCCATTATGGTTGGTACGGGTCGCGGTGCAGAAATGGGCGTCTTATTCCGCAAAGGTGAAGCATTACAAGCGTTACAAGACGTTCAAGTCATTGCGGTCGATAAAACTGGCACATTGACTGAAGGCAAACCAACCTTGACAGACTTTTATGTCCAACCAGGGTTCGAACGTGAGCAAGTCTTGCGTATTGTAGCATCGGTTGAAGCAAAGTCTGAACATCCCATTGCCCTAGCCATTGTTCAGGCCGCAGAGCAACAAAATATTAGCTTATTACCGATTACTACTTTTGACTCTGTGACGGGATTTGGAATCAAAGCAGAAGTTGAAGGTCAAGCCGTTCATATTGGTGCTGATCGTTATATGCAGCAATTAGGACTTGATGTTACTTCCTTTAAAGACGAAGCCGCGCACTTAGGACAAGAAGCTAAAACCCCCATATATGTCGCGATTGACCAGAAGCTAGCAGCCATTATTGCCGTTGCAGATCCCATTAAAGACACCACTTATGCCGCTATTGCAGGTTTACATCAACTGGGCTTAAAAGTAGCAATGATTACAGGCGACAATCGCCATACTGCGCAAGCGATTGCCGCAAAATTACATATTGATCAAGTGGTCGCAGAAGTGTTGCCTGATGGAAAAGTAGATGCGATATGTCAACTGCAACAACAATATGGGCGAGTGGCTTTTGTTGGTGATGGTATCAATGATGCGCCCGCTCTTGCTCAAGCTGATGTCGGACTGGCAATTGGGACAGGGACAGATGTGGCAATTGAAGCCGCAGATGTAGTGTTGATGTCGGGTAGTTTACAAGGGGTTCCTAATGCGATTGCTTTAAGTAAAGCGACCATCAAAAATATTCGACAAAATCTATTTTGGGCATTTTTCTATAATATTGCTCTGATTCCAATTGCTGCAGGGGTCTTGTATCCAGCGTTTGGAATTTTGTTGTCACCAATTTTTGCAGCAGGAGCAATGGCGCTATCCTCTGTTTTTGTGCTAGGTAATGCCTTACGCTTAAAGTATTTTCAGGTGCCAACGATTAAAGCATAGATTGTATTAAGATAGGGTTAAAGTAGCCGTTTGGCTTTAACCCTTTTTATATCAGGAGGAAAGTTATGAATATCGGTCAAGCGTCAGAGCAATCAGGAATCTCTCCCAAAATGATCCGCTATTATGAACAGATTGGGTTACTTGATGCCGCAAAACGCTCAAATTCAGGATATCGAATCTATTCTAAACAAGATATAAAAGACTTATGCTTTTTGAGACAGGCTCGTGATTTAGGTTTTTCCTCCAAACAGATGAAAGAGTTACTTGATTTGCGGAAAAATACAGATCGGCAGAGTGCTGATGTTAAACAATTGACACTGCAACATATCGCAACTTTGAACCAAAAAATAGCTCAATTGCAAGATATGGTGAGCTTATTACAGGTTTCTGCTGATCATTGCTCAGGTGATGCAAACGCAAATTGTGCCATACTAGAAGATCTTGAACAGGGCAAATAAAGTAAATTACATATAGTGTTATCTGTTTTTTTCTGCATATTTCAGTCTAAAAAAACATGTGTCTAAAAGAATACTTTCAGAAAAAATTAAGGCTATGGTTCCCTAGTGAGGACTTGAATCTACGGCTGTAGGCTAGTGGTAGCAATGGTTCGAGTTGTTTAATTAACAGCAGTGTACTTCATGGTGTACTTACCATGCATATTCTCTTAGTGATCGGTGCGCTATACAGGCATCGAACTATTGGCTATAGATAAGGTATTACGTAGTTTTCATCTCTTTACTATCAACAATATTATTAACCACATTTCGCTGTCGATATCAGCACTACATATTATAGTCTTCATACTCCCAAGAAAAATACCTTTGAAGTACAGTACAGCTCTCCTCAAATGTTTCTCTGGTACAGTCGTCAAGTATTTCAAGAATAATATTCATAACTATCTGATAGCTATACTCGGATATGAGTATCGTCCTATTCTTTGCAAGACATGGCCCGACAACATATCGTCTTAATGACTCAGGAGTGGCTAGTGTTACATAAAATAAGTTAATGCCATCGCCTTGACCTGAAAACCCTATTTCCATATCCAAACAGATATATACATCTTCATTTGATGCAGGACTCCACTCTTCAAGAAGAGGAATCAATTGTGAAGATGAAAGATTTTTTAAAATTAGTCTCTTTTTCACTAGGTTGCCTTTTGTTTAAAATCTGAATAGTTAGTCAATACGCTGCATTATGACTGAGGGCTAGGCGATAAACATATTGAAAAATTAAATGAGTATACCCAAAGCCAATAAATGCTTATTCTACAATCACGTCCTCAATCAGGGTCATCTCATCGCCCACTTTAAACGTCAAGTCATGAAAACTGGATCTGACATTTTTATTTTGGTCAGTCTCTGTTGGGTACTGACGTATGTTGATATTAACAGTATCTTGTCCATTATAGCTTATCGCAGTCAGCGTGCTGTACTTGCCTAGGAGCTGTTGATCATATTGAGTAATATTATTGGTAATATAATCTAGCTCGAAAAATCCTAAATACAGTGAGTTGCTGGGTAGATTTGGATTATCTAGAGTAGACAGCGTTTCATCTGACACAGCGTTACTATTGGTTAATGTATAAGGAACGATGAACTTAACAATATTTTTATCCTTTGAGCTATTTAGTGCGGTGATATTGCTATAGTCCAGCGACGCTGAATAATTTTTATTATCTGCTAATACACCTCTCACATACGGTTTGCTATCTTGACTGTCATTGGCACCGACAAACTCAGTTAACGCCACTTGATTCTTGTGGTCAGGAAAAGTGATATAAAACTGTCTATCAGTTTCGATATTAAACAGTTTTTGCATGACTTTAGATTGCTCTTTCTTTAATGGACTCTCTAGTCTTGTGTCAGCATACTGGCAGCCACTTAGCGTGATTAATGTCACTAACGCGATGATTGAGCTAGATTTCAAAACATTCATGATATTTTCCTAGAATTTAGGGCTGGTGATTATGATTAATCTCTGACTCGAACTTGTAACTGACGCGGCTGATCCAAATCTCCTTGATACTCAAGACTGGTATTTTGGATTAAATAGTAGACTCGAGCGATGATGAAAGTGTCTGTAATAAGCTGCTCACTTAACCCCAGAACACGGCCAACCAATGCCATCATTAATACAAAATTTCCTTGACCTTGTTCTTGGCATTGCGTCAGTATTTGTTTATCAAAATAATCTTCACCAACAGATTTGACTTCGTTGCTCTCAAAAATTCGCAATAAGCTGTCAGGTCGCTTCGAGGACTTAACGAGCGTTTGCCATAGTTGTGCATATTGCACGCAATCTACGGGATTGATCTTTTTTTCTTGATTATGCAGGAAGTCTAACATTTCAAGAGAACAGGCACCCACTCCACGTAGCATATGAGTAGAGAGGTTATAGTCGTTAATACTGATATGGTAGAGTTTATGCTCATCAATTATATGGCAACACAAATAGAGTAACGACCGTTCAGGCGCATTATCTCCATGCCATATAACCACTTTGTGGTAATGAGTAAAGTTAAAGTGACATAATTTACTGATGTCTTCAGTAATATCTACTAACCATTGCTCTTCAATAGTTGCGTCAGCGAATTCTTCAAGATGCGCTATTTGTAACATATCAAATAGATAGTTGGCTCGTTGGTTTAACAGTTGGTGATCATTGACTTTATTACCGTCATATAAAGGGCCAATGGCCAAATAGTCATCAAAGCACAATACTTCGTTTGTTCCATCAAGCTTATTTTGTTCGAAATAATGTTTTAAAGTGCCAGAAGCTGATGCGCCGTTAGCAATATGAAGGGTAAGCATGACGTATGTCCTGTTTGCAAAAATGAGTGTCGAAAAGAACGGCCTAATATGTCATCGCGTACTATTCTTAAGCCTTTTATCTATGATTGTTTTGCTTATTTTTTATATATTGTTTGACTGAAATAATAATTAGAGCGATCAAAATTGGATAAATAATGAATATATCAACCGCTATTAATATTCAAGTTTCTATAAAAGAAACACAAAGCTTCTGCAGCAAGACCTGTGAGGCAACTGTTGGCATATTGCATAATAAGCATTAAAAGATATCATGTAAAAATAGGCAACGTCGTTTTATTAATCACTTTTCTCACTGATAAGTGGGTATGTATGTCTTTAACGCTAGCAAGCTTATGTAGTTTACGAGTAAATTCTTCATAACCGTTGAGGTCTGCGCTGACTACTTCTAATAAGTAATCATAAGGGCCCGAAACAACATGTCCATTGATTACCTCATCCATCTCAGATAAAGCATTTTCGAAGGCTGTAATCGATCCTTCTTGATGGTTGCTCAGACTGACTTCCACAAAAAAGCTCATCGCAATGCCAGCTTTAGCTCTATTTATGTTCGCTTGATAGCCTTCTATATAAAATTCATCTTCTAAACGTTTCAGGCGCCTAGCACAAGGTGAGGGTGACAGACCAATACGCTCGGCTAATTCAGCTGTTGATAAGCGTCCTTCTTTCTGAAGCACTTCCAAAATATGACGGTCGATTTTATCCATGTATTGCCTTTCTGGTGTTTCCAGCCAATAATTATATATTATTTGGCATTATCCACTAAATAACTATAGATTTTCAATAAAAGAATAGAGATAAAAGCGCGATTTTTGATTGATAATTAGGCTTTATATACAAGCATAAGACATCAATATGAATACCATTTCTCAGCCTTCCTCACGCAAAAATCCCTTGTTCACCCTGTCTCCGCTGATGAAAGGCTATGTGGCGATGATTGTTGTGATATTGATTTGGTCAGGCTTTGCATTGACTGTACGAGCGGTTGGAGCATCATCGTTAAGCATGGCTGATGTCATGCTCATTCGATTTAGTGTGCCACTACTTTTATTGACGCCTTGGGTATTCTCTAGTTTGAAGGAAATCAAAAACATGAGAGGGGCTGATATCATTTTTATTTTATTTGGCGGTGTTCCTTTTCTGTTGCTCGCCACCTTTGGTGCGAGTACTGCTCCTGCCGCTTATGTTGGTACTATTTTGACAGGGACGCCAGTATTTTTTGCCGCACTCTTGTCCTTTATTTTTTACCGCCAACGTATATCACTAAAGAAATTTTTGGCATTCATGATTATTTTCTTTGGCGTAGCCACGATGATGGTAGGGAACGCAGGACCAACACCTAGTAGTTTGCTACAGGGGATGGCCTTTTTACTGATTGCGAGTTTGGTTTGGGCAGGTTACACCTTAGGCTTAAAAAGTACGAGCTTGAGTCCAATAGCGGTTGCTATCGTCCTTTCTTACACTGCATTTTTTGTGACATTAGTGATGGTTCTATTTGGTCTTCTAGAGACCAACCTTGGGGCTGTCTCTTTTGACGATGCGCTACCTTTTATCTTAATACAGGGCGTTGGCGTTGGTATTGTCTCAACCATTGGGTTTTCTTATGCGGTCAACAAGCTTGGGTCGATTCGCACCTTATTGCTTGGCTCCTTGTCTCCTGGACTAACCGCTTTACTCGCAGCGTTGATACTCAATGAGTCTTTATCAATTGCAATGCTATGCGGCATCGTGTTAAGCACAATTGGTGTCATTTTATCCAATCGAGCGAAGTAAAGTAAGATATGTCCTATTGCAAAAATGAGCATCAAAAAGAAAAGCTTAATTTTTCATCGAGCACTGTTCTTAAGCTTCTTTATCTATGATTGCTTCGCTTATTCTTTATATATTGTTTGACTGAAATAATAATTAGAGCTATCAAAATTGGATAAATAATGAATATATCTACTCTTATTATCGCTCCAACTTGTGTTCTAGACCATATACCTATATAAATTTCCCATACAATATATAGGAGTATGGCAACGATCGTTACCATTTGCATTTTGGTTATTTTTTTCATAGGTCTTCTCTCTTATTTACTCTCAAGATATGTTGGAAGTGCAGAAATATGTGCAAATACTTTAGATTGCTCATTCCATTTCCAGTATTTTTGCGTTTCTTCAGTATCGCCTGTTGGGGTCGGAATTACCCATACTGACGTTAGAATATTGCTTTCCTGTTCAAATGTAACATATGTGCCATTACCACCCCATTCTTTATCTTCTGGTAAAGGGTAAACCGTTCCATTTCGGCTATCGACCATCGCACCACTGACACAGCCTGAACCACAGCCCCATGTTATTACTACGTAATGGTTTGCAAAATTCACGTCCTGTTTCGCATATTCCCCACTAATCACAGTTCTATAACGTTTTGCAATTGGATGACTGTCGAAATTTATATTCGATTTTTCAATAGCTATTGGTTTAGCTTTTACCAGCGCCGTCTCTTCAAGTACAGTATCAATAGCGGTAGTATGCATAAGATCCGTATTTGTACAGGCAGTCGTGAATACAGTTAATGCTAAAACTAACTGTATTTCAAAGTTTTTATATAGCACTTGTGCCATTCTATGACCCAGCAAACCTTTAAGGAATACTTAAAATTCGTTAACTGTGTCAATCACAAACTGACGAGAAGCCTCACCATCTATCATATGATACTGAATTTGGCGTGTTTTACCTTGTGGGTTGGCATTGCTATCGTCTTCTAAATAGAGTGGGAAACGTCTAACCAATACATTCTCAACCAATGCAAACGCATCATGACCCATATAACCTTGTTTGAGTTTATCAGTCAGCTCTGGATAAGAGACTTCACTCCATGACAGACCTTTATTGCTCGAATAAGCAATCACGT
Organism: Psychrobacter sp. NPDC064578; assembly: GCF_044901245.1. Taxonomy (NCBI): domain Bacteria; kingdom Pseudomonadati; phylum Pseudomonadota; class Gammaproteobacteria; order Moraxellales; family Moraxellaceae; genus Psychrobacter; species Psychrobacter sp. NPDC064578. Next base: position 120,279 of record NZ_JBJDPI010000003.1, read on the forward strand.
CACCATATGAGCCACTACCCACACTTTGAGTGAATACCAGAATTTCAGGATATCCATCGCCATTCATATCACCCACATCGGCACTAACAACAGGATCGCTAATTGGTCGCTCGATAATGTCTTCACCCATGGGCTGAACCTGCAAGATATAACCACCATTACCGTCAGAGGTACTGGTCACTTGAGTAGAAAAATCACCATAGTTGAGTGATGTAGCGTATTGCGAGTTGTCCAATTGTCGAGTATCCAGCGTATCGCTTAATTTTTGATATACGCCACCAAGCGTTGCACCGCCGCTACAATAAAAAGCTGTTTTTTGTAGATAGGCTTCTTCACCTTCAATGGATAAGCTATTGTCATTAAAGCGCAAATAAACGGGGTTATTATCTACCCAAAACTGATACCGTCCATCATGAGCTTTATGAAGTACGGTGTCTAATGTACAAGTAGGTTTCTTTTTGTCTATGCGAGAACGAATAGATACACTAATAGCATCTTGACCAGCATCACGTACGCTGATCGCAAACCAGTCATAACCCTCGTTACGCTTGGTATAGCCATCTGTGACGTAATCGCCCGTTATATTGTTAGTATACTTATCGGTTGAGGTTGTCGTCGGTCGGTCGTTATGTAAAACCGTTGTTGTCTCAAGGCCCTGTGTATTAGTGTTCTGGCACGCAGTCAGACTTAATAACAGCATGCTGGGCAGTAACGTTTTTCTCATCATAATTTTTATTCCTTCAGAAGATCGTTATATGGGCCATTCATAATAAATTCATGACAGCCCACATCATTTAGCAATTTAAAAAACCATTATCCATTCTTGGTGTGGAATATTGGTTTGTACCCATTTCTCTCGATGGGGTCTAAGTCAGGGCACTAGGATAGAGGAGTTCAAAGTCTGTGACTATGTCTATTCAGTAATTTTTTTACTTATTTATGAAAATTTGATGCTTACGCATAAGCCGCGATTTATGCTTGGGAAAAGCAGTGCTTTTGCATATAAAGTGACAATAACGTTGCATTATTTTTTGCTTTCCCATTGCTAAAATAGATTGTTACTTGATGCTTGCAAAACGATTCAAATTATCATTCGTAATACATCAGATTTATCTTTACAATCTCATCTCATTTACACTATCAGATAGATTTAAGGTGAGTATTCCATGCTTTTGAGTATAGTTTACATTATTGGTATTACAGCAGAGGCAATGACAGGTGCACTAAGCGCGGGACGACAAAATATGGATTGGTTTGGCGTTGTGCTTATCGCTAGTGTAACGGCGATAGGTGGTGGTAGTGTCAGAGATATCTTGCTTGGTAATTATCCCTTAACTTGGGTAGAACATCCTGAATATTTATTAATTGTTTGTGTGGCTGGGCTTATAACGACCTGGTTGGCGAGATGGGTTGTTAAATTTAATGGTGTTTTCATGCGTTTGGATGCCTTGGGGCTAGCGGCCTTTAGCATTATTGGTTGCCAAGTAGGGCTTAACATGGGACTTCATTATGGTGTTTGTGTGGTTGCTGCCATTGTAACAGGCGTATTTGGCGGGTTGCTACGTGATTTAATATGTCGCCAACCCCCATTAGTTTTACATCATGAATTATACGCTTCAGTTTCTTTAATCATTGCGTGTTTATATTTAATACTTCAGCATTTTGCTATTAGTAGTAATATCAGCGTCATTATTAGTTTAGTTGCTGGTTACTTAATCCGTATGGCAGCGGTTAGAGCAAAGTGGCGATTACCTGTATTTCATTTGTTAGAAACTTCCAAATAAAATAGTGGTTCTACCATTATAATGATGTCTACGAGCGGGCTGTGTTATTTTAGAGAGTCGTTAAGGCTCTCTATTTTTTTACCATCATACTGACTTAACGCCACTAATATGACGATCTAGCTAAGTTTTAGCATGTTCTTAAGCCTCATTAAGGCTTAGTAAGTATGGTATGTATAGCCTATTAGGTGCTCACAAGACCTCTGCGGTCTATTTTATAATCTAGTGCATTTATTCAAGAAAGTCCCAACAAATACTTTAAAAAATACTGGTTATTTTCGAGTAAATCCATTAACCTACTAAAAGTAACTTACCTTAAGTAGGTTGCTTTTAGTAACAGGTTTCTTTAGTGAAATAAGTTTTGGTATAAAAGGGTTCTTTTATGAGCATAAGTGACTATAGTACATCCAAATTGTTATACGACCTAGTGGTCATTGGTGCAGGGGCTGGTGGCTTGAACGCAGCATTGACTGCTATGGAATATGGGAAAAAAGTGGCTTTAGTAGAACGTAATCAGCCAGGAGGAGAGTGTACATGGTCTGGCTGCATCCCTAGTAAAGCGATGATACAAATGGCAAAAGAGATTAAAATCTCAAAAAAATATGGTTCTATAGAGATAAACTCTGCTGATGTTTTATCAAAAGTACGAGCATTAATTCAGAAGGCACATCAAGCAGAAGCTGTACCTGTTTTAGAAGCTGCTGGAATCGAATATTTCTACGGTGAAGCCGTGTTTTTGGATAAAGATACTGTTCAAGTAGGTACAAATACTTTGCAAGCAGAGAATATAATGATTGCCACAGGCTCATCGCCTGTCGTTCCAGATATCTTTGGTATTAACACAGTTAATTATCTGACAAATGAAAATATTTTTCTTTTGCCAAACCTGCCTAGTAGCATCATTGTGTTGGGCGCTGGGGCTATTGGTGTTGAGCTGTCACAAGCAATGCAAGCGCTGGGCGTAGAAGTTAAACTGGTAGAAATGGCTCCTCATATTCTTTATCGAGAAGAAGTAGAGCTTTCTAAGTTACTACAGGAAGTCTTAGAAAAAGATGGGGTAGATATTCTTCTAAATCAACGTGCTATTGCTGTCTCAGAGGATGCTACAGGTATTCAGCTAACACTTTCTTCGCCTGAGGGAGAAGCCATCGTTTGTGCGGAAAAAATCTTGTTTGCTTTAGGACGGCAACCTAATCTAACGACGCTAAATATAGCCGATATTGGTATTAAAGCTACCTCGCAAGGAATCACGGTGAATGACTACTGTCAAACCAACGTCTCTAATATTTATGCAACTGGAGATGTGGTAGGGCCTTACCTTTTTTCTCATATGGCTGGGTATCAAGCACGAAATGTAATCCATAATTTATATGGTGTAGGAACACAGCCTATTGACTTATCAGGTGTCGCTTGGTGTACGTTCTCAGACCCCGAGTTTGCTCGTTGTGGCTTAACTGAAGTTGAAGCAAGCACGGAGCATAATGATATCAAGACTTTTACGTTTGACTATGAAGATTTAGATCGTGCCGTTGTGGATCAAAAAACAATAGGTAAAGCAAAAGTAATTTGTGACAACAAAGGATTAATACTAGGGGCTTCTATTTTAGGAGAACGGGCGTGTGAATTGTTGGGTGAGTTACAGCTATTAAAGCAGAATCAAATCCCCCTACAGAAACTGCAGGAGAGCATACATCCTTATCCGGGATACAGCGAGTTACTCTTTTATTTAAGCATGGATGCAAAAGCATGTTTCATCGCTTAAAGTGTTAATCAATACGTATGAATAAAAGAAGGAGAGAGGGATGGGTAAGCGTATGACAAAAGAAGAACGTCGTATTCAGTTATTGGCCATGGCTAATCAAATTGTTCAGAAGTCAGGTACAGAGGCTTTAACATTAATTTCATTAGCTGATTACGCAGGAGTTAGCAAGCCCATCACATATGAACACTTTGGATCAAGAGAAGCGTTACTTTCAGCCCTCTATCAAAGCTATGATCAACGTGTAATTGAAGCTATTGAGCAGGCGGTGGCTGAGCACCCAGTCTCTCTCGAAGCCACCGTCGATAGTGTTGTTAAGTCATATCTTGCTTGCGTAGTACATTGCGGATCTCAATACGAGGAAATTATTGCCGCTTTACAAGCTTACCCTGGCTACCGAAACCTCAAAGCTGATATTCGATACTACTTTTCTAAAGCCTATTGGCAGATTTTACAGCCTCATTTAACAGGGTCTTTCCAAGAAAACAAGGGGGTGTTATACGCTATCCACGGTACAATCGATGCTATTTCAGATGCAGTAATGATGGAGGGGTTAAGTTATGAAGCTGCTGAAAGCCTTTTACGAAAATTAATTCTTACTGTAGTTAGGTCGCTATAAAAAATTACAGTGAGTCTGGAGTAAAGTCTTCGGAGTACCTGTTGGTATACTTCCTAAAGTGTTAGAAACTTCTAAATAAAATATGACCCTACCGTTATAAGAATGTCTACGAGCGAGCTGTGTTATTTTAGAGAGTCGTTATTATCTGTGAACACCTCATTTTTAACACAGCTATTTGACGCAGCTATTTAATACAGTCTGCCAGCAATTTATCTCATTTTTATCGTCATGTTCAAAATGAGGACACGTCCGAATACTACTATATAGTAAGCGTAATTTTACCTACTGCTTTACCTGATTCAAGATGGTCATGCGCGCGCGCTACCTCCCAAATAGAGTAGTTACTATCATCTATGATAGGCGTGATTTTGCCAGTATCAACCAGCTCCGCAATCATTGTCAGGATACGACCGTGCGATTCATGGTTGATGCCATGAAATAATGGAATGAGCACCAAAACACCGTGAAAGGATAAGGCTTTGAGAGCAATTTGCAATGGATCAGCAATGGGTAAAATAGTGGCGACATGGCCATTGAATCTAACGGCTTGAAAAGATTTTTGAATATTATCACCAGCCACCGTATCGAAAATTTTGTCAAAACCCACGCCGTCAGTATACGTCGCCACATAGTCATCAACCTCCGCCGTTGTATAATCCACTAGATGATCCGCGCCTAGTGTTTGTGCTAGTGCACTATTAGCAGGAGAGTAGGTAGTGGTGACTGTCGCGCCAAGTACTTTTGCTAGCTGAACGGCAATATGACCAACGCCCCCTGTTGCACCATGAATCAGGACATTATCGCCTTCTTTGACATTCATTTTTTGTACGAGTGCCTCATAAGAAGTGAGTGCAACCAACGGCAGGGCTGCGGCTTGCTTCATGCTGAGTGTTTTAGGCTTTTTAGCCATCAAACGCACATCAACTAACATAAATTCAGCAAGTGCACCATCAATACCGTTAAGGCCACCAGCCATACCATAAACTTCGTCACCAACACTAAATTCAGTGACGTCGGCACCTATCTCGCTCACAATGCCAGCTACATCACCGTGTAGTATCTCTGGCAAATTCTCCGACCAAGGCAGCTCGACTGAGCGCAGCATGGTATCAATAGGATTCACACTAGTGGCTTTCACTTCCACAACCATGTGACCTAGTGTTGCCGTTGGTTTTGGTTTTTCTGCCAATTGAAAAACTGCAGTTGTACCGATTTCTTTAATGATCATCGCTTTCATGTTATTACCCTTTACTGGTGTAAATATCTTATTGTTTGTTTCAGGACAGTCAGTTTAGACGTAGCTAATCTAGCAAACCATTACCCAGTAAACAAATTACTTTTGCTTTTTGAGCAAGCCATGGTTACAGTTAAATGGAATACCTATCAACTTAATAGAGGAGTGGCAATGAGCTCAATAAATCGATTGGCATACTTCAATAGTGTTGTCGAAACTGGTAGCATTTCAGAAGCCAGCCGCATCTTTGATGTACAGCCGTCTTCCATTTCACGGCAGTTAGCGGTGCTTGAAAAGGAGTTGGGGGTACGTCTGCTCAATAAAACGACCAGAAACACCAGTTTGACTGAAGCGGGGCACAAATATTACGAATACTCTCAGCGAATTGTGTCAGAGTTTGACAATGCCAAAAGAGCCGTTAATGATTTACAAATAACGCCACAGGGTAAGCTGAAAATCAGCATGACAGTCGGTTTTGGTGAAAGCATAGTATTACCATTAATACCGAAATTTATGTCGTTATATCCAGATATTGATATAAAAATTGAGTTAACAGAGCGGGTTGTGGATCTTATAGAAGAAAATATTGACGTGGCTATTCGAAGTGGACGCTTATCTGATTCGACCATGATTGCCAGACGCTTGATATTTAATGATTTTCTACTGTGTGCAAGCCCCCAATATTTAAAAAATAATGGCACGCCTTGTAGCATTGACGATCTAGCTGATCACCAATGTATCCGATATGGTTATAACGGTTGGAAAGAGTGGTTTTTGATAGCAGAAGATCGTAAAAAGTTGATAATTAATAGTCAGGTTTCAGTGAACTCCGTGAATGGTCAGAAGCAGCTGGTATTGAATCATACAGGTCTGACGCTAATCCCATTGTGGGCTGTTAAAAGTGAATTGGCGAACGGGTCATTGGTTCAAGTCATGCCAGATCATATTTTTAGTCCTTATGAAGAAATCAGTGCCACTTACGCTATTTATTTAAAGCGAGATATGGTCTCACCAAAAACACGCGTTTTTTTAGATTTTTTGGTAGAGCACATGATAGCGATTTGAGTTTGGGTCTACAGCTTGATCGCACAAATTTTTATAGTCAACGACTGCTAAATACATTTTAACGAATATTGATATTTTTAAAGACCGAGTATGAATAGTTTATGAAAAAATAGGAGAGCGCCCAATACGCGTATTATTTCATATACGATATAGGCCTAGGCACTCATGACCTGATGAATGCTTCTAAACTTAAAATGACTATTATTCTTAAATATGAGCCTATGGAGCTTTCATGACATCTAAATTATTTATCAGTGGATCAATTATGCTGGCCCTCGCTACACTATCTGGTCTGATGGAAAGCTTATTTTACGGTGACATTGGTTCTGATGGCGTGCTCCAAGAAAGCTTGTTTTTACCTTTGACTTTTATTTTTTTAGCCTTAGCACTAATTCTTTATTGCTTAGCACTCATCATGCAGGTAAAAACAAGAGTGACAGGTACTCACATGAGCTAAAAGCTTATACCACAAGCACATTATCAATCAGCATCATCTCTTCGCGCACTTTAAACGTTAGGTCATGAACACTGGATCTGACGTTTTTATTTTGGTCAGTCTCTGTTGGGGGCTGACGTTTGGTGACATTGACAGTCTCTTGTCCATCATAGTTTATGTCAGTCAGCGTACTGTACTTCCCTAAGAGCTGTTGATTATGTTGAGTGATATTATTGGTGTTGTAATCTAGCTCAAAAAATCCTAAATAAAGTGAGCTGCTAGGAAGGTTTGGATTATCTAAATTAGACAGCGCTTCATCTGATACAGGGGTAGTATTGGTTAGTGTATAAGGAGCGATAAATTTAAAACATTTTTATCTTCTGAGCTGTTTAACGCGGTGATATTGGTATAGTCCAGCGACGCTGAATAATTTTTATTATTTGCTAATACACCTCTCACATATGGTTTGCTACCTTGGCTGTCATTGGCGCTGATAAACTTTGTCAATTCCACTTGATTCTTATGGTCAGGGAAAGTGATATAAAATACTTCATCCGTATTGATACTAAACAATTTCTGCATGACGTTGGATGGCTTTATTTCTAGTGAACCCTCTAACGTTTTATCCGTATGCTGGCAACCGGCCAGCGTGGTTAATGTCACTAACGCGATAATTGAGCTAAATTGTAAAACTTTCATAGTATTCTCTTAAATTTAATAGCTATTCAAAAATATCCTACTAGACTCAACGATATTTCAAAATTTCTTCTTGTAAGGTCTGATAAATGTGCTATACGGTAATAAAGCCGTTACATATAAATTTAATGATTAAAATATGAACAGCATAGGTCAACACTTCAGTAGTTATGAAAATAGCGTGTACTTTAATCTTTTTTATATTATCTCAGCCTGTTTAGACCCTAACTAAGTTTTATGAAGCTATATCAATTGATGCAATGTCGATTTCACGCGATCCATCACTATCATCGTTCTAAACCACTTAATATTAGGATTGTCATAGAACAATTCTTTCCTAATAACACTATACTCTTCCATGCTTGATACCACCAAAATCAAAATAAAATCCGCATCCCCTGTTACGTAGTAACACTGCTGTATCGACGGTGATGAAAAGGACTTTTTTAGCGTTTCTAAATCTGATGAATGAGATTTTTCTATATGTATTTCAACAACAATAGTAATGAGTTTCCCGATTTTTATAGGATCAACGATTGCTGTATTAGTAGCAATAACACCATTGTCCTCCATCTTTTTTATTCTGCGTTGAACGGATGCTATAGATAGACAAACTTTTTCAGAAAGAAATTTTAAGGAGGTTTTATTATCCTCTTGCAAAACGCGCAATATCTCCTTATCGAAATTATCTAGCAAATCAGCTGTCTTCATTGGTAATTTTTCCCATTTAATGGCTATATTCAGACCGTTATTCTTATAGCAAAAAAGCTAAACTTACAAGTACAAATTAACAATACTTAAAGGAAATAAGTATGCATTGGCAAACTAAATTAACTCAACCTCAAGTTTTATCCAATCCAGGTTTTAAGTCTCTAGTTACTCCCACCTATAGAGGCTCTACTGTTTTGTTTGAAAAACAATCGGACGTAGTTGATGGCTGGGATCAAAAACAAAATGGTTATAGTTACGGTTTATACGGAACGCCGACGACCATTGAATTGGCGGAACGTATAGCCGAGCTAGAGAATGCACATCATACTTTTACCGTTCCAGGAGGACAAGCTGCAATTGCGTTGGTTTATTTGGCCACTTGCCAGAGTGGAAGTCATGCTTTAGTACCTTATTCTGCCTATGGCCCAAATAAAGAGATGGCGCAAGGTATGCTTAAAAACTTAGGTATCGAAGTTGAGGCATATGATCCAATGCTAGGCGCTGATATTTCTCATCTTATTAGAGAAAATACTACTTTGATATGGGTTGAAAGCCCTGGTTCCGTCACTATGGAAGTACAAGATATTCCAGCCATTTGTGTCGAAGCTCACAAGAGTGACGTCATCGTTGCTTTAGATAATACTTATGCAGCAGGAGTACACTTTGATGCATTTGGTCATAATGTTGATATTAGTATTCAAGCACTGACTAAGTATGTCGGCGGGCATAGTGATTTGCTTTTAGGTACTGTTTCCGTAAATTCTGAAAAGTTAAAAGCAAAAGTAGGTGCCACTTTTAAGCAGTTAGGGCTCGCCGTGTCTCCAGATGATTGTAGTTTAGCGCTTAGAGGTTTGCAAACACTAGCCATTCGACTTGCTCATCTTGAAAAATCAACGCTCACAGTTGCCCACTGGATAGCAGAAAATCCTAACGTTGAGCAAGTGTTACATCCCGCCTTACCTTCTTGTCCTGGTCATGAGTTTTGGAAACGTGATTTCACAGGCTCTAGCAGTGTTTTCTCTTTTATTTTCAAAGACTATGTCAGCGCGCTTGAAGTTGAAAATTTTATTAATTCTTTAGCGCTATTCAAAATTGGTATGAGCTGGGGTGGTGTAACCAGTCTGGCCTTAGTTTACCCCTCTATCGAACGCCCAAATAAAGATTATGAAGGCCGTCTAGTTAGACTGAATATAGGTCTGGAAAATACTGACGACTTAATTCTTGATTTACAGCAGGCCATGCAATCAGTCACTTCTTAAAATAAAATCTGATTATATAAACAAATTTCAATATACATGGATGTCATAAATATGAACGAACTCACAAGAGGGTTTACTCAAAAAGAGTTTGAGACCAGAACAGAAAATGCTCAGAAAATGATGTATAAGCGCAAACTCGATGCAATGATTTTTACTACTGAACCAAATGTTCGATACTTTACTGGTTTTTTATCTCAATTCTGGCGTAGTCCCACTCGTCCTTGGTTTGTCGTTGTGCCAGCAGCAGGGAAACCCATTGCCGTTATTCCTAAAATAGGAGCTACCGGCATGGCAGAAACTTGGATTGAAGATATATACACTTGGGCCTCACCTCAGCCAGAAGACGATGGTATTAGTCTATTGGCCAATACTCTTAATACGCTGCCTCGTAAGCATGGACGAATCGGCGCTACATTAGGTATAGAGTCTCATTTACGAATGCCCATCAACAACTATGCATTGCTGACTAGCATGGTAAGCAGTGATTTTGTTGATGTGTCACTTGATGTACATACATTACGTCAAATCAAATCAGAAGCTGAGATTGCCAAGACTCGTGAAATTTGTCGTATCACAAATGCAGGTTTTGACAAAATACCGACATACGCAAAAGTGGGCATGACAGAACGTGAAATCTGTAAACAATTTAGTATAGATATGATGAGAGAGGGCGCTGACGAGACACCTTTTGTTATCGCAGGGTCAGGGCCAGATGGTTATTACGAGATTTTGATGGGACCCACTGATCGAGTCATCGATTCTGGTGACGTCTTGTTAATTGATACTGGCGCCGTCTGGGATGGTTATTTTTCTGATTTTGATCGTAACTGGGCGTTTGGTCGTGCTAGCGAACAAACGAAAGCGGCTTATCGCGCTACTTATGAGGCTACGACTAAAGGCTTTGAAGCCGCGCGTCCTGGCGCAACTACAACAGATATCTACAATGCAATGTGGAATGTATTAGAAGCCAATGGAGCGTTAGGAAGTGACATTGGTCGTCTGGGTCATGGTTTGGGTATGGAGTTGACCGAACGTCCTTCTCATACCGCCATGGATAATACCGTTCTTCTACCAGGTATGGTGCTTACTCTAGAGCCAGGTATGACCTATGCGTTAGGCAAAATGATGTTGCATGAAGAAAACATTGTCATTACAGAAGATGGTGCAGAGTGGTTAACAAAACGAGCTGAACCTGAATTAATCATTATTGACTAATAGCATCAAGAGCGGATGAAAGAGGCGTATAGGTGAATCCCATATAAAAGGACAGCTATAGGTACTTTGACCGCTCTAAAAAATCACATCGGAAGTGATATATCCACTGAATATTAATAGGGAATAAAATAAGATGTCAAATTCTTTAGACAGAAATCATCATATTCTGGGCAAATGGACGCTATTAGCCATGGGGATCGGCATTTGTGTCGGTGCTGGGCTGTTTTCGCTTGTCGGTGCAGGTATTGGACTCACTGGACATGCTTTGTGGTTGGCTTTTGGCATTGCACTTATATTTGGACTGCTCTATAACATACCTATGTTATTTGCGAGTGGTGCGATGGTTTTAGATGGTGGCCCTTACGCTCTTATTAGTAGAATACTTGGCAAAAAATATGCGGGCATGTACGTTGTAAGCTTCTTTCTATATTTTCCTACGGTCGCTATATATGCATTAGCGCTAGGGTTTTACATAAACTCCTTACTTCCCTCAGTCACTCCTTCAGCGGGTGCCATTGCAGGTTTAACGGTATTCTATATTGTGAATTTATTTGGTCTAGATACTCTATCTAGATTCCAAAACATAATGACAACTCTGCTGTTGGTTGGTGTTGCGACATTTATTCTAATTGGCTTTGGGCAAGTTGACTTTAGCCTTCTTTCACCACAAGCAAATCCAGATTTTGCATCCCAAGGTAATCTAGGTATCTTTAAAGCAGCTTGCTTACTTTCTTTTGCAACATATGCCCAATACTATCTAATGTATTTTAGTAAATACGCCAAAAATCCTAAAAAAGACATTCCTTTCGCGATGATAGGTACAACCGCTACAATTTTTATAATCTATCTTGGCGTTTCGGTCGTAGCCAGTGGTGTTCTTCCTATTGATGAAGTTGCTAACCAGCCTATGACCCTTGTTGCGCGAGAAGTTCTCTCAACACCATTATTCGTGTTTTTTATGATCTGCGGACCATTTATGGCTCTGTCGACAACCATTAATAGTGTTTATGCCTCTTATGTACAACCTATTCAAGCAGCTACGCATGATGGATGGTTCCCAAAAAGCTTCGCTGTTACCAATAGAAGAGGCACTCCTTGGAAGATTTTAACGCTTTGTTGGCTAGCCTCTATGCTACCAATAATTCTTGGTTGGGATATCAGTACTATCGCAAATACCTACATTCTTACTGATATTTGTATTGGTATTTTTATGATGGTATCAATTGCAATGTTGCCTAGTAAATTTCCACATGCTTGGGCAACGCGAGAGTTTGGTAAAAAAGTTCCTTTATGGGCATTTTATACGCTAGTAGGCCTTGCTGGTGTGGTGCAAGGGATTCTTATATACAATTCAATTACTTCTATCAAACTGTACATTGTACTGGTAACGGGACTGGCTTTTGTTGCAGGAATTATTTATGCCATTAGAAAAGATAAAGAAATTAATGTTGAGAGCCCGAAAATTGCGACGACTATCTAACCAAGTATCACTCTTTTATTATCCTTCAGATATAACACTGATAAAACGTTCAATTATCACTATTCTAAATATAGCAATATGATGGATACAGTATTGCTATGACGGAAATAACAATGGATATGAATATGAATCTTGAGCAATTTAATGATTTTGAAATCAAGTTGACATTTACGCCTGCACCACGTCCAGACAGAGTACATATTGGTCTGGTGCAATTAGCCAATGATCATACTTTAGAAACAGATTGGTCACATTTACTAGCAGAACAAGCGTCTTTATTCAGCAATCGCGTATTTAAAAAAAATGGCATGACACCAGAAGCGTTGGATGAAGTTGCTGCAAGCATTGGTGCAGCTGCGTTACTGGTGGCGGACGGACTACCAATGGATGTTATGGCATTTGCATGTACCTCCGCCTCATTTGTGATTGGTGAAGAAAAAGTATCCAACCTGCTGACAGAAGGGCGTGGTGATATACCTACTACAAACCCATGGTCTGCTGCAAAAGCAGCCTTTAAACATCTTAACGCAAAGAAAATAGCTATATTTTCTCCCTATCCAACCGATGTTAACTACCAACTTAAACTGCGATTAGAAGATTCTGGTTTTGAATTAGTCGCATTAACTGGGTTAGGGATTATGGATGATAATATGATTCATAAAGCGTCATTAAGTAGTTTTGAAGAGGGTATTGAAATCCTTGTAAAAGATACTGGAGCAGAAGCAATATTTATGTCTTGTACCAGTCTTCGAGCAGTAGAACATATTCAGTATCTTGAAGATAAATATGGTATTCCTATCATTTCTAGTAATTCAGCTCTATTTTGGCATTCTATGCAACTTTGTGGCAAAACAGCTAAATGTTCAGGCTACGGTAAATTGCTAAATGGTGAGAAATAATTTCCATTGATAAGCTTATATTGGTGGAGGAATAACGGTAATGAGGAAGCTTTTTTAATAGCAATAAAAGGACATATTCATGAATTTAGAACAAAAAGTAGTCGAATGGCGTCATCATATACATCAGCACCCTGAGCTGAGTACCAAAGAGTTTAAGACTGCAGAATTTGTCGCTAATAAACTCGAAGAGTTTGGAATGGAAGTTCATCGCAATATTGGTGGCACTGGTGTGGTTGGCATTTTAAAAAATGGTACTAGTGCGCGCTCAATTGGTCTACGTGCTGATATAGATGCGCTACAAATACATGAACAAAACACGTTCAGCCATACCTCAAAGAATGATGGCGTGATGCATGCTTGCGGGCATGATGGGCATACTGCTATGTTGCTAGGGGCTGCTTACGCACTGGCAAATAATAAACGCTTTGATGGTACAGTGCATTTCATTTTTCAGCCAGATGAAGAGCGAGCTACTGGTGCAAAAGCAATGATTGCTGACGGCTTATTCACCCGCTGGAAGATGGACGCCATATATGGTATGCATAATATCCCTGGTGTTCCAGCAGGACAGTTTATAACTAGACCAAACTCATTGATGGCAAGTGAAAGCAGCTTTAAAATTGTTATCAATGCCACTGGTGGGCATGCGGCATTACCGCATATGGGTACAGATCCGATCGTTGTTGGTGCGCAAGTGGTTACTGCATTGCAAACGATTGTTTCGCGTAATTTAAGTGCCATAGATGAAACCGCTATAATCTCAGTGACCAACTTTGAGACCAATGGTACGGTTAATGTTATTCCTTCACAAGTTACGATCACTGGTGACACGCGCAGTTTTACCGATTCAGCATTGGGTAAAATTGAAAAGGCCATTGAACGTGTGGTGGAAGGGCAGTGTATATCTGCAGGAGTTGATTATGAATATCACTTCAACAGCACTTGTTTGTCTACGGTCAATGCTCCAGTTGAGACGACTCATGCTGTCACAGCGGCAAAAAAAGTGGTTGGCGCTGATAACGTAAATGGCAATTGTGAACGATACACAATCAGTGAGGATTTCTCATTTATGTTACGTGAGATTGATGGTTGTTATATTTTGATTGGTAATGGTGAAGGCGAGTGTGGCGGTACTGCTCTACATAACCCACTTTATGATTTTAACGACGGTATTTTAGCCATTGGCATTGATTACTGGATAACCTTGGTTGAGCAGCAGCTTAGTCAATAATGGCGTTGTTATGTAATATTTATACGTACCAAATTAAGGTTGCAACTTAAAAATCGCAACCTTATTGTAGGTTTTATTAATGTCTGCACCATTTTTTCATATAAAAAACTATGGACTTCATACGTTATCTAAAATTAGTTTAAGTGACCCTCTCCGAGCATATTAGAGGCGGGCTTGATCTATGCTGTAAAACTAGTAGAAACTAGCTTGGGATATCTTAGTTATGCAGCCTGACGGTAAAAGTTAAACTACATTTGTCTTGGCGATCTATAGCTTAAACCCTTTTAAATGCTCGTCCCACTGTGATAACAACTCTTGTCTTGCATCTCTGTAAACCCCGATATTGAAAACTTTACCTAAGAATAATAAAGGCCTGAGACAGGTATATATCATATACAACCTAGCTTAAAATTTTTTGAAGGTTATAGTCTCTTAAGTAGATTATGTAATATTGCTATATTAGCTATCATGAAGGTTATACCATTGTTATTTAAGAATATCTGTCTTAGCAGCAGTGCTTCGTAGGTGAGCCTAATCTAAACTCTATTGAAAAAAATGGGTGCAAGAGGAGTTTCTATACCAAGGATAGATGGAGAGTTATTTAGACGAATTGTTCTATGATATGGGTTGTGCTAAGTTTATTGTAGACTGACTATAGCAGTAGTGTTTATTACACCGCTAACAATATTTATTGCTGAATATGGTAGCGACTTGCCAGTCTCCTTCAGAACTATAAAGCGGTTATCCAAGCGCGTTTGACTGATACTGGATTAGGCTACCTGATGGGATTAAGTGGTGGTATGGCAACGTATTCAACTGCGTTACGTGAACCAATACAACGGCTAGAACGATGGTTAGTAGTGAGTTTTGGATAGCGGAAAAAACCAGTTTTTAGATATTTACTTAAAGATTATGGTGTTGATCGAGGACATGGAACATTAATAGAGGAAACTCCAATATTAAGAAGCTTACCTAGATAAAAACATGAAATCGATAAAATACTCTAAGCTATGAAATCTAAAGATCAAAAGGTCTTTTCGTACTAAAAGTATAAGAGGATGGTTATAATTAGTACTGCCATGAAAGGCTGATGCTAGAATCTCCCCAAACGTTGTTGTAAGCCTAGCTAAGGTCTCGACATAGTCGGCTTGCGCCTAATTTGGTGTAATTTTAGCGATCATCAGCCCTAATGTTTGAATGTTCAACAGACCCTATAATATCTTCATTAATTAATGTTAGTGCCTTTCAAACACCTTATACATACAACCTTGAGTTTGCAGTCCTATTGCGACTACTCCGTTTATTTAAGGTGCGTTGATGTGTTGCAAACTTGAGACACTCTAAGCGGCGTTATAGGCAAACGGCAATATCGACATGAGTGTTATGTGATGTGCATAATACTCATGTGAGTAATCCTAGAATATATTCAGATATTATTAATTTTTCTAGTTAAAATTTATTCAATAGCGATCACTTTTTGCATCTCATTTTGATGTCCCAAATTAGCATCAGTTAAGTTTCCAAAGTTACTTCTTTTCTCAGTCTGATCTACTATTTTGGCACCCACTAAGTCACCAACGACGTTGCCAAAAGTGAAGATCATATCGACCAAGATATTGATACCTGCGGTGAGCGCAACGATTTCGATGGGCAATCCCGCTTGGGTAAAGACGATAGACATACCAATTAATCCAGCACCTGGGACACCAGCCGTACCAATCGCGGCCATAGTACCAATGATGACAATGGTGGCCAATTCAGGTACCGACAGTGACATCCCCATGATTTCTGCTGCAAAAATGACAGCGACACCAAAACGTAATGCCGTACCATTCATGTTTACGGTTGCACCAATAGGCAATGTCAGTTTGGCAACACGCTCACCAATACCTGCTTTTTCTGCGCATTTAATGGTAATCGGTAGCGTGCTCAGGCTACTGCTGGTCACAAATGAGGTAAAGGCCGCTTCTTTGATGTTTTTGTAGAATTGAATGACTCTCACACCAAACAGTTTCAACATGATCGGAAAAACAACACCCACCAATACGATGACGCCAAGGTATGACGTACCAATGAATTTACCCAGCGCAATAACGACATCTAATCCTTGTGTACCAAAGGTATTAGCAGTAATGCCCAGTACACCAATCGGTGCGTATAATAGAATACCGTTTAGTATTTTAGAAACGACTTCGTTACAGGCTTCGAGCATTCTGAATAAAAAATTACCCATCTCTTGTTGCTTTTCGTCTGCTGAATGGCGCATGAATAAAATAGCCAATCCAGAGATAACAGCGACAAATACGACCGCGAGAATATCACCTTGAGCAAAAGCATGAAAAATATTACTAGGTACCATATTCAATAAGGTATCAATGAAAGATGGGCGAGCAGGGGCATCCATAGTTACGGCGGTCGGTAAAGAAAATCCTGCACCAGGATTGGTCATTTTTGCCAAAATAATACCAACGACCACAGCAATACCAGTCGAGACGATATAAAAGGGGAATATTTTTAGTCCTATCCGACCGAGTTCTTTAGGGTTGGAATGGTTGACTGCGACCATCAAAGAGAAAAGAACAAGAGGTATCACGACCATTTTTAATAAGTTTAAAAACAGGGTTCCAAGCGGTGACAGAAAGCTACTGTGCTCGCCCAATACCAGTGCCAAAAAGATACCTATTAAAAAGCCGCCCGTCATTTTTACCATGAATGACATACTGGTATACCAACGCCAAATTATTCCCATTACTATCTCCTGTTATTTACAATATCTGTTACTGACCCTTAAAAGGATATATCGAGATGGGCAAGAGAATATTTTGATTTTAGACATTCCATTGTCCAGTCCTGTATGATTCAAACGCTTTGGCTTGATACGGATGCTGTCAGTTTTTAGACATGTGATATTAGAATTTTTCCTTAAGGTAAAGATACTAAACACCAACAATCACTGAAACAAGCGAATTAATTTATGGCGAGCATTCCTTTTTTTCTTACTGATAGAGGAATTTTCGCCTATTGTTGATGAACGCTTGGGCGCTTTACTCGATATATAATCGATCAATTTAAAGCAGATACAGAACGGTTGGGATGGGTTTTACAGCCTTTGAAGTATTTTTGTACACAGCAAGCGAAGCAGGATTATACCAGCAGGCCCTAACCACAATTACTATTTTGGATTTGAAAAAAGTTATGAAAACGGATACCAACAGTTCGCTAGATTTTAGAAAATATCCTTCAACCAAAGCTTTACAATGTTTTGAGACAGCGGCTAGACACTTAAGTTTTACCAATGCAGCGCAAGAGATGCATATGACTCAAAGTGCCATTAGTAAGCAAGTCGCGCAGCTAGAGGAAGTGCTAAATATTGCTCTGTTTTATCGAACACCTCAAAAAATATCATTGACGCCTGCTGGTAAGACTTATTATTTAGACGTACTCGATATACTGAAGCATATTGAAATAGCGACTACTAATTTAGTGTCTCATAATGACAATACCGAGGTATTAAGAGTTGTCTCGCACCCAACGTTTTGTTCACGCTGGCTCATTCCTGCGTTGAGTGGGTTCAATGAGGCGCATCCTTTAATCAATGTGGAAATCAAAGAACAGGTTGGACCATTTTTTTCTGAAGACCAAAATGTCGATATCGCGTTTTTGTATGGTACGGGTATTTGGGGTGGAATGGAGGCAATTAAGCTGTTTGATGAATACAGTGTGGCCGTCTGTCATCCTGATTATTTAAAAGACGAAAAACCCTTCACGAGCGATGTCGCTAGTTGTACCCTACTGCACCTCAACTCGCGCTTACATGCATGGCATGAGTATTTTGAGCAACAGGATATCAGTGTTAACACGACGTTCGTTGGCCCACGTCTTGATACGTTTCAGGCATGTATATCAGCGGCATTATTGGGGTATGGTCTCGCGCTGGTACCGCTACGCTTGGTAGAGCGTGAGTTGCAGTCAGGGGCACTGGTCACCGCATGGGATTATGCTGCAAAAGGCAGAGGGTCTTATTATATGACTTATCCATTATCACTTGGTGAATCACACAGAATAAAAGTCATTATAAACTGGATATCTGCTTATCTTGAACATTAGGATAGATTGAACCGTTAAAAAACGAGTCTTGTTTGTTGGTTAGATAAATATTTACTGCTAATTGACAGTGATCAGTGCAAGCGTCCACCGTAACAAAAGCTGTTGAGGATATTTATAAGCCATTGATTAAATATATGTTTATGCTTAGGTCTTTTCTATCTTAGCCTTGGTTTTTTACCACAATGACGAAAAGGAATGAAAGCACAACTATTATTCGTTTGCTGAGCGCATCAGGTTTTGCTGAAATGAGGGTCACATTTAAGGAAGATAAGAGACTCTTAATGGATAAGCTATACAACGTCACTGATGCTTTTACGATGGTGCATCCCATTACCTTAACCAAAGGTAAGAATGCAAAAGTTTGGGACAATAATGATCAATGCTACATCGATTTTGTGGGTGGCATTGGCGTTTTGAACTTCGGACATTGCCATCTTCACATCGTGACGGCCATTATCAATCAAACCCAATCGCTCATTCATTATGCCTATAACGCAGCTGCTCACACCCCCTATCAAACCTTCATGCCACGATTATGCGAGCTCATTCCTATCAGTGGGGAGCTATCAGGCATGCTCACCAATTCTGGTGCGGAAGCCACGGAAAATGCCATAAAAATTGCCCGTCTCAAGACCAAGCGTACCGGGGTCATTGCTTTTGATGGCGGGTTCCATGGCCGTACATTGGCTGCTGTTAATCTAAATGGCAAGGTTGCCCCTTACAAGCGAGGGTTGGGACCGTTAGCCGGTAGTGTCTATCACATTCCTTTCCCCAGTCCAGACAATGAGGTGAGTGACCAACATGCAATCGATGCGTTAAATCGTTTGTTTGAAGTAGAAACTGACATCAATAATATTGGTGCGATTATCGCAGAGCCCATACAAGGGGAGGGTGGGTTTCAATTAATGTCACCCTCTTTTGCTCAGTACCTGCGCGCCTTTTGTGATGAGCACGGTATCTTACTGATTATGGATGAAATTCAATCAGGATATGGACGTACTGGCTCACCATTCGCCTTTTCACATTTGGGTATTGAGCCCGATATGATACTGCTGGGCAAAAGCATTGCAGGTGGCTTGCCCTTAGGTGCAGTCGTAGGCAAGGCCAGTGTGATAAATGGCTTGCCTAAAGGCAGTTTGGGCGGTACATATTCTGGTAATCCAGTGGCGTGTGCAGCGGCAAATGCCACGATAGACATCATGCAAGAGGATGAGATATGGGCATCGGCTAAGCACTATGCGCAAGCAATTGAAACAAGTATTGCGCAATGGCAGGCGGAAGGCGTTTCCCCTTGGCTGTATGGTCTCACGGGTATTGGGGCGATGCGCGGTATTGAGCTGCGTCATGCGGAGTATGGATCTCATCCTAGTGTGATGGCTCACGTACTAACCCAAGCACGAAAGCGAGGCTTACTGCTTATGCCAAGTGGTAAATACCGTCATATCATTCGATTGTTACCACCTCTGACCATTGAGCCTGAAACGCTAAAAGCTGGCCTTGATATTTTAAGAGACGTATTACGTACGATTCCTAATCAAAATCCAGTCGAGTGGTCTTAAATATACAGATTAATTATTAATGGGATTCAAGCCCGCCGTAGATGTAAAAAAGGATAAATATCTATGAGTAATCACAATTTTATGAGCAGTGATGACATTCGCCATGAGTTTTCTATGGCCATGTCAGCGATGTATCAAGCAGAAGTACCGTTATATGGCGATCTTGTTGATTTGGTCACTGACGTGAACACAGAGGTTTTAGCTGCTCAACCTGATATCAAAGCGCAGCTTGAGCATACTGGCGAAATGAATAGGCTCAGTATGGAGCGTCACGGTGCCATTAGAGTGGGTACTGCTGCTGAGCTTAGTATGATGCGTCGATTGTTTGCAGTGATGGGTATGTATCCTGTGGGCTACTATGATTTGGCCCCAGCTGGTGTGCCTGTACACTCCACCGCATTTCGAGCGACTGATGCAACGTCATTGAGTAAAAGCCCCTTTCGAGTGTTTACGTCATTATTACGTTTAGATCTTATTGGTAACGAAGCGCTCAAAGAAGAGGCTGTAGCAGCATTGGCCCGCCGCAATATCTTTACTGATACTGTCATCGAGCTCATTGAGTCTTTTGAAGTGCAAGGTGGTTTGAGCAAGCAAGCAGGCCAGCAGTTCGTCGTTGAGGCATTAGAAACGTTTCGCTGGCATGACAAAACCCCTGTGTCAAAAGCGCTGTATGAAAAGCTGTTGCAGCAACATGGTCTCATCGCTGATGTGGTCGGGTTTAAAGGCCCACATATCAACCACCTAACACCTCGAACGTTGGATATTGATACTGTACAGCACAGCATGCAAGCAAGAGGGATACCGCCAAAAGCGATCATCGAAGGGCCACCAAAACGAAATTGCCCGATTTTATTAAGACAAACGAGCTTTAAGGCACTAGAAGAAGCGGTTCGCTTTAAGAATACGTTGGCCGATGCAGGACAAAGTAGCTATGAGCAAGGCCAACATACGGCACGCTTTGGTGAGATTGAGCAGCGCGGTGTGGCATTGACGCCAAAGGGTCGAGCACTATATGACAAACTGCTGAGTGACGCTCGTGAAAAGCTAGGTGTGACCCCAAATGAAGCCAATGCCTCACAGTATTATCAGATTTTAGAGGCGACATTTGCTGAATTCCCTGATGATTATCAAACGCTACATAGAGAGGGTTTAGCGTATTTTTATTATCAACCAGTGGATAACAGCAATACTGACTTGCAACTCACAAGCTTGGAGACGGCTGAGTCCAAATCCGCGATTATCGAGCTGATCGAAAAAAACGTGATACGTATTGAGCCTATTGTTTACGAAGATTTTTTACCTGTGAGTGCGGCAGGAATTTTTCAGTCGAATCTACGTGACACTGAACAAAGTAGTTATGAGGGAAATTCGAATCAACAGGAGTTTGAAAAAGCATTGGGTACTCACGTTCAAGATGAATTGGCTTTGTATGAGACGACCCAAGCTCAGAGTCTGCAAGATTGTTTTGTTGCTTTGCAAAAGATGGCATAAGTGTTAAACACGTATAGTCGGTTCAAAATAGCAAAACCTCTGTCTCACTATTGATAAAAATAGTAGCAGCTATTAATGCGTTTTTATTTACTATCTTAGGGAATATATCCGGTGAATAATTTTTCAGACCTCTCACAAGGGGTGGTTGATATTATCATACAAAAGTTGCAACAAGATCATGATTTCGACGCCAGCCAAATAAAAACCGACGCTGAGAGCTTAGAGCACTGGGGTAAAGACTGGACCAAGCATTTTGCTCCAGCTGCATCTGCCATCGTCTTTCCAAAGACCACCGAGCAAGTGCAGTCCATCGTACTCCTTGCCAATGAGCACAACGTCGTCCTGACACCTAGTGGCGGCCGTACTGGTCTGTCTGCTGGTGCCGTGGCGGCTAATGGCGAGATAGTCGTGAGCATGGATAAAATGAACCGTATCGGACAATTTTACCCTGCAGATCGCATGGTCGAGATTGAAGCAGGTGTGGTCACCGAGCAGCTGCAACAGTTTGCTGAATCTAAAGACCTATACTACCCTGTCGACTTTGCCTCAGCAGGTTCTAGTCAAATCGGTGGCAATATCGGTACCAATGCTGGCGGTATCAAAGTCATTCGTTATGGCATGACCCGTCAATGGATTATGGGCTTGACTGTTGTTACGGGTAAAGGTGATATCTTGCATCTCAACCGCGGTATGGTAAAGAATGCCACGGGTTATGACCTGCGCCAGTTATTTATCGGTAGTGAAGGTACACTTGGACTCGTCACTCATGCACAAATCAAACTTGAGCGTCAGCCCCAAGATTTAAACGTTATGGTGCTTGGTATGGACAGCTTTAATGACGTTATGAACGTACTCTCTGCTTTTCAAGCACAAATTGATTTGACGGCATTTGAGTTCTTTGACGATGTAGCGATTGATAAGCTAATGGCACATGGTCAAGTACAAGAGCCGTTTGAATCCCGTACCAAATTTTATACGCTATTAGAGTTTGAAGCACCGTACGAGCCGATCATGGATAAAGCCATGGCGATATTTGAGCATTGTATGGAACAAGGCTGGGTCGTCGATGGTGTCATGAGCCAGAGCTTGGCACAGGCTGAAGAGCTGTGGAAATTGCGCGAATACATCTCCGAGACCATCTCAGTATTTACGCCTTATAAGAACGATGTATCTGTACTGATAAGCTATGTCCCTGACTTTATCACCGAGATTGATCACATCGTCAGTAGCAACTACCCTGACTTTGAAGTCTGCTGGTTCGGTCATATCGGCGATGGTAACTTGCATCTTAATATCTTAAAGCCTGAGAACATGAGCAAAGATGATTTCTTTGCAGAGTGTCAAATCGTCAACAAACACGTGTTTGAGACGGTGCAAAAATATGGCGGTTCGGTTTCAGCTGAACATGGCGTCGGTATGACTAAAAAGCCTTATTTACAATATAGCCGCAGCGAGATAGAGATTGAGTACTTACGAGAGGTAAAAAAAGTCTTTGATCCGAATAACATTATGAACCGTGGCAAGATTTTTGATATGTAAGAAGCATGCTAAACGCTTAACCCAAATAAAAAGACGCTAACCCGAAAGGCTAGCGTCTTTTTTAATATCTTTAATTTTAAGGGGTTGTCTACATACCAGTGCATAATAATGTAATCATAAAATTTTCATTATTTTTTATATATTGGTAAAACATAATGATCAATAAAAAAGTACCTTCAATTTATTGGAAGTTCTTAATGAGGTAGCTTAAATACAGGTTTTTCACAAATCCTAATACTAACAGTATCACCTAAACTCTTTCATGATATGGGTTGTTCCAGTTTTATTTGGATTAGACTATATCAATAAATTCAGAGTATCAAAATCAATAGTATTAGCAGTTCTTTGAAAAGTAAGGATCTACAAATGAAAATTTTAAGTGATGAACAGCAGAGGACTAATCTTTCATTCAAAGTATCAAAAAAGCGTACCCACATTGTGAGTACGCTCAACACTGACAATTATAAGAAAAGAATATCTGAACGAAAGTAAAGTCTGACTCAGACCTAGGTTGCTATAGGTCTATCTAAAGTAGCTGGTGTCACGCTACCATGTTTACTGTCCACTGCTGCAGTAAGATTCACTAAGAAGATAGCGATGGCTGCGATAATACCTGGTATAGCAATAAATAAGAAGTTCATCTGATGGGTCAGCTCTAAGGTGAGTAGCGCACCAGTTAGGATTGGACCTACGATAGCACCAATACGCCCAATACCTGATGCCCAACCCATAGCCGTCGTACGTACAGCGGTAGGATAATATTGAGCCACAAAAGTATAGAGCAGAATTTGTGAGCCGATAGTGGTAGCGCCAGCAATCGCAATAAGGGTATACAGTACAAACCCCGATATTAATAGCGTCACCTAAGAAAAGTAAGTTTCATACCCCAGTTCTCTGCACTATATAAATAATAGCATATAGAGATTTTCTGACTTGTCAGAGTAAGGTTATTACATGGCATATGCAGATATTGATGATATTTTAAACACTGAACCGCCCCGGTATTGTCGGAGACTCAACATTCTGAGAGAATACGACAATGAAAAGACAAACCTACACTCCTGAGATTAAAGAACGCGCCGTTCGTATGCTGATTGAAGCGTCTGGCGACTATCCCTCCACATGGTCAGCGATTCAAGCCATAGCGTCAAAGATTGGCTGTACACCTGAAACCCTGCGATCCTGGCATAAAAAGCACATAGACCAAACCATTCCCGCCTCAGTGCAGGCTCAAAGTGACAAAGAGCGTATCAAAGAACTTGAACGCGAGAATAAAGAGCTTAAACAAGCTAATGAAATCATCAGAAAGGCTGCGGCTTTTTTCGCCCAGGCGGAGAAGGGCCGTCCACCCAGATAATGGTTCAGTTTATTGATGACTATAGAGGTAGTTATGGGATCGAGCTGATTTGTAGAGTACTACCGATTGCCCCGTCAACTTATTATCGTGCTGATGACTTGGTTAATCGTAACTTTAGCGCTCATCGCCCTAACCAGCTCTGGGTGGCAGACTTTACCTATATCAAGACGATAAGCGGCACCGCTTTTATTATTGATGTGTTTGCTCGCGCTATCGTCGGCTGGAAAGTATCGAATCGTATGAATACCGATATGGTAATGGCAGCATTAAATCAAGCGATAACAGATAGAAATAATCCCAAAGATGTGATTCATCACAGTGATCGAGGGGTTCAGTACTTATCTATTCGCTATACCGATAAGATGATGGACTGCGGCGTGATTGCTTCTGTTGGTACAACAGGCGATTCATACGATAATGCACTGGCTGAAACGGTCAATGGACTTTATAAATCTGAGGTGATTGACTATTTAAAGCAGAACTGGACTGGTGTGAACGATGTTGAACTGGCAACCCTTGAGTGGGTGGATTGGTTTAATAAAACCCGTTTACATGGCACGATTGGATATGTGTCACCCTTTGAGTTTGAAAAGCGGTATTATGATAGTTTAATCCTGTCAGGAATCGCTGCCTGACTCAAGTAAATCACTCTCCGATAAAGTCGGGGCGGTTCACTTGGATATACTGTAGGGTAACATCATCGCTTGATTTAGCTTCACGATGATTGAGCAAGCGTTTAAGGACTGGATAGCTGATGCTTGAGTTATTAGCTACCGTTCCAAAAGTGCGGCGCAAATCATGTGGTGTAATATATAAATTTGTTTGATTACTTATGGCCTTATAACTACGGCTTAAATCTTTTATATGGTCATCGCTGGCTTTCAAGTGACTTGGGAATACCCATTGCTTGCCTGAACTCAACCTCCACCTTTCCTTAAGTATAGCCTGTAGAATATTACTAGTAGGCATATGATAATTAGAACCATTTTTTGTAGCTTTAAATACTATCCTGCCAGCTTTAAGGTCGACGTCAGACCACTTTAAGGGCTGCGCTTCATTTAAACGCACACCAGTGAACATAAAAAGTAGCATGATATCTCGTGCATTATTGCTATGGGGCGCTTGCATGTGTGAGCTTCTATCAACATAATTCAAAAGTGTTTTGAGGTACATACCTAAATATTCTTCTTCAACATGTTTAGTACGCGGCTTAACTATATTCCAATCTTTCTTGGCGTTAAGTATGCGTACTGGTTGCTCTTTAATTAAAAAGTCTTCGTTATCATCTAAAAAGCTATCACGGCAATAATTCCAAACTGACCTTAGAGCTCTCATAGTTGCGTTAGCCTGAGCTTTACTATGCTTGCTTATCTCTTATCATTGACTTAGATATATCGTTTAAGGATATATCTAGCCAGTCTTTCAGATTCTGTAGTATTTGACGATCATAATCAGTAATAGTACTTTTAGCTAATTCAGTCTTTACTGATTTAAAATAGGTATATGCATCTCTTAGTGTTGGTACATTATTAGTCTTATCTTTATGCTCTTCCAAGTTTTCATGAAGCCCGTCATAAACATGCATACCTTTTTTTATATTTACCATCATTATGCTGGCTTTTTTACGTGCTTCGGTTAGTGTAATCAAGTGTGTTTCTTCTACTTCATCTCGATATAGCTTTCCATTTATGCGTTTATGTAATGTATAGCGTTTAGACTGCTTACCTACACGTAGTGCAAATCCAGTCAATACATCATCCATATAGATATCAGTACCTTTAGCGGTATAGTCTATTGAATCAACAAATTTTTTGGTAAGTTTAACCTTCATATATCACCCATGCAGCAGCAAATAACCATAGTGTTAGTAGTTATCATACTTTAATTACTACAAGGGTCAAAGTATCAAGATAGTATCAAAAAAATAATTACATCAATGCTTTTACATAAATTTTAAACAATAAAAAACCCTTACAAGCCAATGACTGTAAGGGTTTGAATTTGGTGGGCCCAGTAGGACTTGAACCTACGACCAAAGGATTATGAGTCCTCTGCTCTAACCAACTGAGCTATGGGCCCTAACGCTAGACGGACAATGATACCTGAATTTTCTAATTTTTCAAGTAAAAGATAGGTAGTAATCAAGATATTTTTTATGATGCTCTACTTTTCTATCAAATATGACTATCAGCCAATGTCAGGCTGCGACCACCATCAACAGTAATAATCTCAGCAGTAACATAATTGGCCTGTGCGAGGTACAACACACTATGGACAATCTCGTCAGGTCGACCTATACGCTGCATAGGAATTGAGTCAATGATATCGCGCTGCTGCATCTTTTTAAATTTTCTTAACATTGGTTTCTTGCTTGCAAGTGCTCAATTCTGGCTTGTCGTAATGCCGCACCAATCGCAGGGCCTGTTAGTGCTGAGTCAATATCCTGCATACTAATGGCATAAAAGCTATTCAATGCTATCATCATCTGACGGTGCTGTGTTGCCAATTGCAACACGTGGCTGGTCACTAATAGCTGCGATAACTTATCAGGCTCTTTATGAGCGCCGCAAGTTTGTATGAGGTCAATTTTTTCAGCCGCGCTTAAATGGCTTATTGTGCTTAGCTTTGTGGCTTGCTGAGCGAAGAGAGTCGAAAATTGAGTGTGTGCCTTTGGTACCTTAGCGGCGTTGCCTATATCATTGATACCTTTTATATTGGCTGCTTTATTTACGTTTTTATTTGTATGTTCTGAGGTAAATAAAAATGAATTAAGGCTACTCATTAATAGCGCCCAACGTTGTGACAAGTTCAATTTCATTTGCCCTGCGAAATATAGCGCAGTCTGTACCGTTTCACGTATCTGAGTATTAGTCCAAGTTTCATGTAGTGGGGCAAAATATTCTGTGAGCGCACCAATCTCAAACAGTTGTTGCCAGTATACCTGGGGCGATAGCTGCATGGTTGCACGGCTAGATTCTTGCCAAATACGCTCTGCACTTAAATGCGCAAGCTCTCCAGAGTCAACCAATTGGCGCATCAACGTCAAAGTTTCATCAGCAATGATAAAACCTAGGTCATAATAACGGCTATAGAAGCGAGCGGTTCGAAGCACTCGTAGAGGGTCTTCGCTAAATGCACCTGATACATGACGCAAGGTTTTGCTTTCTATATCAGCCATTCCACCATAATAGTCAATGACGTCACCGTTGATAGGCGTATCATCAGTTAAGCTGGTGACTTCTATCGCCATGGCATTAATCGTCAAGTCTCGACGTTGTAGATCCTCTTTTAAGCTGACGTTAGGACTGGCATGTACGCTAAAGCCTTTATACCCCAAGCCTTCTTTGCGTTCAGTGCGTGCCAGTGCGTATTCTTCATGGCTATTAGGATGCAAAAATACAGGGAAATCTGCACCCACTTGCTGGAACCCTGCATCAAGCATTTCTGCAACAGTTGCACCAACGACGACAAAATCTTTATCTTTAATAGGACGTGCTAACAGTTGATCGCGTACCGCGCCGCCAACAAGGTAAATTTGCATGAATGCCTCTATCTTTTGTTTTTATTGAGCAAGTGATGACTGATATTGAATAAGGCTACGTTGCGTCTTAGCCAATGTATAACAAGCAAAAAAAACCAGTCAACGCTATTTAATAGCATTGACTGGTTTTAGTATAGCAGACAGTCTCTATAAATGCATAACAGAGACCATCTCGATAACACATACTACTAGGTAGCGCAGGATATATTACTGATTTTCGCTCGCCAAATCTTGAGCTTCAGTAACGGAAAGAGCGGTCATATTGACGATACCACGTGCAGTTGCTGATGGTGTGAGAATATGTACCGGTTTGCTAGTACCTAATAAAATAGGACCAATAGAGGCGCTACCAGTTGCTGTCTTGAGTAGGTTAAAGGCAATATTTGAGGCGTCAAGTGTTGGTAAGATGAGCAGATTTGCAGCACCTTTCAACGGACTTGATGGCATGTTGTTTAAACGAATATGTTCATTCAACGCGGCGTCACCTTGCATCTCACCGTCGAATTCAAAGTCTACATTCATGTCTGTTAGCAGTTCATAGACCTTGCGCATTTTTACAGCACTGGTGCGATTTGAAGCGCCAAAGTTAGAATGAGAAACTAGTGCGACACGTGGTGTAATACCAAAGCGACGTAATTGATCAACCGCCAAGACAGTCATTTCAGCCAATTGTTCAGCCGTTGGATCTTCGTGGATATAAGTATCGGCGATGAAAATATTACGATCTTGCATGAGTACCGCATTCATAGCATAGAAGTCGTTCACACCTTCTTTTTTGCCAATAACGCTTTGCACATATTTTAAGTGCAACTGATAATGGCTAAACGTACCACATACCATGCCATCTGCAGCGCCATTTTCGACCAATAGTGAGCCGATCAATGTGGTCTTACGACGAACATCACGACGAGCAAGTTCAATACTCACACCAAGACGTTTGTTCTTCTCGTAGTAACCCTGCCAGTAGTCTTTATAACGAGGATCGTCATCGATATTGACGATAGAGATGTTCACGCCATCTTTTAGACGTAACCCTAGTTTTTCGATATTGGCTTCGATGACTGAAGGACGACCAATTAAAATAGGTTGGGCTAGCTTTTCATCAACGACCACTTGCACAGCAAGTAAGATATTATTGTCTTCACCTTCACAGTAAACGATACGTTTTGGATCGGCTTTAGCGCGAGCAAAGATTGGTTTCATCACGAATGCAGAGTTATAGACAAACTCAGACAGACGCTGACGATAAGCTTGCATATCAGCGATAGGTAAGGTTGCAACGCCTGAGTCCATCGCAGCTTGAGCGACCGCAGACGCGATCTCGATGATTAGGTTTGGCTCTAAAGGTCCTGGAATCAGGTAATCACGACCGAAACTTTGCATTTTTTCAATGTTTCTAGCGCTGGTGGTCGGCGTTGCTTCAACGTGTGCCATCGCAGCGATAGCTCTTACGCAAGCGACTTTCATCTCTTCGTTAACAGTCGTGGCACCAACATCTAATGCGCCGCGGAAGATATAAGGGAAGCATAAAGCGTTGTTTACTTGGTTTGGATAGTCTGAGCGACCCGTTGCCATGATGACATCTGGACGTACGGCGTGCGCCAATTCTGGCATGATCTCAGGCGTTGGGTTAGCAAGTGCAAAGACGATAGGGTCTTTTGCCATACGGCGAACCATATCTTCAGATAACGTACCAGGCATCGATAGACCAAGGAACATATCGACATCATCCATCACTTCGTCGATAGTGGTCGCAGTCGTCTCACGCGCATAGCGCTGTTTGGTTTCGTCAAGATTTTCACGGATAGTCGTAATGATACCGCGTGAATCTGAAACAAAGATATTGTTTTTGTTTACACCAAGTGCGCAAATAATATCTAAACAAGAAATGGCGGCGGCACCGGCACCTGAACAGACGATTTTAATCTCTTCGATTTTTTTGCCAGTAATCAATAGCGCGTTGAGCATCGCTGCTGCAACAATGATTGAAGTACCATGTTGGTCATCATGAAATACTGGAATGTTCATGCGCTTACGTAATTCGCGCTCAATTTTGAAACATTCTGGTGCTTTGATGTCTTCTAGATTGATGCCACCGAAAGTAGGCTCAAGAGAAGCAACGGCTTCGATGAATTTATCTGGATCATTTTGCGCAATTTCAATATCAAAAACGTCGATACCTGCGAATTTTTTGAATAAAACCCCTTTACCTTCCATTACAGGCTTCGATGCCAATGGCCCGATATTACCTAGACCCAGTACCGCTGTACCGTTGGTGATAACACCAACCAAGTTGCTACGGGCGGTATATTTAGCCGCTAACGTCGGATCTCTTTGAATCTCAAGACAAGGAACTGCCACACCTGGTGAATAGGCAAGTGCTAAGTCACGTTGGTTTGCCAACTGCTTAATAGGGGTGACAGAGATTTTGCCTGGACGTGGGAACTCATGATAATGTAAGGCAGCTTGTTCAAACTGCTCTTTTTCTGTACTAAGGTTATCCGTATTCAAAGTGGTATCGTCATTCATAATAATTGCCATGGTTAGAATAAATTGGAATAAAGTAAATGGAGATAAAAATAACGTTTTACCCTCAAAAAATCATGGAATAATAATCCTCTAAGGGCAACGTGACGCTAAACAGTTAATAATTTAAAGTGTCAGGATTAGCGATTAAGCATTGAGCCAAAAAAGTAATCTAGTGGAATAGTTATTCTAGCACTATTGCCAATTCACTGCCTAGTCAGCTGCCGTGAACGGCAAGAATAATATAGTAAAATGATATTCATTATTTAGCCAATTAATAATGCCAAAAAATAGGGTTAAATATCAACCTTAATCTTATAATGTTTCAAAATATTACAGAATAGCAGTTTAATAACATATCATTAAGACGAGCAACTAATCGGCATTTGCGGCGCATGTGGGGTAGGCGGCATCGTGTCGAGAAGGGTAGCGATTGCTTGTACCTGATAAGGGTTAGCCAGTAAATCGAATACTCGATTCACTTCTTCGAACTGTCCTTGTTCTGCTGCCGTAATGGCACGCTGCGCCATACTATTACGCAGTACATAAACAGGATTATTGTGCTGCATATCATCGATAGCTTGCTCAAGTGGCTGCTGCTGTATTTGCGCCATATAACGAGTCGACCAATCTTGCCAGACTTGCTGGGCATCATCGCTAAGCTCATTCGTCATGGTTGACAATAGCTGCTCTTCATAATGGTGCCCATTCGGCGCGACCAAACCGAGTAGCGCACGGAAGCTATTGGTATAGTCTAGCAAGTTGTCTTCTAGTAAGGTTAGCCATTCAAAAGCCAAGGTTAAGCTCTCTTTTGCATGCGTCAGCCCAAGCTTGAGGCACAGTCCTTGCTGATAGTGCTGCATAAAGGTTGGCTCATAAGGCGCTAGACAGTCTGCTAACGCCTCACGTGTTACGCCCTCTAAGCGCATAAAATGTGGCAGCCAAGCATTGAGATTCCAGTGACCGATAGCTGGCTGGTTTTGATAAGCGTAGCGACCAGTATGATCAGAGTGGTTGTTGATCCAAGCAGGGTTGAAGCGCTCCATAAAACCAAATGGACCAAAGTCTAAGGTGCTACCAGTGATAGAGAGGTTGTCAGTATTCATCACGCCATGCGCAAAGCCAATCAGTTGCCAGTCAGCAATCATTCGTGCGGTTCGCTCAACCACCGTGGTTAAAAATGTCAGTATGGGAGCGTCACTATCACGGCACTCTGGATAATAAGTGTCGATCATATAATCAGTGAACTCAGCGAGTAAATCAGGAGCAAAGCTGGCAATCCACTCGATATGACCTAAGCGAATGTGACTATCAGCCACGCGCATCAATGCCGCACCTGCTTCCATGCGCTCACGGCGCACCCTCGTATTGGAGACAACAAATCCCAAAGCATTAGAGGAAGGAACACCTAATTGTGTAAGGGCATGACCACATAAATACTCGCGAATAGTACTGCGCAAGACAGCGCGACCATCACCCATCCGCGAGTAAGGCGTCAGACCAATGCCCTTAAGGTGCAAGTCTTGCAATTGATTATTATTATCGAGCACTTGTGCCATCAGCAAGCCGCGCCCATCACCCAATTGACCTGCCCATTGTCCAAACTGGTGACCCGCATAAACCATGGCCAATGGCTTAAAATCCGCTGGCACGTATTGACCACCAAGTATCTCTACCCAATGTATCATCAGATCTTTATCATCTGTCCAGCCTAACTGCTGTGCAACGTGCATGTTGAAGTGTCCAGCACGTGGATTGTCCAGCGGCGTCGGCGGTTGCTCATGATAAAGGCGAGTGTCTAGATTGACATAGGTATTTTGATAGCGCATACAAGCCGTTCCTGCTTTTGAAGTATAAGTAAAGTGTAGGGGCAATAAAAGCACTATAGCATAGCCTTGATATTACATCATTTCACTCTGTCCATCTCTTGTAATAGCACACCCAAAAACCATGAGTAATATTGAATGCATTTAGCCTATCAAACAAAGATATTGCTTCCACTTGTCCTTTTGATTTCTATAAATCAATGTTCGACACGATCTATAAAAGATGAGCAAAAAAATCCCTCTATCTGTAGCAGATAGAGGGAAAGAGAAGCTTTACAATTATCGTCCATCACAAAGGTAATAAAATACAGTTTAATAATCAGCGATTATGCCGCTTTTTTACTGATTCCGATAGAGCGAAACGCGGTTTTTAAGTTGCTGTTATGCTCAAGGATTTTCTGTTCAATTTTGGCATAGTCATGCTTTAGCTCATCTTCCACTTCATGCAAGCGATCGGCATATTCTGTCTTTTTCAGCTCAATCGTTTTGGCTTTGAGTGCTTGCCATTCTTCAACAGTCTGCATAAAGGCATCATATTCAAACTTAATACGGTCTTGGAAGCTCTTCATCGCATGAGGAAGATCAATGCCGCTTACTGCTGCTGTATCGATTTGCTGCTGAGCCGCTTTAAATTGCATTCGTACTTCTGCATGCTTGATAGTGGTGTCATCAACGGTACGTAGCTCACTGGTTAAGCCCAGCTTTGATAGGCCAGCAATCAACCATTTAGTAGGATCATACTGCCACCATTTTACACCGTTACGATAATCGTATTGGAAGAAGTGATGGTAGTTATGATAACCCTCACCCCACGTAAAGATAGCTAAGAAGAAGTTATCGCGAGCAGTATTGGTATCCGTATAAGGACGCGTGCCAAACATATGACATAGCGAGTTAATAAAGAAGGTAAAGTGGTGCGTCAGTACCAGACGTAGTAAGCCTACGATGACCAAAGTACCCCAAACATCACCCAATAACCAACCGATCGCAGCGACTGCACCGATGTTCAATGCCGCAACCCAGAGACCGTAATATTTATGCTGAATCTGTAAGGTTCTATCTTTGGTTAGGTCAGGGATATTTTTATAGTCAAATTTACCGCTAGGATAATTGCGTAGCATCCAGCCCATATGACTAAAGAAAAAGCCACGCTTTGCTGAGTACGGGTCTTCTAAGCGGTCATCGACATGACGATGATGCGTACGGTGACCAGAAACCCAATCAAATGCTGAACCTTGTACGGCAAAGGTGGAACCTAGCAATAAAAAGTTTTTGACGATTGGATGCGCTTTATAAGCACGATGCGATAGCAGGCGATGATAACCAGCGGTAATACTAATGCCTGTCCATACCATAAAGGCACCAAATACGCCCCAAACTGGCGCGCTAACATCATGAGTAAACAAATACCATGGTGTAATGATCGCAGCAGCAATAGGTGTGGCTACCAAGATAGTCGCTGGAATCCAGTTGATCGGCGCTTTTGTAAACTCAAACTCGCGCATATCAATGCTGTCTTTTTTAGTAGAGACATCTTGCTCTCCCGCAGCATGGGCGTAGTTGCGTTTGGCAACAGGCTGCTCATTAAGCGAGCTTGCAGTTTTACTCTCGTCAAAACGTGTCTTAAAACGTGTGGCTTGAGTGCTGGCGGCTTTGATAAGCGTATCACCAGATTTGATAGCGAAACGTAAGCCTTTAAGCGGTAAGCCAAGTGCTTTTTTTGCAATCATATAATATCCCTAGCGGTATTAATTTAAGCCTATATGATACCTTAAAAAATCAATAAAGTGAACAGTTATACACTGTAAAAATATTGCTAAATAACAATAACTTGTATTGATTATGGAATGTATTAACGAAAATAATGGATGACTTATCAGGCATTGAGGAGAAGTGTAAGTAACACCGTAGATATGTAGATGATTTTAAATAAATCAAATAAAGGCGATGCTTATTAACCCAGCAGTAAATGACTTGGATAATCAGTGATGATAACGTCAGCTTGCCATGCGATCAGCTGTTTAATCGTGTCAATATCATTGACCGTCCACGCACTCACTGGCAAGCCATGACAGTGGCTATGTTTAATGACTGCTCGACTAATCAGCGGATAGTGGATACCTAGCTGAATACAGCCAAGTTGCAAGGCGGTATTCGGTGCAGTCATTAAGACTTCAGGTGTGCGAATGAGCAAGCCGCGAGAGATATGCTTTAGTAATGGATGACGTTGTAAGCGAACATGTAGCTCTACATCGAAACTGGTCAGCACAATGGGTAGTTTGGCAAGTGGGCTATCGATGAGGTTGTGTGTCAATGCTTTTACCAATTTAGCATAATCAGTACGGTCATGCGTTTTAATCTCCAGTTCAATATCAGTAAAGCCCTTTAGCAACGGCACTACCTGCCCTAATGTCATAATCTGATGACCAAACTGCGAATGGCGTTGAATCTCAGCAAGATTTAACTGATCAACACGTGCTTGCTGACCACACATGCGTTGCAGCGTGTCATCATGGAACACGATTAAATGACCATCCGCACTCAGTTGTACATCAAACTCAACCCCTGCTAAACCCTGAGTGTTGAGACGTTGAGCGTACTCAAAGCCTGAAAAGGTATTTTCTAATGCTTCGCCACGCGCACCGCGATGACCCAATAAAAGCGTGTTTTCGAAATTTATCATAATTTATATGGTTGGTTAGTGATACGCGCAATCATATAGTGCTAAAACAACAGCGTCTAATAAAATTTGCTCGATAAAGCAATATTACTATGTGGTTCCTTTTATCCAAAAACTTTATAGAGATGAGCTGAGCGAAATCTTAGAATAGGTTTACTGTCTGTCAAACATTCAACAGACCTAGTTAATCGCGGTAGTCTAAAAGCGTATTTATAACGAATTCATAAGTATGTATTTGTTATGTTTTTGCAACTAAATACAGGTTTTACCTATAATGAAGGGCGTTATTTGTATATCCATGGGCTACACTAATGAACATTTTATTTAAACACCGTATAATAATCTGGTTTTCAAACCTAGGGCAGCTAGGGTTGCGGTTTGAACATCAATCACTGTCCATCAGTGGCGGTACGTATTAGTAAATTGGGAGCAAAAGAAATATGAGCGTAGCAAATAAAAACGTGAGCAAGTGGTATAAAGTGGCTGGTATTGGCATGGTATGTGGTTTAGCGCTTGCTGGCTGTGATCGCTCAGAGAAGGAAGATACCACCGAGACGGCAGAGCTCACAGAGCAAGAGTCTGCGTCTACTGAAAACACCGCAGCTACTGCGGTGAGCTGTGATGACCCAATGGTACAAGATCGTCTCAAAACGGCTCTAAAAAACACGCTCAATCAACAAGCACAAACGCTGGCTGCCAACTACGCAAATGATGCAGAGATCAGTCTCGCTAGCGGCGCTATCACTAATAAAACCAACGGCATTGTGATTGATGTACAAAATGCTGCAGTATTACAAGCAGCCAATGACAATGGTATGACGACTTGTCAGGCAAGCGTGAGCATGACGTTACCAAGCGAAGATTTGTATCAAGCCAGTCAAGTACAAGCAGCCAACAATCTACCGAGCCTACAATCACGCTTAGCGCAAAATAACATCCGTATCAATAACAACATGTTGGTTGATGATGCCTTTACTTATGTCGTTGGTACTCAAGGCGGTCAAGTACGCACACGTATTGCTGGGCAGCCAGCATTGATTACTGTGGTCGCCGATGTGATGGCAGGTTCTGTATTTAAATCAGCGATGGATGAGCAGCGTGCCCAACGTAGCGCAGAGCGCCGTGCAGCACAAAACGATGACAGTCAGTCAGCACCCGTTCGTCAGCCTCAAGTAGTCAAGCCAGTTGAGCCGATTCGTCCTACTCAGCCTGCCACGCCGCCGACTATCAACAATCCAAGCAGTAGTAATACGGATAGCAGCGCGTCAGCCACTCCTGAGGTCAAAACCCCAGCCACACCAGCTGTACCGAAATCAGTACCTAAAGATGAAAGTATCGATATGGTCATTATTGAAGATGACAGCGCTACTTACTAATTAGTAAGATTTGAGCTGTTTTCGAACCATATTGTCGTGATTGAATAGTATCGATTAGTCAATAAAAAGCCCGCAGTGTTAAGGTTGCGGGCTTTTTTATATTTTATTCTAGGGCTTAATTCTAGGGTCTGCTTTTAGCGTTTTAGTCCACTGAAGTAGTCCTGCGTAATTATTTTTTATCAGCGAATTTTTGTAATACCTGACTGTCCCATAAGACTTCAGAGACTTTATTGGGATCTGTACAAAAGCGAGCAGCGACAAACAACCAATCCGATAAGCGATTGATAAAGCTCACGGCCGTACTGCGAATCGCTTGTGGACGCTCTTGCTGCAATAGCACTGCTTGGCGCTCTGCACGGCGACAGACTGTACGCGCAACGTGCAGTTGGCTGACCAATACCGAACCTGTGGGCAAGATAAAATCTTTTAGCGGCGGCAAGGTCATATTCATCGCATCAATTTGCTGTTCTAACCATGTAATGTGAGTGGCATTGACGCCTTCATATTGTGGCATAGCCAGCTCACCACCGATATTAAACAATAAATGCTGAATGATGATTAACGCTTGAGAAAATTCTTTCTCTATAGATTGCCCTTTATTATGCTGTAATTGAGCGCGTACCAGACCAATGTGTGAGTTAAGCTCGTCGATATCACCCATTACGCTAAATAGATTATCTGCTTTGCTGACGCGGCTGCCGTCTGCCATGCCAGTGCTACCGTCATCTCCAGTACGCGTATATATTTTGCTTAAACGATTGCCCATATCTAAATCCTTAACAGTTTTTTATGATTGAATGATGTTAGTTGCGGGCTCATTGTAGTATTTTATGGCTGTTTTCGCTAAGATAATGGGTTAGGTTTTATGTTGCCGCTATTTTTACAGTTATAGCGACCATAGTCAGTACTGTTTAATATCCAAACATTGATTATATTTTTGTTTTTATTTTATCTATTTCATTTATATTAAAAGGCTTTTAACCATGACCACACCACTTGCCGATGCGATGTCTCAGCTTGCTATTTATGACTCACTGACTGGCGGAAAACGTCAGTTTGTACCACTCAAATCAGGGCAAGTAGGCATGTATGTGTGCGGTATGACCGTTTATGATTATTGTCATATTGGGCATGCTCGAATGATGATTGGGTTTGATATGGTGGTACGTTGGCTTACGCAATTGGGTTATGACGTAAATTATGTTCGCAATATCACCGATATTGATGACAAAATCATCGCGCGCGCCGCCGAGAATGGCGAAGAGATAGGTACGTTAACGCAGCGTTTTATTGAAGCTATGCACGAAGATTTCGCAGCACTTGGTTGCTTGGCACCTGATGCTGAGCCTCGGGCGACTGACCATATTGATGACATGCAACACATGATTGAGACGCTGGTTACAGGTAATTATGCGTACACAGGCGACAATGGTGATGTCTACTATGCCGTCGATAATTTTGCAGATTATGGTAAGTTGTCTAAGCGTAATCTCGATGAGATGCAAGCAGGTTCACGTGTCGATGTCGAAAATGACAAACGCAATCCGTTTGACTTTGTCCTGTGGAAAGCCGCGAAACCTGATGAGCCGCAATGGGCGTCACCATGGGGACAGGGGCGTCCAGGTTGGCATATCGAATGCTCAGCGATGTCGACCAAGTGCTTGGGTAGTACCTTTGATATTCATGGCGGTGGTCACGACTTACAGTTTCCGCATCACGAAAACGAGATAGCGCAGTCTGAAGCCGCGACTGGCTGTGAATACGCGCGTAACTGGATGCATGTCGGTTTCATTAATGTCGATGGCGAAAAAATGTCTAAGTCATTAGCGAACTTTTCAACCATTCGCGATGTGATAGCAAAATACCTACCTGAAACGGTGCGCTTTTTCTTATTATCAAGCCATTATCGCAGCCAAGTCAATTTTTCTGACAACGCATTGGATGAAGCACATAATAGCCTAAGCAGATTGTATAATGTATTAAAATTGGCCGAACAACAAAAAGGGCAGACGCTCATAGTTAGTGATGCGCTGATAAATGATGCTTATAGTAGCAGTGCCGGACAAGACTTTATCAAAGCCATGAACGATGATTTTAATAGTTCAACGGCGATCAGTGTATTGTTTGGGCTGGCGCGTGATATTAATAAAGCCATTAAAGCCGAAGACGTAGACACCGCATGGCAATTAGCAGAGCAGCTCAAAGCGTTGGCACAGGTACTCAATATTTTACAGCAGCCAGTTCAACAGTTTTTGCAAGCAGTGATTGGTGACAAGGCGGATGATGATTTAACCGATGACACTATCGATGGTTTAATCATTGAGCGTGCGGATGCCAAAACCAATAAAAACTTTGCGCGTGCTGATGAGATACGTGAGCAGCTAAAAGATGCTGGTATTGAGCTTGAAGATAGCCGTGCTGGCACGACATGGCGCCGCGCTTAAGGCAATCACGTTACAGAACACCTATATAGATAGTCATAAACTAAGTCAGCTTTGAGCTGGCTTTTTTTATAGGCTAAACTAGGGTATATCATCATTCTAAAAATGGTGCTAAGAACAAGACAAATTGCAGTCAAACAAGAAAGATGAAGCTAAATTGGCTATGCAATATATGTAAGAATAAGCTTTGTAGGCAAACTTTAAGAGATGCAAACATCAAGTGAATTAATGGCTTTTAAAATATGAATATTCTCAAAAAAAGCATTGTTGGCGGTCATCGTATAGCAATTGATACCGACAGTGACCACTATCCTAACCCCCAGCGTTGGAATGTGCGCGCCAGTACTTTGTCATTACTATTGGTTTTTTTTATAGTCAGCATGAATGCTGTGTTTGCACCCGCTAATGCCGCAAGCACTAGTGATATGCAAAGCGATAGCGAACAAGCTGCGGATGAGCAGTCTAGCTCATCATCAACTTCAATCAGTAAGCCCGATAATCTGGCTGAATATGCCACTCAGAAAATCAATACAATTAAAGACGAAAGCCTCAGCATCTCTGGCGTTGCAGAAGAAATATTTGATCCTACCGAGCGCAATGCAGTAGAGCAAGCGCGTAATTTGCAGGGCGATTCTGGACTGACGGGTGAATACAATGAAAGTTATTATTTGCTAGACAAGCTCAATGTAGGCTTGCCGCCGTTGTCTGAGCCGCCAAATTTAACCACGCCACTAGCGACTTTAGAATTTTTTCAATCGGCGGTCATGAAGCAACAATACGACTTGGCTGCTTATGCACTCAACATGAATTTAATCGATCAGAAAATTCAGCGTAACCACGCGCTCGAGTTATCAAAACGGTTGGATTTTTTGTTAACAGAAAAAGAGCTTTACGTCTTTGATGATCTGCCAGATCGCCCAGATGGTTTAATCGAGCCGCCACTTGGCAATACCAGTAGTATAATGGGTATCCCTAGACGTTCGATTCAGTTAGGCTATATCGACTATCGTGAGCGCCGTGTCCCCATCTATTTGCAACGAGTACGGGTTGGTGAAGCTGCGCCTATTTGGGTGTTTTCTGCACAGACAGTTGATAATATCGACAATCTCTATGAGCAATATCATCCAGCGGAATTTGAGCGTTATTTACCTGGGTGGTTAAAACTTAAGATTTTCAGTATCGCACTATGGGAGTTTTTGGCATTAGCACTGTTTTTCTTAGTGACCATGGGAGTAGGGTGGTTACTCAGTAAAGGCACGGAAAAAATCATCAGCCGTTATATCGATGATGAGAAATACAGCAATTATGTTGGTAGTACTAATGGCGTGGCAGATTTGGTTAATAAGCTGACTGTACCGTTGACTTTTACCATCAGTTTTTTGCTCGTCTTTACTTTGGTGTCAGGCGGTTTTCCTTATTTGGATGCAGTCGCTTCATCGACTCGTCCGCTTATCTGGATTGGGCTAGTATTTAGCACCTTATGGCTTGGCATTCGCGTTATTAACTTTTTCGCTAATCGCTATCAAAGCCTACAAATTGAAAATCTGGCTGAAGAGCACTTTGATAAAGAACGCCGTCGCCGTACTTATGTATCGATATTTCGCCGCGTCTTTATTTTTGTCATGATTTTGGGCAGTATTTGGATTGGTCTCAGTGAATTTGCCAACATGGAAGGCCTTGGTAAGACGCTATTGACCTCGGCTGGTATCGCAGGCGTGGTCATTGGAATTGCCGCGCAGCCGATACTGGGTAACATTATTGCTGGGGTACAGGTGGCCGTGACCCAGCCGGTACGGATTGGCGACAGTGTGATAATGGATGGCAACTTTAGTACC
The DNA here is from genome assembly GCF_044901245.1 of Psychrobacter sp. NPDC064578. Taxonomy (NCBI): domain Bacteria; kingdom Pseudomonadati; phylum Pseudomonadota; class Gammaproteobacteria; order Moraxellales; family Moraxellaceae; genus Psychrobacter; species Psychrobacter sp. NPDC064578. The sequence continues at coordinate 160,942 of NZ_JBJDPI010000003.1, forward strand.
GTTGAAGACCTGCGTTATACGTATGCGGTACTCAAAACATGGGATGAACGTCGATTAATCGTGCCGATGCGCGAACTGATCACCGAAATGGTAGAAAACTGGTCACATACCGAAGTACATCAGACTTGCCCTGTGTTTTTATATGTCGATTATGGCGCAGATATTGACGCCATTCGCCAGCAATTTATATCGGCGGTTAAAGACAATAAGCTTTGGGACAACAAAACTGAGCCTGAAATGTTTGTCGTTGAGGTGACTGCCAACATTATTCACTTGCGCGGCGCTGTTTCAGCGGTAGGTCCCATAGAAGCATGGACACTGGCCTGTGAGATACGTGAGCAGATGCTAAATTATTTATATAGCAAACAAAAAGCTTATCTGCCTGCTGAACGTTTGATATTGAAGGGTAAAGACCAGTAACCGACGATTGAGTATACTTTCTATGCTTTTAAATAGCTGAGCTTTACAGACGTCGATATCGATAGACAAGCGCTAGCAAAATAAGCTGACAAATATAGCATGCGATTTGTCTGATTATTTGTTATAATATGGCGTTATTTTTAAGGGATAAATGAGCGATTAAGAGTAGGGGCGTGCTATATTTGTGCAAACTTATTAGCATCAATCAATTGCAATTTTCGAGTGTCTCTGTTTGTTTAATCACAAACACCGGCTGGCTCATTGCTGATTATCTAAAACTTTGTGATACAAGGTCTTTAATTTTAAGACTTTAGCTTCATAAAGTCATATCGGTGATTTTGGTTGATTGTCTTAATGCCAAAAATATCCCACCCATCAAAATAACCACCACTAGGGGTCTGTATGTTGCGAATTGTCGATGAAGCCTTAACCTTTGATGACGTTTTATTGTTGCCAGCTTATTCTGAAGTCTTGCCAAAAACTGCCGATCTGACGACCCGTTTGACCAAAAATATCACGCTGAATCTACCGCTGATTTCTGCCGCGATGGATACCGTGACCGAATCTGAAATGGCCATTACGATGGCACAACTAGGTGGTATGGGTATCTTGCACAAGAGCATGGATATCGCCAAGCAAGCGACACAAGTACGCCGCGTCAAAAAATTTGAAGCAGGTACGGTTGTAGATCCGATTACTGTGCATCCAGAGATGACGATTGGTGATCTGCTACAGCTGACGCAAGACAATAATATCTCAGGCGTACCTGTGGTAGAAAGAGGCACTGATAATGTCGTGGGTATTGTGACTCACAGAGATTGGCGCTTTGAAACCAATCTGTCTTTGCCAGTTAGTAAAATCATGACGCCAAAAGATCAGTTGGTGACAGTACATGAAGGTGAAAGCAACGAAAACATCAAGCGTCTGCTACATGAACACCGCATTGAAAAAGTCATCGTTATCGACGATCATTTCCGCTTACGTGGTTTGATTACGGTTAATGATTTTGCAAAAGCTGAAAACAATCCAAATGCTTGTAAAGATGAGCAAGGTCGTCTACGTGTTGGTGCTGCTGTTGGTACTGGTGCAGATACCCAAGCGCGTGTTGAAGCGTTAATCGCTGCTGACGTCGATATCATCGTGGTTGATACCGCACATGGTCATTCAAAAGGCGTGATTGATAAGGTGTCTTGGATTAAGAAAAACTACCCACACGTGCAAGTCATCGGTGGCAATATCGCAACAGGGGATGCCGCACTTGCACTACGTGATGCAGGCGCTGATGCGGTAAAAGTCGGTATTGGCCCTGGTTCTATCTGTACTACGCGTATCATCGCTGGTATCGGTGTGCCGCAAATCTCAGCTATCGATAACGTCGCTAGCGCATTGAAAGACAGTATTCCACTGATTGCTGATGGCGGTATTCGCTATTCAGGTGATATGGCAAAAGCCATCGCCGCTGGTGCTTCGTGCATCATGGTAGGCTCATTGATGGCGGGTACTGAAGAAGCGCCGGGTGAAGTTGAGCTGTTCCAAGGTCGTTACTACAAAGCTTACCGCGGTATGGGTAGCCTTGGTGCGATGTCAGGCTCAAATGGCTCATCAGATCGTTACTTCCAAGATGCTAAAGATGGCGTAGAAAAATTAGTACCAGAAGGTATCGAAGGCCGAGTTCCTTATAAAGGTCCAGTTGCTGGTATTGTTAATCAGTTGGTTGGCGGTTTGCGCTCATCAATGGGTTATACTGGCTCTGCGACCATCGAAGATATGCGTACCAATCCGCAATTCATTAAGGTGACATCGGCAGGTATGAAAGAGTCGCATGTCCATGATGTTCAAATCACTAAAGAAGCACCGAACTATCGTGTGAACTAAAAGGTGTTTTATAGTCCTGCATTACGTCAACGATAGCTATTTTGCAGGGCTGCCGTGACCTTAAGATACAAACAGCCAACAATGCCTTGTTATTGTTGGCTGTTTTTTTTGTAAAATACACAAGCGGATTATAATAATAACTACTTAGACTGTTTATACGTTATTGTTTGCGTATTCGTCTGGTTTTCACTCTTAGATTTGGGAGCATACATAATGAGCTACTTTGGCACCGATGGTATTCGCGGAAAATTCGGTGAGTCGCCGATCACACCAGACTTTATTTTAAAATTGGGCTATGTGACGGGACGTGTGCTGATAGAGAATAATGACAACCCTGCTCGCAAGCCAAGCGTGGTCATCGGTAAGGATACGCGGCTGTCAGGTTATGTGATTGAAGGCGCATTGCAAGCGGGGTTTAATGCCGCTGGTGTTGATGTGCATATGCTTGGACCATTACCCACACCAGCGATTGCGCATTTGACCCGTAGTTTTAATGCAGATGCTGGGGTAGTTATTTCAGCGTCGCACAACCCTTACTATGATAACGGTATCAAGCTGTTTTCAGGTGATGGCAAAAAGCTGACTGATGAGATGCAAAACTCTATTAATGACAAGCTTAAAGCGATTATGAGTGCCTCTGAGGCGGACAATAATGTGATCATGCCTATTCTTGATCCAGCACAATTGGGGAAAAATAATCGAATCAATGATGCCAAAGGTCGCTATATCGAATTCTGTAAAGGCAGTTTTCCCTATCAGTACGACTTGAGTCATCTGACTGTCGTTGTAGATTGTGCCAATGGTGCAGGCTATAGCGTGGCACCGAGAGTCATGCGTGAGTTGGGTGCCAACGTGATTGCCATCAACAATACGCCTGATGGCATCAATATCAATGCCGACTGCGGCTCTACCCATCCTGAAGGCTTACAGAAAGCAGTGATTGAGCACGAGGCAGATGTTGGTATCGCACTAGACGGTGATGGCGATCGTATTGTGATGGTTGATGAGGCTGGTAATCTGGTCGACGGCGATGGCATTTTATACGTACTTGCTACCCAAGGTCAGACTAAGGCGAAAGGTGTGGTTGGTACGCTCATGAGTAACATGGGCTTAGAGTTGGCACTCAAAGCGGCAGATATTAAATTTACACGTGCAAAAGTAGGCGATCGTTATGTGATGCATGAGCTTGAAGCAAATGGCTGGATACTGGGCGGCGAACCATCGGGTCATATTCTATGTTTAGATAAGAGTCGTACGGGTGATGCCATTATCGCCGGCTTGCAAGTGCTTGCGGTGATGGAAGCACGTGGTAAAGCGCTCAGTGATTTGACCGAAGGCTTTGAAAAATTGCCACAAAAACTGGTCAATGTACGCTTAAGTAAAATGCAAGATCCGTTTGAGCATGAAGAGCTGGTTGCTGCTTTTGCAAAAGCACAGGCCACTTTAGAGGGTCGCGGTCGTCTGCTCATTCGCCAATCAGGTACAGAACCTATGATACGTGTGATGGTTGAGTCGGATGATGAAATAGAATGTGACGTGTTGGCAAATGATTTGGCTGACCATATCAAAGCAGTATTGGGTTAACGTCATAATATAGTTATATTAAAATAAGGAAGATTTTATGAGCATGGATTTTACCGATCAGCGTTTGTCATACGAAAAAGGTGAGCTTGATCAACAGTCCGTCCCAGACTCTCCATTTGAGCTACTAAAAGAATGGATGAATGAGGCAATAGTACAAAAGGTGCAAGAGCCTTATGCGATGAGTCTGGCGACGTGCGGTGCTGATAATAAGCCTAGCGTGCGCATCGTACTTATGCGTGAGATTACCGAAAATGGTGTGGTGTTTTATACCAACTATGAAAGCGCTAAAGGTCAAGATATTGCCGAAAACCCGAATGCCGAAGCGCTATTCTTTTGGCATGAGCTGGAGCGTCAAGTACGTATTAGTGGCAGTATTGCTAAAATCGATGCTAATAAGTCAGATGCTTACTTTCAAAAGCGTCCTCACGACAGTCAAGTGGGTGCGTGGGTCAGTCAACCTCAAAGTGGCGAAGTTGCTGATCGTGAGGTGATGCAAGCCAAGTTTGATGAGCTACAAAACCAATATCCAGAAGATAGCCAAGTGCCAACACCAGAGTTTTGGGGTGGTTACGAGATTACCATTCATGAGATTGAGTTTTGGCAAGGCCGTGCCAATCGTATGCATGACCGTATTGTCTATACTAAAGACAATAACGAAGGCTGGATTACCAAACGCCTTTTGCCTTAAACATATTTGCTATTTATTATTTAGATATAAGCAGAGAGTGATTTCTTAGGTGCTGTTGCTGTTTAGAGCAGCAACAGCACCTAATTTTATTAAAAGCTTTATGGTATAACCTCGAGTACTTGCGACTTTTTTAGCTTTCCTGGGAAGTTTCCTGTAAATATACGGCAGTATAAGGTTTTGTCGTTCTCTAAGTATGTTGAAGAATCAAGTTTAATGCTATAGATGTATTGATCTGAAAGTGTGTCAGCAGTAGGTTTGGTGTTTTTAGGAATATTGCCGCTCAAATAATTATTCGAAGAGTAGTCAGGAATGTATTTATCACTATAGATTCGTTTATCGTTGATACAATGTATATAACTCCCTGTATTTCTAGTTGATTCACGTATTGAAAAATTAGCTTCTGATAGGAAAGTTATTTCATAATATGATGATGTCCGTTTAAATTCGACCAATTGAACTTCCGTGTTCTTATAATTTTTTATGCACCCTGATAAAATTAGTAAAGTGCTTAACCCTATTATTTTATGCCGCATTATCGTTCCTTTCATATAGTAAATTCATCATAAATTGACTGTAGATGTAAGCAGCATAACAATTGATTGATAGTATCAAGATTTTCTTGCTCTAGTCTTACCATTTAAATAAGAGAAAGGCCGAGTTGCAGATATCCCTTTATTTTTTATTTTTTTTGGTATCGACATCGACCGACACTGACATACCGGGGCGCAATTGCGCAAGCTCAGGTTGTTCTTGCTCTAAATCTATTCGTACTGGAATGCGCTGAGCGATTTTAATATAGTTGCCAGTCGCGGGATTTGTCGCGCCCGCGCTAAATTCACTGCCAGTCGCTGGCGAGATATTGCTGACATGACCTCGAAACGTAGCGCCGCCTAGCGCATCCACATGAATCGTTGCAGGCTCACCGACAGTCATATTTGCCACTTGGGTTTCTTTAAAGTTGGCAATAATCCACACGCCTTTTGGCACCACATACATGAGCTGTGTGCCCGCGCTGACATATTGCCCCGCTTTGACGCTGACTTGACTCAGTTGTCCTGATTCCGGTGCTCTGATAATAGTATTGTCTAAATTAAGCTGTGCTTGCTTAGCAACTGCTTCTGCATTTTTAATATTGGCATCGAGTGATGAGCGGCTACCACTGGTTTTTTTGCTGGCCTCAAGGGCGACTTGTAAATTGGCTTCTGCTTGCTGCACGCCCGCTTGTGCTTGAGCGAGCTGAGCTTGGGCATGAGCAACTTCTGCTTTGGATACTGCGCCAATCGCATCAAGTCCTTGATAGCGCTTTACATCTTCGCGTGCACTATCAACGCTGACTTTGGCACTATATAAGTCCGCTTTACGTGCTTCGATTTGTGCCTGACTGGTGCCCGTATCTTGCGCATTGCTTGAGCGGTCGGTCATAGCGACTTCGATATTGGCTTGTGCTTGTTCGAGCTGCTGCAAAAAGGCACGGTCGTCTATCTTGACCAATAAATCACCTGCTTGTACATTTTCAAAATCTTGCACTGCCACTTCTGTGACATAGCCAGAAACTTGCGGGCTGATAATCGTTGTTTGACCTTTTACAAAGGCATTATTAGTCTGCTGAACCGTAGGCGTAAAGGGCGGTAGCTTCCATGCATAAAGAATCAAAAGTACGCCAATAATGATTAGTGCAATTAATAAGCCTAGGTTAAAGTAAGATTTCTTTTTAGGCGACCAACCCGTAGCGTCAGGAATAGGCTCTTTTGGCGGCATTGGCGTTTCATCAGCATCAGCAACGGACGTTATTATCGAGTCCTCTTTTTTCGCTACGGACGCAGTATCATCATTTTTCGATTGGTTTAGAGGCACCTCTATTGCTGCTGCATTGGATGATGTCTGATTGTTTTCAGCAGTATTTTGGGTGGCATCTTGAGCAGTGTCTTGATTATGGTCATCAAGATCATTTAATTTGTCTTCGCTCATGATGCGCTCCTAATGAGATTAGTAAACATAGTGGATAACTTTTTAAAATATAGTAATTAGCATAAGAAGAAAAGGTAATAGCAACAAATCGATATGATTATCACCTGTTATTTTTTGCCCATCATTTCTGCCAATGCGGCAAGTTCTTTACCAAGTGGATTACGTTTATGATAAAGGTAATAAAAATAAATCATCAATAAATATAGCGCAGTGATAGTGGCGCCCACGGCCATCAAAAAGAATAAATCATCATAAGCGGCGACCGTTGCTTGACGTTGCACACCCTGTAGCATTTGGGTCATCGTAACATGATCAGTGGTATTCATTGAACTGACCATATCGGCATAATGCATCTGAGTACGAATGGTGGTAAATGCTTGAATACCTGCCGCGCCTGCCAAACCGCCGATCGTTTGTGAAATACCAAAAATCACCGAAAAGCTAATAATATAGGCAGGTCCGTTAGCAATGGCGCGAAACATACCTTCAAATACCATTGGTCCCATAAAGTAAACGGCAGCAAAAGCGATTATAAACTGACTGAAATAGAACATATAAGGGGCAGAGTTTAGCGACACACCCGTATCTATCCATGCACCAATCGCAATCAAGGCAACCGCAAAAATCACGGGTCGGCGCAGATCCGTCGCCTTGGTGGTAAAAATGCTAATCACTAATGCCAGTATGCTAGCCACCAAGATGATCGCATAAAAAACAATCAGCTGGTCATTACCATAACCAAGGTTTGCTAATAATCCTGCGGCGCCCACACTTTGCTCAGACAGCAAAATACGCATGACGGCACCAGTAATCATAAAGGCAATAATGGTGCGACTACGCATCCAGCGCACTTGTAGCATTGGGTTTTTGCGGTGCGTCTCAATCCATAAAGCAATCGAGATAGTCACGACGGCAATGATCAATGGATAGCTAAGCCAAGGCATTGTCCACCATTGAATTCTACCTTGTACTAAAAATACCGATAGGGCGGCAAGACCACTAGCAAAAAAGCCAAAACTCACCAAATCAAGTTTTTCAAAGACCTTTTCCGTGTTGCCTGGTGGTAGCTCAAGAATGTTAATAAGCCCAAAGCAAATCAGCGATAGTCCCACTTGAAATAAAAACAAACCTTCAAGCTGACCATCAACGGCTAAATAAGGCGAGATAATCCGTGACAGTGGAATGCCAAACTGCACCAAGCCGAAGCCTAATATCAGTCCGCTGATACGCCGAGCAGTTGGCATGCCTTGTAGACAATAAAAAATAGACAATACCGTCATCGCACTAGCCACCACACCACTAAAGCCACGGGCGAGCAGTTCTAAATAATAAGGCTCAATGCTAATCCCAATCGTCGTACTGAGTAGATTGCTACTGACCAGCCACTGCATACTGGTGGCTGCCAATAAAAAGAACAAAGTGATTTTGCTAAATAACGACATGCCAAATTGCTGGCGAATTTTGTACAGTAGCACCGTGACACAAGCATTGGTCATATTGTAAGCGACTGATATCCAGCCACCTTCTACTGGTGTTAAGCCCATTTCACCTTGGATTTGAGTGAGATTCGCGACCAATAAACCATTCTGAAAGCTGGCAGTTAAGCCGATAAAAATACCAATCAGCAAATAAAATACTTTACGGCGTACAGGATGATCAGGGGTGGCAGGCGAGCCCAGCATGAATGGTCGTTCATGGGGCTTAAACTGGTATTCAGTACTCATGGATGGATAATCTGCGTAGAGGGATAAAATGGTATATAGCCGTTGTTAAGCAAGCATCACGCTCGTCGGATAGTCATGAAGCTCAAGACGTTCAAAGTCATTTAATAAAAAGCCATTTAACAGAAAGTCATTTAGTAGACTGATAAAACCAAAAAAGTATTCTAAACCCTGTTTTGGATGTTTTATCATAATTTTTGTTGAGCATTTATCACGCATAACTAACGCATTGAAAATCAAGTTAAAAGATAGATGCTGCTGTCTGTCAATGATAGACGATAAGAAACACAGTGCTATAGTCAGAGCACTTTTAAACCGCTACGGTGTTACCCACCCTAGATGTACTCAGTGTAATATCTGCGGTCGGTCGCCTTGTAGCGATTCTAAAATTCCTTGACTGTATGTCACATAGCTACGACTCAGGTCATTTTTGCCCATAAAAAACAGCTCTATAAAGAGCTGTTTTTTATACATTAAATAGTCGATAAACAGTTAGACCATGGTACTAAATAGAGTGATCATAATTCGCCTCTAAACGCATGCTGCGCTGATAGCTATCAAGACTGGCGAGTTGTAAAGCATACTGCTTGATATGCGGATAATCATCTAACGCTTCACGCTTAGCCAGCATGATTAAGTCAAAAGACAGCATAAAGTCAGCGCCGCTTAGCTTATGACCAACGATAAATGACTTATCTGCAACTTCCTCGTTTAGATAGCTCAACAGTCTGTGTTTTTCTTGACTGATATAACCATCTAAAAACTCGTTATCGACGATACCGGCTTTTTTGGTAAATAGCTCCAGTAATAACGGCAACATGAGCGAGCTTTCAGCAAAGTTAATCCATTGCAGATAATGTCCATAGTCTAAGCTATCAGTCGTAGGACGTAAGCGCTCTGGCGCAAATCGCTCAATCAATAACTCAGTGATTGCACCCGACTCGGCATAAAGTTGACCATCCATCTCGATAACCGGAGATTTACCGAGTGGATGTACCGCCTTTAAACTGTCTGGTGCCAAGTGAGTATTAGGATCGCGTTGATGACTAATGATCTCATAAGGCACGCCCAGCTCTTCTAAAAGCCATAAAATACGTAATGAGCGAGACTGGTTGAGATGATGTAAGCGAATCATGATAGTGGCCTTTTTGCATGGTCTATTATATTGACGTTAAAAAGATATTAACCTTTCAGCTTAGTGATTAAGCGCTTGGCAGCTTCCTCTGATGACGCTGGGTTTTGTCCCGTAATCAGCAAGCCATCTTCGACCACAAATGATTCCCAATCAGCGGCTTTTTCATAGTTACCACCATTGGCTTTTAGTGCATCTTCTACTAAGAATGGCACGACATCTGTGAGACCAACGGCGTCTTCTTCTGAATTGGTAAAGCCAGTCACTGTTTTGCCTTTGACTAAATACTCACCGTCAATTTTGACATTTTTAAGAGCGGCTGGAGAATGACAAACAAAGGCGACAGGTTTGTCTTGTTTGACGAAAGTCTCAATCAAATTGATCGAATTTTTATCAACTGCCAAGTCCCATAGTGGACCATGACCGCCTGGATAAAAGACTGAATCAAAATCTTCAGCGTTCATATCAGCGAGTTTTTCAGTATTGGCAAGATGCTTTTGAGCATCGCTGTCTTCTTTAAAACGCTTGGTATCTTTCGTTTGGGTGTCTTCAGTGTCACTGCTAGGATCAAGCGGTGGCTGCCCACCAGCAGGAGAAGCAAGTGTCACATTGACGCCCGCATCGATAAAAGCGTAATAAGGCGCGGCAAATTCTTCTAGCCAAAAGCCCGTTTTTTTACCAGTATCGCCCAACTTATCATGTGAGGTTAGTACCATTAAAATATTCATAGTCGTCCTTATTTATTATTGATGTTGTTCTTAAATCATGGGTTGTTAGCAGTCATGCTTAATTAATCATCTGTAATCAATATGAGTATTTGCAATGACTGCTAGCGGTATTCATAGAACAGTATTCATGGTTGAGAGGTCATTTTCAGTGGTTGTCTTAGCAAGTTATGTTGTTAAGTCGTTATTTGCGATTCAACCAACTGATAACCATTGGCTCTGTTATTCAACCTCAGAAACTTTAACCACTGTTTTACCAAAGTTATCGCCATTTAGCATGCGAACAAAGGCATTTGGTGCATCGTCTAAGCCTTCAGCGATATATTCTTTGGTTTTAACATCGCCTGACTCGACCCATTTACTCATGGTTTTTAAGAATTCTGGGAAGTGATCGCCATATTCTTCAAAAATAATGAACCCTTTAATGGTGAGACGACGGCTTAGAATGTTGCCCATTAATACGCCTAGACGATCTTTACCATCAGGCAGCTCGGTGGCGTTGTATTGCGAGACCAGACCACAGACTGGGATACGTGCATGCGCATTTAATAATGGCATAACGGCATCAAACACTTTGCCACCGACGTTTTCGTAATAGATATCGATGCCATCTGGGCACGCCGCTTTTAATTGCTCGGCAAAGTCATCAGCTTTATGGTCAATACAGACATCAAAGCCTAGCTCATTGACAGCAAAGTCACATTTTTCTTTGCCACCAGCCACACCAACGGTACGTAAGCCATATTGGTTGCCAACTTGACCTACCGTTGCACCAACAGGACCCGTTGCAGCAGCGACGACCAAAGTTTCCCCTTTTTGCGGCTTACCGATGTCGGTCAAACCCATGTAACCGGTAAAGCCGGGCATACCTAATACACCTAAACCATAAGAAGGATTTGACATGTTTTTGTCAAGCTTTAAGACGCCTTCGCCATCACTGACGCTATAGTCTTGCCAGCCTGAGTTTGAGACCACTAAGTCACCAACAGCAAATTTGTCAATATTGGATTCAACGACTTGGGCAACCGTTCCACCCATCATGACATCACCCACTTCTAGCGGATCAGCATAGCTTCTTGCATCGCTCATACGTCCACGCATGTATGGATCTAAGGATAAGTAAACGGTACGCAGCAGCATTTCATTGTTATTTGGCGATGGGATATCGCTGGTTACCATATCAAAGTTTTCAGCTTTTGGCTCACCTGTTGGACGGCTTGCCAATTTAATTTGACGGTTTGTTTTTTGATTTTGTTGTTTATCAAAGCTCATTATCAGATTCCTTTTCTATTTATTGATTTTAAGATTCTATTGATTTTAATATTTACTGGTTTTGATATTTAATGGCGAATGGAGTAGTTACTCAGTGCTGAGCAACTACTATAAATAGCATAACAATATGTGTTTCTTATTACGGTGGTGTTTTTATTAAGCAGCTTTGCTACTAATAGCACGTTGTAGAATACGGCGTGACACTTCTAAATCATTGTTGCTGTGCTCGCCTAACTGAACCATGTTGTGCGCCTCAAGCTGCTTGATAATCGGGTCAATAGCTGACGCATCAAGTTCTGCATCTTCTAAGCTGACGGGCAAGCCAAGGTCACGGAAGAAGTTTTCGGTACGGACAATAGCCGCTTCAATGACAGCATCTTGGTCTTGATGAGTATCATCGAGCGTAATATTCCAGACATTATGCGCATATTGAAGTAATTTCTCTTTTTTGCTGTCTTTCAACTCGCGCATTACTGATGGCAATAAGATAGTTAATGTACGTGCATGATCGATGCTGTGCAACGAGGTTAGCTCATGACCGATCATATGTGTCGTCCAGTCTTGCGGTACGCCTGCACCGATTAGACCATTGAGTGCCATGGTTGCTGTCCACATAATATTCTTACGAGTTTCTAAGTTTTCTGGATCTTGTTTAACGATACGACCTTCATCAATGAGGATTTTCAGCAAGCTCTCAGCAAAGGCATCTTGTACTTTGGCATTGACTGGATACGTTAGATACTGTTCCATGACATGGACAAAGGCATCAGCCACACCATTCATCACTTGACGCTCAGGTAATGTCAGTGTTTTGATTGGATCTAATATTGAGAACTTAGGGAAGGCAAGTGCGTTGCCAAATGGTAGCTTAGCTTGACGTTCACTATAATTGATGACGCCGCCTGAGTTCATCTCAGAGCCAGTGGCTGGAATGGTCAAAACAGCACCCAAATCGATGGCAGAATCAATGTCTCTGCAATAGCTGGTTAATGCGTTCCATGCTTGTTCGCGTGAGACTGTCGTGCCATCTTCTTCAGTGAGTGACGATACCAATGCCACAAATTTGCTACCATCAATGACTGAGCCGCCACCGACCGCTAGCAAAAAGTCAATATTATGCTCATTGACCATGTCTGCTGCTTTTAAAAGAGTCGTGAATTCTGGATTGGCTTCAATACCACCAAATTCGAATACGGTACGTGTACCGCTTGCAACCAAGGCTTCTTTTACTTCGTCTAGCGTACCTGTGCGCTGTGCCGAACCGCCACCATAAGTGATAAGCACACGGGCATCAGTCGGGACCAATTCTGATAGTTGTTTGATTTGACCCTCACCAAAGACGATACGTACTGGATTGTAATATTGGAAATTATTCATAGTATTCCTAAAATTATTAAATATTTGTGTTAGGCGTATGGGGTGCAAAAATCTCAGTGGCAAATTAGCCATTCATTTTTGCAACTGTGGGCATTGTACATTAAATAGACCAGTCGTCTAGTATTTTTTACAAAACTCTCTTATAACTCAATTTTTTGCTTTAGATATAGGGATGTATAAATGGCTAAAAAGCGTTTAACGCACGAGATTAGCGTCCCAATTGAGAAGTAGTCATCTGCCATACTTCTGCAAGCGGTGTATTGGTTTGGCTAATCTTGGCGATTAAACTGGCACCAAGCCAAGCAAAATACCAACGTTTTGCCATGCTCTCGGCCGCGATATTGTCAGGCTGTGGTACAGAGTCATCCGCCCAGCCTGCTTTGATTTGTTCGGCAAGCCAACTGATGGTCTGCTGATAACCAGCATTCAGTGCGATGCGCATAGGTTCAGACAGATCTGCAACTTCAGCGCTGAGCTTCACCACCAAGCACTTTTCATGATCACAGCCATTTTGTTGGGTGTCATACCAGCTTTGAAAGTAATCATAAATCTTTTGCTGAGCATTAACTTTTTGACGACCAATGGTGTCTAAGCGTATCTTATAGTCAGTAAAATAATGACTGATGATAGCTTCACCGAACGCTTCCTTTGAGGCAAAATAATGGTAAAAAGAGCCTTTAGGAATACCGGCTGTGTCTAGTATTTGTTTGATACCGACGGCAGTAAAACCTTTTTTGGAAATCAGTTGATAGCCTGTTTCTAACAGATGCGTTTTGGTATCTGGTGGGATTGTGGTTGAGGCCGCAGACATAATAGTAATGTCCTCCTATATTTTTTATGAATGTATTTCAGAGATAAGGTATGGCGAATAATGCTACTTAGCGCGCTATTAACAATTATTCATGATACTTTCTATGGGTCGATGCAGATTTTTATCGTTGCTTATAATTGTTGCTTGTAATGAGTGCTTATTGTAAAGGTTGATATGGTCACGTTACGTTTTTTCAACAATACTTGCTGACAAAATACGCTTATTTGTATGAGGTCTATGGTAGCATTAGACCAGTCGTCTATCAAGTTTCGTTTTGATGCGCTTAATCAAATGTCGCGAGCGCAGGCTATTTAATATAAATAACTGTGTTAAGGGTTATTTTTTATCTGCCTCAATTTGCTAGCCATACTGTTTTATTGACAACCACCATAACATCCATAAAATAAATGAGAAGAATTATGTCAACTGATACCGATAATACCAAAGCCAATGCCTATAATGATTTCCACCTCCAGTACATTGCAGGGGAATGGCAAAGCGGTCAAGACGATAGCGTCAATACCAACACCAACCCCTACAATGGCGATACACTTGTAAAGATTCAGCAGGCGACAGAAACACAGCTTAATGAAGCTTATCAAGCAGCAAGTGTGGCACAAAAAGAGTGGGCACAGCAAACGCCAGCGACACGAGCAGGTGTACTATATAAAGTGGTTGAGATTTTAGATCAGCGCCAAGATGAAATCGTCGGTTGGCTCATTAAAGAGTCGGGCAGTACCCGTGTTAAAGCCATGGTTGAGTTTGCTGCTACCCGTGCCATTACCCTTGAGGCTGCGACTTTCCCCAGTCGTGTACATGGCGAGATTCGTCCATCTAACACTCCTGGTAAAGAAAACTTTGTTTACCGCGAGCCTGTCGGTGTCGTTGCTGTCATTAGTCCGTGGAACTTTCCATTACATTTGACCCAACGTTCTATTGCACCAGCCTTAGCACTTGGTAACGCTGTGGTACTCAAGCCTGCGAGTGATACTCCAGTGACTGGTGGTTTGCTGCTAGCAAAAGTATTCGAAGAAGCAGGTTTACCAAAAGGCTTGCTCAACGTGGTGGTTGGCTCAGGTAAAGAGATAGGAGATGCGATCGTTGAACACAAAACCCCAAGCTTTGTCTCATTTACTGGCTCTACTTCAGTCGGCAAGCGCATTGGCGAGTTGGCTAATGGTGGCGACTACATTAAACAAGTAGCGCTTGAGTTGGGTGGTAACAGTCCATTTGTGGTACTAAAAGACGCTGATATTGAGCAAGCGGTCAAAGCAGCAGCCTTTGGGAAGTTCTTACATCAAGGTCAAATCTGTATTGCTATTAATCGTATTATCGTTGAAGACGAGATTTATGATGACTTTGTTGAGCGTTTCTTGGCGCATGTTAAAACGTTAAACGTCGGCGATCCGAGCAAACAAGACACGGCGGTTGGTCCGATTATTAACAAAAAACAAGTCGAATCGTTGAAAGAGAAAATCGCCAACGCGCAGCAAGAAGGTGCAAAAATGATACTAAGTGGTGAGATTAAAGGACAAGTTGTACCGCCGCACATCTTTACTGAAGTGACGCGCGAGATGGATTTGTCACGTAATGAGGTATTTGGACCATTGGTCGGTATCATCCGTGCCAAAGATGAAGAGGATGCATTATCGATTGCCAATGACTCAATGTTTGGTCTGTCGAGTGCGGTATTTACAAAAGATATGGCAAAAGGCATGCGCTTTGCTCGCGGTATCAGAGCGGGCATGACCCATATTAACGATATTTCAGTCAATGATGAAAGTAACTTACCATTCGGTGGCGAGAAAAACTCAGGTATTGGTCGTTTTAACGGTGAGTGGGTGCTAGAAGAGTTCACTAGAACGCACTGGATATCTATGCAACATGAGCCACGCGAGTATCCGTTTTAAGCGATGTACATTTTCAATGCTCTAAATTAAAGTTTTAATAATAAAAAAGCCTGCAAATAAGCGGGCTTTTTTTATGGGAACGTTGAAAGTGTGATTATTTAAGGTGAAAGCCTAGCAAGTCTTGTATCTCCTCGACGGTCATATGTCTAACGAGCGCCTGATCTTCTACCGACAGGCGATTGGTGTGTTCTTTTATCATAGTATGGATACTACGAGCGACCTCAGAGGTGCTAGCATAATACATTTGCGGCTCTTCTTTGGTGAGTTTCATCAAAAACTTATCGATGATTTTGCGCTTTTCATGGGAAGCGTGTTCTTGAGTCATGACATTCTCCTAGTTATAAACCATCTAAGCAGTCAGCTCAGTGATAGTCAATGCTTATGGCTAGTATAACGCAGATAACAACGAGGATAGCGACTTAAGTTGAACGGGTAACACGCTCTATACTGTGTGTCACATTCTAAAATATTATTATCTAGCGCCGTAAAACCATGTCCTTCTAGGGCGTGGATATCAGGCGTCAACCGTTGTCACCTAAGATTGAACATACCTTGATAACCAAATACATTGAGATCATAATTACCCCATGAAAACGCTCAAACTACGCATCAAAGACAAACATGCCACTCAGCTAAATATCTTAGCGGGGTCGGTTAACTTTGTCTGGAATTACGTCAATGAGCTAAGTTTTAAACACCTCAAGCGTACTGGTCAATTCTTTTCGGCTTATGATTTGGCTACTTACACCAAAGGTGCGGGTGAATATCTAAACCTACACAGCCAAACCTTACAAGCAGTGACCGAAACCCATGCCAAGGCTCGTAAACAGTTTAAAAAAGCCAAACTCAACTGGCGCACCAATAATCCTAAAGCCAAACGTAGTTCTCTTGGTTGGATTCCGTTTAAAAAGACCGCTATTAAGCATATCAGCACCCACCAAAGTGGTAAAAAGTGTCTAAAAAGCACCCTGCAATTCAGCTTAGCTAAAGGTAAAAAACTCACTATTGACCTATGGGACAGCTATAACTTAGCGCTCTACACCATCAATACTTGCGAATTGGTACAGGACAATCGCGGTCACTGGTACGTCTGTGTGACGGTTAAAAAATTTCCAAAAACAGCGTGTGGCACTGGTCAGGTCGGTATTGATTTAGGCTGCAAAGATTCAGCAGTCAATAGTGATGGCGACAAACTACAAACCAAAGTCACTCATCAATACGCTGAAAAACTGGCCATTGCTCAAAGAGCTAAGAATAAAAAGCGGGTCAAGGCCATTCACGCCAAGATTAAAAGTACCCGTCAAGACCTCATTCATAAATTCACATCAAAGCTTGTCAAAGCCAACAGCCTAATTGTTGTTGGTAAAATAAAATCAACATCATTCACTAAGGGCAAATTTGCCAAATCCGTCTATGACGCAGGTTGGTTTGAAATTAAGCGGCAACTGGATTATAAATGCGCGAACGCAGGTTGCCACTATATCGAAGTGAATGAAGCGTACACCACCCAAACCTGCTCGTGTTGCGGCTCTCGCCAAGACAGTCCGAAAGGTAGATCAGCGCTTGGTATAAGAGTATGGTTTTGTCGTTCTTGTAAAACGACCCATAACAGAGACGTTAATGGAGCAAAAAACATTCTCGCGGTCGGGCTTGGCCGTCTTTAGTAGGAATCCCCCTCCTTTGAGGGCGGGGAGGAAGTCAAAGTTTAGACTCAGCTTCAAGTGAGCGCGTTTAACTACTTGGGAATCGAGAGTATGTCAAATCACCAATCAGACAACGCATCAAATAAGTCAGTCAAAAAAGCGGTATTGGTCTTATTTCATAACGATTTGCGCATAGAAGACAATGAAACGTTAGTCAAAGCGGCGACATTGGCTAAAAGTAATCAAGGCAACCTGATGCTCATCTATGCTGGTTTTTTGGCTGATTGCATTGAACCGAAAGAGAGCCGTCAAGCTTACCACTTCAATGAGATGGGCGCTGCTCGTCAGCAGTTCTTGTCTGAGAGCTTGGCTGATTTGGATCGATCGCTTCAGCGCCTTGGTAATCGATTGCTGTATCTGTCGCCAAGCTATTCATCAAAGAGTCAGCTGTCACCAGATAAGGTGGAGTCTGCCTTAAACGCCTTTACTCAGTTATGCCAGCTCATTGAGCAGCAACAAGTCACCGATATCTGTGTCAGCCACACCGCAGATTATAATCAAAATAAAGGCTATGCTGCCTTGCAGAGCAAATATCCGCAGATAATATGGCACAGGCAATCAACCCATACGCTATTTGCTGATTTACCAACACAAGACCTGCCCAAAAGCTTTACCCAGTTTCGCAAAAAGGTTGAAGCAAGCCATGATTTATTGAATGCTGACGACGAAGTGGCTGTTTCTCCTACGCCAAAGTCGCTGCCGCCAATGCCTGATGCGTTGATAGGTCATAGTAAATACCTTTTTAAAATACAACCATCTGATGAGCAAGCACAGCAAGCGCTTAGCTTTAAAGGTGGTGAAACAAATGCAATGCTTCATTTAACTCACTATTTTGATTCTGCTGCGCCGCGCACTTATAAAACCACACGTAATGCACTGGATGACTGGACGCATTCCACTAAATTCTCGCCTTGGCTGGCAAATGGTTGCTTGTCTGTGAAAATACTATTGAATCGCTTACGTCATTATGAGCGTGAGATTATCGCCAATGAGTCAACGTATTGGATATGGTTTGAGCTGCTGTGGCGCGAGTATTTTTATTGGTATGCAATTGAGCATGGTAGCAATCTATTTTTGTTTAAGGGCATTGGTTATCAATTACCAGCTACTCATTTTGACGATCAGCGTTTGCAGCAATGGCAGAATGGCAGCACGCCATATCCTATCGTCAATGCCTGCATGAATCAGCTAAAGCAAACAGGGTATATGTCTAATCGAGGCAGACAAATCGTTGCTAGCTGCTTTATTCATGAGCTGGGTTTAGACTGGCGTTACGGTGCAACCTATTTTGAGCAGCATCTTATCGATTATGATGTCGCGAGTAATTGGGGGAATTGGCAATATCTAGCGGGCGTAGGCGCTGATCCAAGAGGATGTCGGCAATTTAATCTTAGCAAGCAAACCCAACAATATGATTCCAAAGGTGAGTTCATTGATAAATGGCAAGGCGGTCATATAAGTTAAAGCGGTTTATGGATTTTAGAGCACAAATACTAAATAGCACTTTCTAAACCGCTAATAGTCTTATCAGTGGTTATTTTTTATGCTAATAGCAAAACGTTATCATGAGCTATAAAATTATCCCTATTGTATAACCTATAACATTCATTTAAAATGAATCTTTAAGTTAAACTCTATTCACATGCTTCTAAGAAGACTGCCATGCAATCGATCAACTTACCCAGCAAGCCGCCCAGCTCTCCACATCCCATTCTGAATCTGAGCTTTCGAATATTTTTTAGTGCTGCCGCGCTATTTGCCGTGATAACGATGCTGCTATGGTCTTTTGTATTTACTGGTCATACAGATATTGACGCACAAGCGCTGAATCCGTTGTACTGGCACGGTCATGAGATGGTTTACGGTTATGCCTTGGCGGTCATTGCAGGATTTCTCCTCACGGCAGTGAAGACGTGGACAGGGGTAATGATGCCGCATGGTTATAAGCTGCTGGCTATCTTTGGCTGTTGGCTGCTGGCACGTTTGAGCTGGGCAGGTTTTGGGCTTGGTATGACGGTTGCGGGTAGCAGTATATCGTTGTTATATGTCGCCGCAGTATTTGACTTATTGTTTATCGCTTCGATGGCATTTGTGATATGTCGAGCGGTATTACAGGTCAAGCAGTATAAGCAAATGGGCATCTTAGCGAAACTGGCATTATTGACCGTTGGCAATGGAATCTGCTACTGGGGTATTATCAATGCCGATATGAGTATGACTAAAATAGGTATTTATCTAGGGTTTTATCTGATTATCGGTTTGGTGCTGACCATTGGTCGCCGCGTGGTGCCATTCTTTATTGAACGTGGTCTCAGTGTTGGAACGACGGAAGTCATCAAGTTGCGCAATAGTAAAGTACAGGATATTGCGAGTTTATTGTTTTTCTTAGCGTTTTTTATCAGTGACTTGTTTTATCCTAATAAGTATCTGCTGACTATTACGGCACTTGGCGTAGCAGTGGTTAATATCGTCCGTTTGGTAGGCTGGTATCATCGCGGTATCTGGCAAAAGCCACTGCTTTGGTCATTATATGTTGCATTTTTGGGCATGTGTTTGAGTTTTCTGCTGTATGCGCTGCAACCATGGTTGGGCTATACTCATAGTATTGCGATGCATGGGCTTGCCATTGTAGGCGTTGGTATGATGACCGTGGCGATGATGACGCGGGTATCGCTTGGCCATACGGGACGCAGCATTCATCAGCCGCCCAAGACGGTGAATATTATGTACGGTCTGATGGTATTGGCATTTGTCAGTCGCGTGCTATTGCCGCTTGCCGATATGAGTCACTATCTATTATGGATCATGATTGCCCAAGGGGCGTGGATTGCTTGCTTCGTGCTATTTTGCATCAGTTATTTGCCGATGCTGGCACGTCCTAGACCCGATGGTCTGTTTGGTTAGAGCCTGTAGTGCAGTTATAATGCTCTCGCTAAAATAATAGGGGATTTATCCAAGTCTATCGACTGATTGTTGATATTTTTGAGTAGGTTGTTTGCAAATGTTATAAGGTTTTGAGACCCTCATTTTCAAACTCATAGAGTTACATTGCTAAAATTTAAGCTGATACATACTTGAGAGATTTATATAAAATAGGAGCGCAAATAAATGCGATTGACCAATTATAGCGATTATGCACTGCGCTCATTGATTTACTTGGCAGTGAGACCAGAGCCGCCATTACTCGCAAATATCAGTGATATTGCTGACAGTTATGGCATTTCTAAAAGTCATTTGACCAAGATTATTCATCAGTTGGGTCAGCTTGGTTATATAGAAAGTGTGCGTGGTAAAAATGGCGGTATACGTTTGGCTCGTGCGCCAAAAGACATCAATTTGGGTGTATTAATTAAACAAATAGAGCCAGACTTTGATTTGGTCGAATGCTTTGCGACACCCGCGAATGATAAGAGTAGTGATGGTCGACAGACTGGCTCAACAGGTTTGCCTATTACGCTTATTGATGAAACGACAAATAACGCTAGAGGCTGTGTCATTAGCCCAGCATGCCAACTAAAAAGTGTGTTCTTTGAAGCGCTGACGGCATTTATTAACGTCCTTGAGCGCTATACCTTGGCAGATATCATCAATAATGAAGATGAGTTAGCGTCTTTATTGTTTCGTTAATAATTTTTGATGTTGATGGCATCATTGCAAAAAAGGGAGCGACCATCTTGGTCACTCCCTTTGTTATACTTCTAATGTGAGGTTATACGGTCAATTAAGCTTTTTCTAATTTTGGACGGGCTTTATCAATGGCTTTTAATAGCGCCACTTCAAACTCACAGTCATTAAATGTCACTAAATAGGAATGTGCAGCGCAGAAATTACGCACATCGCGCCATTCATGTGCCAAATTGCTTGCCCAATCGCAATATTGCTTGCCTGCATTGAGCTCATTTTTTAGCGCTTTTTTGGTCGTTGGGTGCAGTATCAGTTCAGGTAATATCGCCTCTAATAACTTCATTGGTGGACTCATAAAGGTGTCATCGACGTGCAAGCTTTGACTGGCAGGATGATAGGCTAATAGTGAGCCTGCATGAATCATCTCATTGGGTGAGATATAGTGGATGCCTTGTGACATTGAGAACTTAAGCTCAGGGTAACGCTTGGCGACCGCATCGCTTTCAACCAAGTCATCTGCCCATTTTACTTCAGGTACTTTTTTATGGTGGCGGCTACTGCCATAAAAGGTCGCCTGCGGGAAGTCTTTTGCCATTTGTGCACAGTGCACCGTATGGAATGGGTGGACGTTCAGTACTGCTTCGACATCTTGACCATTATTGGTTAATGCCATCACCTCATCGCGTACGTCACCAGTCAATGAATAGCTATCCAAAAATATAAACTTTCCTGAGTTTAACTGTATAAGTGAGCAGTGAGTGCCAATGTTTAGAACACCGCCAATGCGAAAAGATCCGCGTATATTCCAAAATCCTGCCCCTAAATCATGAATTTTATCGGTCATTGAAATTATTCCTTAGTGTTTTTATTCGAGTTTTTTAATGTCTTAGCAATTTTAATAATGAATATTTCTCATCAATAGATGACAACTTATTATAAATGACCTCTTATTATGGTGAGTCATGTACCTAAAGTCTGTTATAAAAAAGATGTTGATTGTTAGGTTCAGTGTATAACGTTAAAGTCGGATATAAGCCTATATTAACTGAGGGTCATTGTCATTCATAGCTTATAATTTATAGATTATTATTTAATGAATCTGTATAATATCTCTCACTATTTAATTTGTATTTGAAGGTTGAGTCATGAGATTTTTTGGAAAAATGAGCGCATCAGCGGTTATGGCAACGATGTTACTAGCAGGTTGCTCAAGCCTAAACAATGATAACAGCGTCACTAAGATGGACACTATCCAAGCTGCTCAAACAGCACCAGTCCCACAAGTAGATTTTCGTTTCAGCACTACTGAGAATTTTGATCTTGCCAATCAAAACAAACTTTCTTGGCGCGTGTTTTATGACAAACCCTCTACAAGTGCAGATGCTACTTGGTTTGACGCCGTAAAACATGGTGATCTAGCCACGGTCAAATACATGGTTGATAATGGTCAAGACTTAGAAGTTAAGGATACAGGTAGCCTTAACCAAACGGCGTTAGGCTGGGCTGCTTTTATTGGCTATGAAGATATGGTCGATTACTTAGTCAGTAAAGGCGCTGATATCTATGCTAAAGATGACGGTGATGTGTATAACGTCATGAAATCTGCTGTACTGGGAAAAAATACCAATATTGTCAAAAAAGTACATACGTTATTGAATGAAAAAGCACCTGTGGACTTAAATGATCAGACGGTAGAAAGTGATGGTGAAACCTTGATTATGGTTGCAGCTAGTAATAATCGCCTTGAAACTGTCAAATATTTATTGGCGCAAGGCGCTAATCCAAATCTAGTGGCAACGACCAAAGACAAAAAAATGGGCTCGTATAATCAAGGTGCCTATTCATATGCGTGTTCGCGAGATTTGGTTGATATGCAAAAGCTATTAGCCGCCAATGGTGCTGTGAATCATCGCACTGGCAAAGCGAGCTGTGAATAATTGCGTTAATGACTTTACAAAAAAGGCTGCCATTTCGGTAGCCTTTTTCTATGCTAAGCGCTCCTAAGTCAGAGATTGACCAGCAGATTGTTTATCAGTACCTAGTTTATAAGTGCTTTTCTCATGAGTGCCTTGTTTATGAGCAGTTTTTATAGTCGTAAGCGGATATACGAGGATTGTTGCCATAGTTGTCGTTACTACATAAAAACTGATTAAAGCGGATATCGCCATTAATATAGCGATGCATCCAAGCAATACCTGGCTTGCTCAGCAATATCTCATTAAAACGATAACTTGGACAAAAATGGCTACCATTCTTTATCTCAATCTTCATTTTTGCGCCTGTAGCTTTATCATAAAAACGACTGCTGTATTTTTTATTTGAGGCGATACGGTCATTTTGGCAAGTAATGAATAAAGCAGGCGTGTTCATTTCGCCATAGTCTTTATTATGATAGGGCGTTTGCGAAATAATCGCTCGAACCGTCTGACGTTTTGTCGCTAGCTGGAGAGCGCCGCCGCCGCCCATTGACCAGCCAATAGCACCCAAGCGCGTACTATCTATCTGAGCGCCTACCGTATTGTCATGAAGCATATGATCAAGCGCGGCACTTAACTGCGCCGCACGGCTCTCTGGGTCATCATAAATGGAGTTGGTATCGATGGTGATAACCACAAATCCCCAAGATGCCAAACGCGGCCCCCACCATTTAATAGAAGATTCGTAGGACACATAACCCGGTACTACTGCGATTCCGCCTAACAGACCACAGCCGCCTGCGTTGGTTGGATAATAAATGGTTCCGCCACCAAAGCCGTTGGCTAACTGACGAGGAACGGGTTTTTTGGCCACCGAAAAAGGCCCTTTATCACGAGTATCTGAAAGATTAGCCGCTGTAATAATACTGTCGGCGATACAGTTTGACGGCACGGCTGGTGTTGATACAGGCGATGTTATTGCAACCGCTGACGCTATCGGGGTTGATACTATTTTGGTCGATTGCTCTTTAATTGTGAGCTTGTTCGTTGCGGCTACTTCGTCTAACGTAACTGCCGACGCACTTATAGAGAAAACCAGTGCACCTATAGCGACAATCCATTGCGAATAAAAAGGGTATTTGGGCATGATAGAGAGTCTGTTATAAGTGAATCGGATTTTGCCGCAGGTTATATTTTGAGGATATAAGTTTTTGTGAATCGCATTTATATATAATAGATCAAAATAATAGTAGACAGTAATCTGCTTGCTGTCAAAAATATACGTCACCTACGCAGTATATAAATCAGCAGTTTTTAGTGTTCAACAGACCCTAAGCATCAATAAAGCGATACCGATAACACACCGAAACCAGAGTCTAGTATTCGGTGTGCTAAAATCATACCTGACGGCTATCCCTAGCATCAGCCATTATTGTCATCATTGTTTTTGTCATTATTTCAGCTATTATCGTCCTATTTCTATTACTCACGCCAGATCATCCGCGTCCAACATAGCCTGTATCCCTGTGAAAAATACCATCAGTAAACCCCAGAATAATATGCCAGAACCTCTATCTACACCAATCAATTCGACATCGTGGGTATTAAAACTCACTATCGGCTTGATTGGGATGTTTGCTTTTTTGCAAGTGTATTCTATTCAGGCCATTTTGCCCGTATTAATGGTAGACCTGTCTGCAACTGAGGTGCAAGCTGGCATGATCGTCGGTGCAACGGTGATGGCGATTGCTATTATGTCGCCATTCTTGGGCATGCTGTCTGACGCTGTGGGGCGTAAATCCTTTATCGTTGGCGCGTTATTATTTTTAGCGATACCAACTGCTTTAATTGCCCAAAGTCCGAGTATTGGTTGGATGGGCATGTGGCGGTTTATGCAAGGGTTGTCTGTACCGGGCATTACCGTGGTGACGATTGCTTATATCGGTGAAGAGTTTGAGGGACGCGCTGTCACGGAACTGATGTCGTTTTATGTCTCAGGCTCGGTACTTGGCGGCTTTATGGGGCGATTTTTGCTTGGGCATTTGCATGAGCTTATCGGCTGGCGTGCAGGCTATTATGTGATGGCAGCGATGACTCTTATCGGTGCGCTGTGGGTCGGCAAGATGCTACCATCATCACAGCAGTTTGTGGCCAATCCGAATTTTCGTTCCGCGATGCAGACGCTCGGTGAGCATTTAACCAATCGTTATGTGGTGACGGCTTGTCTGCTAGGGGCGTGTGTTTTATTCTCACTCGTGGGTTGTTTTACCTTTATCAATCTACATCTTGCTAAGACGCCATATGAGTTGAATACGGGTGCGCTTGCCAATATTTTTGCCGTTTATTTGATAGGCGTTGTCATCACGCCATTGTCGACGACCTTGCTACGTCGCTTTGGTTCAGCGCGCACAGTACGCGTGGCTGTTTTCGTTTCTATGATTGGGGTGCTGTTAACGCTAGTAACTCCGTTATGGGGCATTATTATTGGTCTTGCTATTATGTCCTCAGGTGTCTTTATCACCCAAGCTGCCACCATCAGTTATATCGCCGTCAATGTTAAAAAAGGGCGCTCATTGGCGTCTGGTTTATATTACATGGGGTATTATGCTGGCGGTACGATGGGTGCGTGGTTATGCGGCATGGCTTATGCGCGCGGGCAGTGGTCGCTCACAGTATGGCTGCTCTTATTTGTACAGATTTTGGCATTACTGGTTGCCAGTTTTGGTATGATTAAAACAAAATCACGCGCGGCTTGATGGCCGTTTTTGAGCAATATTCATCAAGCTATTGCAGCTTAGGATGTTTACGTAAGGTCGCTTTACATAGCACCTATTTTTTCTTACTATCGATATAGCCTGCTCAATACGCCATCAATTATCCATGATTCACCCGCATAATAACTTATCCGCATGACCAACAAGGACGTCACATCTATGTCAAATATTTACCACAGCGCCCCTTCTGCTTACGATTATCCCTTATTAGTCAAGCAGCTATTGAACCGTGCCAAAACGGTGTCGCTAGAGCAAGAAATCGTTTATGCTGACAGAAAACGCCTTACTTATAAAGATTTATTCAATCGTATCAATCGCTTGGCCAATGTCTTAGCAGGTTTAAATCTAGATGCAGGTGATATAGTGGCGGTGATGGATTGGGACAGCCATCGTTATCTGGAGTCGTATTTCGCTGTACCGATGTCAGAGTATATTTTGCAAACCGTTAATATCCGCCTATCGCCAGAAAAAATTCTTTATACCATCAATCATGCTAAGCCAAAGGTGTTATTGCTTAATTCTGAGTTTGCGCCATTGGTCAAAAGCTATCAGTTTGAAAACTCTAGTATTGAGCATATTATTTGGCTAGATGATGATGGCGTGACATCTGAAGGAGTCTTCGGTGGTAATCAAAACCGCGTAGTGGGTGAGTATGAAGCGTTATTACAAGCTGCCGATAGTGAGTTTGACTTCCCAGATTTTGATGAAAACACCATTGCCACAACGTTTTATACCTCAGGCACGACGGGCGATCCAAAAGGCGTGTTCTTTAGCCACCGCCAGTTAGTATTGCATACTCTTACCGAAGCGGCAACACTAGGTATGCTGCCCGACAAGCAAGGCGTCAGTTACGGTGATGTCTATATGCCGATGACGCCGATGTTCCACGTTCATGCGTGGGGCTTTCCATTTACTGCGACCATGGCTGGTCTGAAGCAAGTGTATCCGGGACGCTATGCACCAGATGTGTTAATGGATTTGATTATTAATGAAAAAGTTAGTATTACCCATTGTGTCCCAACGATTTTGCAAATGGTGCTCAAAGAAGCGCAAGATCGCAGTGCTAGCTTTAATGGTTTAAAAATGATCATCGGTGGTTCAAGATTGACTGAAGGTCTGGCAAAAACCGCCATGGCACAAGGTATCGAAGTATATACTGGTTATGGTATGTCAGAGACAGCGCCCCTTATTAGCTTGACAGAATTTAGTCTCGACGAGCCTGAAATGAGTGAAGATGAAGATATCGCTCGCCGTTGTATGACTGGTAAGCCCGTACTGATGGTGGATGCTCAAATATGGAGTACCAATAATGAGTCGGTTGGTACCGGTCAAGACAATACTGGCGAGTTGGTATTACGTGCACCTTGGTTAACGCAAAGCTATCTAAAAAATGACGATGCGGGCAAAGAGCTGTGGGAAAACGGCTATATGCACACCCAAGACATTGCTTATATACGTTCTGATGGTTATATTAGAATTACTGATCGCTTAAAAGACGTCATTAAGTCAGGCGGCGAGTGGATATCGTCATTAGAGATTGAGACGATTTTGTCGTTACATCCAGCGGTCGCTGACGTATCTGTGATTGGGGTACGTGACAAACAGTGGGGCGAGCGTCCATTGGCCTTGATTGTGTTAAAACCTAATGCTCAAGACACGAGCGTTGATGATATCAAAGCCATTGCTGAGAAAGCCGTAGAGCGGGGTATTATTCCGAAATATGGTGTGCCAAGTCAGTTTAAGTTCGTCAATGAGCTACCAAAGACTTCTGTTGGTAAGCATGACAAAAAAGTGATGCGTGAGATGTATGCTGATCAAACTGAGGTATAGGCTTAAAGTGGCTTAACTATTGAGCAGATAACTGGCTTAATAGTTGACCTTTATTGTTAGCTCTGCTACATTTTAAACCGATACTTACTAAATCGATACGTAGTGTATCGGTTTTTTGTTCTATTAGAGATAGCTGGCAGGGATAGCCAATCTTTACTATGACATTATTAGACAATATTACATCGTATTACCCATCATTTATGCTAAGGACAGCTATTATGAGCGAGCAAACCGCCACTTCAGTGACCAACCAATCGTCAGAGCAAGCTCAGACTTCTCAAGCGTTATCTAATACCACTCAAACTTTTGCTGAAATTTATCAATCTTCTATTGAAAATAAAGAAGAGTTTTGGGCTGAGCAAGCCAAGCGTATCTATTGGCATAAAGAGCCTGAGCAAATCCTCGATGACAGTAATTTGCCATTCGCTAAGTGGTTCGTCGGCGGTGAGACCAATCTTTGTTATAACTGTGTAGATCGCCACCTCGAAGAGCGCGCAGAGCAGGACGCATTCATTTGGTTGTCATCAGAGATTAATCAAGAGTTAATAGAAACCTTTCCAGCCGTCGTTGATTCGTTTAAAGATCTAGGCAACAACGTCGAATTTTATACAGACTATACCAAGCGCCGTTTGACGTACAATGACTTGTATAAAGAAGTCAATTATTTTGCGGATGTATTGCAACGTCATGGTATCGGCAAGGGTGATCGGGTCATTATTTATATGCCGATGATTTTGGAAGCTGCTTATGCTATGTTGGCTTGTGCTCGTATCGGTGCGGTGCATTCAGTGGTATTTGGCGGGTTTGCGGCACATAACTTGGCTATCCGTATGGATGATGCCGAAGCAAAAATGGTCATCACGGTGGATGCAGGTTTGCGCGGTGGTAAAGTTATTAATTATAAAAATCTTGTCAATCAAGGGGTCGAGCAAGCAACGGTTAAGCCCGAGCATGTATTGGTCATCAATCGTGGCATTTTACCATTTGAGCCAAAAAATATTGATGTTGATTATGCAACCCAGCGCCGTATCAGCTGTGAAGCCAATGCGATTGTCGAGCCAGTTTGGCTTGAGTCAAATACGCCATCATATTTACTTTATACCTCAGGCACTACGGGTACGCCAAAAGGCGTGCAACGTGATACAGGTGGTCACGCGGTTGCGTTAACGACGTCGATGGACTATATCTACGATGGCAAGGCGGGCGAGACATTTTGGGCGATATCAGATATCGGCTGGGCAGTTGGGCATTCTTACACCATTTACGCACCATTGCTGGCGGGCATGACGAGTGTGATGTATGAAGGTCTACCGCATCGCCCAAACCCCGGTATTTGGTGGCGAATTGTTGAAGCAAACAAGGTCAATATCTTATTCACGGCACCGACGGGTGTCCGTATGCTGAAAAAACAAGATGAGACATGGATGACACGCTATGATGTCTCCAGCGTAAAATCCTTCTTTTTGGCAGGTGAACCACTGGATGAATCGACAGCCAATTGGCTAACTAAGCATCTAGGCGTTCCTATTTTAGATCACTATTGGCAGACAGAATCTGGCTGGCCTATTCTAAGTAATACGCCAAAGTTCAATCATAAACCGCATAAGCAAGGCTCGCCTGGTTATCCAATGTATGGCTATGATGCACACGTTATCAATGAAGAAACGGGCCAGCCCTGTGCTGCTGGCGAAAAAGGCCTACTTGCAATCAAGGCGCCTCTGCCACCTGGTTGTCTCACCACTGTATGGCGCAATGACGAGCGCTTTATCAGCAGCTATTTTGGCTTGTTTGATGGGCAACAATACTCAACGTCTGACTATGCGGTAACTGATGAAGATGGGTATTTCTATATCTTAGGACGCACAGATGATGTGATTAACGTCGCTGGTCATCGTATTGGTACGCAAGAGATTGAAGAGGCGATCAGCATGCATCCAGAGATGGCAGAGTGTGCGGTTGTAGGTATTCAAGATCAGTTGAAAGGGGAGTTGCCTATTGCGTTCTGTGTGCTGAGAGATCATGAACAGGTGGCAACAACTGAAAATCGGTTCCGTATTGAGCAGCAAATCATCGGTGCCGTGGTCAAGTCCCTTGGCGGTATTGCAAGACCGGCGGCCATTTATTTCCCGCAAGCGTTGCCAAAGACCCGCTCTGGAAAAATATTACGCCGTGCCATTCGTGCATTAGCAGAAGGCAAGGAAACAGGGGATATGTCGACACTCGATAATCCACCCGCGATTGATGCGATCAAGCAGTCTATGAAAGACTACTAATACGATGGCGTATTAATTGAAAAAAGCCATCTAACGTTAATATTGAAAAAAAGCTCATGCACAATCATGGGCTTTTTTGTTTTCAATTTAAGGCGTCTCTTCATTTTTATCATCACCTAGTCGCTTTCGCTCAAACTGAAAATATACCTTACATAAAGTTTTTTTCGTTAACATAAACTCAGATAAAATTTTGACAAAGCGCTTGACCCTAAAAATGGTTTATTGGTATAGTCAATAACGATACGAAATAAATCATTTTATAAATTACGTTTGATCGATAAAAGCTCATCATTTTTTCTCTCTTTTTGAATATTAAGACGTCAGCTAATGACAGTCTTGCAAACAAGATAAGGATATCTTATGCACCACGTTCAGCAGCTCATCAATGGTCAATTTGTTGATTCTAATGCCAGTGAATGGATTGATATCACCGATCCTGCCACGCAAGAAGTCATCGCTAAAGTTCCGCAAACTACTGACGATGAAATAAATCAAGCGGTCGCTGCTGCTCAAGCAGCGTTTCAAACGTGGCGCAAAACGCCCATTACTACACGTGCCCGTATCTTTTTAAAGTATCAAGCATTGATACGCGACCACATGGATGAGCTGGCAGAAATACTGACGGCAGAGCAGGGCAAAACCATTGCTGATGCGCGTGGCGATGTGTTCCGTGGTTTAGAAGTAGTTGAGCATGCTGCTGGTATTGCAAATCTACAGATTGGCGATTTCGTTGAAAACGTTGCCTCAGGCGTTGATACCTATAGTATTTGGCAGCCACTAGGCGTTTGTGCTGGTATCACGCCATTTAACTTTCCAGCGATGATTCCACTGTGGATGTTCCCAATGGCGATTGCCACGGGCAATACTTTTATCCTAAAACCTTCTGAGCAAGATCCGATGGTAACCATGCGTCTGGTTGAGCTTGCTGTTGAAGCGGGCGTACCTGAAGGGGTGCTAAACGTGGTGCATGGCGGCAAAGCAACGGTGGATGCGATTTGTGACCATCCAGATATCAAAGCAGTTTCGTTTGTTGGTTCAACCAACGTCGGCAAACACGTTTATGAGCGTGCCAGTCAATCAGGTAAACGCGCACAGTGTATGATGGGCGCAAAAAACCATGGAGTTATCTTACCAGATGCCAATAAAGAACAGACTCTAAATCAGCTAGCAGGTGCTGCATTTGGCGCTGCTGGTCAGCGTTGTATGGCGCTATCTGTCGTTGTCTTGGTCGGTGCTGCAGGTGAATGGATTGACGACATCAAAGCCAAGGCAGAAGGTTTAATCGTCTCAGCAGGTAAGCATGATAAAGATTTGGGTCCACTAATTTCTCCCGCGGCAAAAGCGCGTGTTGAGCATTTGATTGGTACTGGAGTAGAAGAAGGGGCGAGCTTGATACTTGATGGTCGTGGTATCACGGTCGAGGGTTATGAAAAGGGTAACTTCGTTGGTCCAACGATTTTTGATAACGTCACTGCAGATATGCAAATCTACAAAGAAGAAATCTTTGGACCTGTCCTTTGTATTATGCGTGCTGCCAGCTTAGATGAAGCGATTGAGCTGCTCAATGCCAATCCGCATGGTAATGGTACGGCTATCTTTACTCAGTCAGGGGCTGCTGCGCATAAATTCCAGCAAGATATCCAAGTCGGTCAAATCGGGATTAACTTGCCGATTCCTGTGCCACTACCGATGTTCTCATTCTCAGGCTCACGTGCTAGTAAACTTGGTGATTTGGGTCCTTATGGTAAGCAAGCGGTGCAATTTTATACCCAAACCAAGACCGTTACGGCGCGTTGGTTTGATGATGAAGCAAGTCGCGGCGTCAATACGACTATTTCAATTTAACGCTGAATCACCTATATTTGCATTGACGCTTTAATACACCCTATTCAGCACAAGGATGACCCCATGGATTTTTCATTGACCGATGACCAAATTGCCTTTCGCCAAACTGCCAGACAGTTTGCCCAAAAAGAGCTAAAGCCTAATGCCGCTGAATGGGATCGCACCTCGCACTTCCCAATTGATGTGATTAAAAAATCAGGCGAGCTCGGCTTTTTAGGGTTATATACCAACCCTGACTATGATGGTTTGGGTCTGCCGCGTCTAGATTCTGCGATGGTTTTTGAAGAGCTGGCATGGGGCGATACGTCTGTGGCGGCTTATATGAGTATTCATAATATGGCAGGCTGGATGATTGGCGAATTTGGTAACGATGCGCTGTGCAAAAAATACTTGCCCAATATGGTTAGTGGTGAATGGCTGGGCAGCTATTGTCTAACGGAACCTAATGCCGGTTCTGATGCCGCATCACTGCGTACCAAAGCCGATAAGCAAGGCGAGCATTATATTCTTAACGGCGAAAAAACCTTTATTTCAGGCGCAGGCTCCACCGATGTGTTGGTCGTTATGGCTCGTACGGGCGGCGCAGGCCCAAAAGGGGTTTCTGCATTTGTGGTAGACGCTGACAGTGCTGGTATCGAATACGGCAAAAACGAGCATAAAATGGGCTGGAAAGCACAGCCAACGCGGACGATTAGCTTTAAAGACGTCAAAGTGCCAGTAGAAAACCTCATCGGCGAGGAAGGCCAAGGTTTTCGTATTGCTATGAAAGGCTTAGATGGCGGCCGGATTAATATCGGCATCTGTGCAGTAGGGACAGCGCAAGCGGCGCTTGAGACAGCGACCAATTATGTACAAGAGCGCAGTCAGTTTGGCAGCCCGATTGCTAGCTTACAGTCGGTACAGTTTAAGCTTGCTGATATGCTGACCCAAACCATTACCGCAAGGCAAATGCTCTATTTAGCGGCGAGCAAAGTCGATAATAACGATGTTCAAGCCTCTACTTATTGTGCAATGGCAAAGCGTTTGTCTACTGACTTGTGTTTTGATGTCGCCAACGAAGCCTTACAGCTGCATGGTGGTTATGGCTATCTTAATGAGTATCCGCTTGAGCGTCATGTGCGAGATTTGCGCGTACATCAGATTTTGGAAGGCACCAATGAGATTATGCGCGTGATTGTCTCGCGTCAGCTTATGCAAGACGATGCATTGAGCCAACTGCGCTAACCTATTTATATGAATAAAATGATTTTATGATAAGGATGTTTGATCATGACGGATTATACCAACTTAAAACTATCGATTGATGGTCATATTGCAACGCTAACCCTAAATAACCCACCTGCTCATACGTGGACGATGGACAGTCTCAAGGCGCTTAAGCAGCTGGTCACTGATCTCAATACCAATGATGATGTTTATGCCTTAATCGTCCATGGCGATGGCGAAAAATTTTTTTCAGCAGGCGCTGATTTAAATAATTTTGCAGATGGTGATAAAGGTCGTGCGATCAGTATGGCGATAGCTTTTGGTGAAGCATTTGAAGCGCTGTCAGCCTATCGCGGCGTAAGCATCGCGGTTATCAATGGTTATGCGATGGGTGGTGGACTTGAATGTGCGCTGGCGTGTGATATTCGTATTGCAGAAGCGCATGCGCAAATGGCATTGCCTGAGACTGGCGTTGGTTTGTTACCTTGTGCTGGTGGTACCCAAAATCTAACAGCTTTAGTAGGTGAAGGCTGGGCAAAGCGCATGATATTGTGCGGCGAGCGCGTCGATGCCGAGACAGCCTTGCGTATTGGTTTAGTAGAAGAAGTTGCTATAAAAGGTGAGGGATTACAAACAGCACAAGCCTTGGCACAAAAAGTCGCTAAACAATCACCAGTTGCGGTCAGTTATTCCAAAACACTTATCCAAGCGGCAAGACATACTCCGCCTGCACAAAACCTTATCCATGAGCGTGAAGCCTTTGTTAAATTATTTGATACCAAAGATCAGCGCGAAGGTGTGCAAGCATTTTTAGAGAAGCGTAAGCCCGTTTGGCAAAATAAATAACCTTAGCGTAAATATAATAATATTATTTCACTTTTTCATTTTTTAGGTCACTTTTATGACAACAGCTATAGAAGGCACATTAGACGCGCCGGTATTATTCAGCACTGAACCGACAAATTGTGGTCACCTTATTGGGATAATGACGTTAAATATGCCAAAGTCTCTTAATGCCTTGAGTGTTGAGATGTGTCAGTTGTTATCGCAACAACTAAAGCAGTGGGAAGGTGATGACCAAGTGGTGGCATTGCTATTAAAAGGCGCAGGCGATAAGGCATTTTGTGCTGGCGGTGATATTCGTAAGCTTTATGACAGTATGTCTATTGATGCACCGCTACCAAACCCTTATGCGACAGATTTTTTTGGTCATGAATATAGTCTTTATCGACAAATGCACTTTTATTCTAAGCCTCTCATTCTTTGGGGCGATGGCATCATTATGGGCGGCGGCATGGGCTTGATGGCAGGCTGTAGCCATCGACTGGTTACTGAGCGTACCCGTTTTGCCATGCCTGAGATTACCATTGGCTTATTCCCTGATGCTTCTGGCAGTTGGTTTTTGCAGCGTATGCCAGCTAAGACGGGTTTGTTTTTAGGGTTAACGGGCGCGATGTGTAATGGCAATGATGCGCTATTAGCCAATCTTGCAGAGTATGCCGTCGCCAGTAGTGACTATGATGCCGTCATACAAAGTTTAAAACAGAGTGATTGGCAGGTTGCCGCTAGTCGTACGGATAAATGCGATAACAATAGTGCTCATAGTATCGTTAGCCGTGTGCTTGCAGCGCAACCAATTGCTGAGTTGCCTGCTAGTAAATTGGCAATCCATTGGCAATCTATTCAGCAGTTGATGAACAGCGGCGGACTGGGTGATATCGATGCTTTATTACAAAGTGATGCGGCACTCGAAAAAATAGATACAGAGTTTGCCAATGACAGCTGGACGCAGCGAGCAGTAGATACTTATCGCCATGGCTGTCCAGTTACTGCTGCTTTAACTTATGCGCTTTATTATAAAGTCACTGACTTATCACTAGAGCAAGTTCTGTATTTAGAAGCCAATGTGGCGGTACATTGTGCGGCCAATCCTGACTTTAAAGAAGGCGTACGTGCGCTACTGATTGATAAAGATCGTAATCCACAGTGGTCACGCTCACTAGCAGACTGCCTGAGTCGCGAAGGGCAGACGTACATACAGCAGCACTTTGTGAACCCTTATGCTAAAGATGAGCATCCGTTAGGCGATTGGTTGGGTGATAAGGCTTTAGGCAGTCAGTCTGTGCGTTAAAGGCTGGATGTGTCAATTCAATATAAATATTAAATATAAATTAAACTCAAATGAACAGCGTACAACTATATATGTAGCATTATATATAGCAACGCCTGCGCGCATGATTAATACTAACCATCAAGGAATGATGAGATGAATACCAAGGATGTAAATGCCACCGATAACGATACTACTAAGCCAAATATTGCTTTTATTGGGCTTGGTAATATGGGCGCACCAATGGCAGAGAACTTGTTAAAAGCAGGTTACCCGCTCTCGGTTTATGATTTATCCGCAGAAGCAACTGAGCGCTTGCAGCAAGCAGGCGCCAGTGTGGCTGATAGCCCTAAAGACGCTGCACGTCATGCCCAAGTAGTTATCAGCATGTTACCTGCTGGCAAGCACGTCCATTCTGTCTATTTAGGAGATAATGGCGCTGACGGTCTACTTGCAGAGTTACCACAGGGCACATTGGTGATTGACAGCAGTACCATTGCAGCGGCTGATGCAAGAACAGTGGCGGAGGCGGCAAGCAAGCTTGGCATAGACTTCTTAGATGCCCCAGTCTCTGGTGGTACGGGCGGTGCTATCGCTGGTACGTTAACCTTTATCGTCGGTGGCAGCACTGATGCCTTTGCCAAAGCTGAGCCGATACTGGCTGTAATGGGCAAAAATATCTTTCATGCAGGCGAGCATGGCGCAGGACAAGTGGCAAAAATCTGCAATAACATGCTGTTAGGTATTCTGATGGCAGGAACAGCAGAGGCGATTAACTTAGGCGTCAAAAACGGTCTGGACCCTAAAGTGCTATCAGATATTATGCTGCAAAGCTCAGGTCGTAACTGGACGCTAGAGGTATACAACCCTTATCCGCAAGTGATGGAAAATGTCCCCTCTAGCAATGGCTACCAAGGCGGCTTTATGAGTAAGCTCATGCAAAAAGATCTTAACCTTGCCATGCAGACCGCTGAAGATACTCATGTAGAGACGCCAATGGGCGCTAAAGCGACAGAGCTATATGAAGCGCATGCAATTGACAATGGCGATAGAGATTTCTCGAGCATTATGGCGCGTCATGACAGCTCTGTATTGACTTAAATTATCAAAGTACCTATGAAAAAGGTCTGTATTATTATCTTAATGCAGACCTTTTTTTTGCTTATGTTGCATCATCTAGTTGGGTAGGTCATAGACGAGCGACTGAATATCTTTCGCTGCTTTTTGCAGTTGTGGGACATGGGTTAAGAGATCATCTAAAGACACTCGTATGGTCGGTGCATGAAGATATAGCGAAGCAAGGTAGCGCGACTTTCTATCCCGTATCGGTACGGCGATTGCCACCATCTCAGAGATAAACTCTTCATTATCGATACCAATACCTGTTTCAGCGATACGATCAAGCTCAGCGTTTAGCGCATCGATATCGGTAATCGTATTTTTGGTAAACTTATCCAATGACAGGTTTTGCAGTATTTTGTCGCGGCTTGTACGCGGCAACTGACTTAAATATAGCTTGCCAGTCGCTGTACACCACATTGGAGATTTTGCGCCCACTGGTAAATAAATCTGTATCGGCAAGCTCGTATTTGCACGGTTGGTATAGATCATATTCATCTGATAAGGCACACCGATCCCGCAGGTCTCTTTTAGCTCATCAACCAGCTTTTGCAAGATCATTTGTCGCTCATTAAAGAACAATCGCTGCTGCCAAAGCTCAACACCCAAGTTTCGTACCCGCTTGCCCGGTATAATACCGCCGCCAATATCCACAGTCACAAACCCTTCATCGAGCAAATTTTGAATCAATCGATGAATGGTCGGCTTGGGAATATCAAGCTCTTGCGATAGCTCAAGTGGTGAGAGCGGTTTTGAGGCATAGGACACCGCCTCGATAATCTCTAACACACGGGTAATCGACGATACTTTAGGCATATGAGTGGCTCAATAAGAATAAAAAGAATACAGTAGGAAATACAACAAGGCATTAACAGATAAAAGTAAATACGCAGCCTTGTGACACATTTTCCCTAACCTCTAATTTAGCATAATATCAAGCCTATACAAGATCTAGTTACTTTATATGCCAATACTAAATGTATCAATACTAACGTCACACAGTCATACAATATTGAAAACTGATACCAATACTTTTTTCTGAAAAGTTTTCTAAAAGCAATAATTACTACACCATCTCACAAAATACAACAAACTGTAGTAATAAGCTATATAACTGTCATTGAGTTAAATAAAGAGGTAGGTCATTATAATGACATATTTTGTAATATCCTTACATGAAGATTAAGCTAACCGATATTCATGTTTGCGCTGCTGAGTTACTTTAAGAGCATTGTGTAACAGAAAGTCGAAGTTTTGCGGATTGGTGTAGTAATTATTACAATATCTATGCAATCTTTACATAACGGCAAATAAAAAGCGCTCCTAGAGGGGTGACTTTTCCGGCCAAAATTGTTTTAATCTGCTCAACAAAATGATCGATTTAAAAAAAGCTAAATTGTCATTTTTTATGGGCGACTTATTCCACACTTTAGGAGAGTATTTATGAGAATTATTAAATTAACAGCAATTTCTGCTGCCGTTTTAGCGTCAACTGCTGCACTAGCTGCTGAACCTGTTATCGTTGTTGATGGTAACGATGCAGTTGTATATGAAGCTGAGCCTGTTGCTGTTGCATACGAAGCTGAGCCTGTTGCTGTTGCATATGAAGCTGAGCCTGTTGCTTATGCATACAATGCTGACGCTGGTATCGTTCGCAACACTACTGGTGCTGTTGTTGGTGGTACTAAGACTTTCTTCCAAACTGCTATCAACCCAGCTTCTGTTAGCGCTGAAGTTGGTACACTAGGTTATGGTGCTAACATCGGTTGGTCACTAAATGAGAAAACTGAACTACAAGCTGGTTGGGCAGGTGGCGATGTTGCTGACCTATTCGGCGGTGACTTTGACGCAAACGACGTAAACTATGACGTTGATGCTGACTTCAGCAACCCATACCTAGGTGTGCAATTACGCCCTACTGGTAACTGGTTCACAATGGGTGCTGGTATCATCGTACCTGACAACGATATCGATGTAACTGCTAACGCTGAAGGTAGTTTCTTCAAACTTGATGGCATTCAATATAATGCTGCTCAAACAGGTGCATTGCAAGGTACTATGGAACATCGTAACAAGTTAGCGCCTTATGGTACTATCGGTTTCCGTCCTAACATCGGTAACAACTGGGGTGTGTTTGGTGAAATCGGTGCAGCCTATATGGGTAGCACTGATGCTACTGTAACTTCAAGTAATCCAAATGCTGACGTTAACTATACAGATGCAAACGGCGATACTCAAACAATCAAAGGTAGTGAAGTTGCTAAGATTGCTGAGCGTGAGCTAGAAGACAAAGATTGGTTAGAGTGGATGCCAATTGTTAAGCTTGGTGCAACTTACCGTTTCTAATCTAATCACAGTTTAAGTACTGTTATTAGAAGAAGAGTAAGAAAAAACGATCCTTTTTTGGGTCGTTTTTTTGTCTGTGAAAGGGTAGTTGTTAGAATAAATTATATGTATAAATAATCTAGAAAATAACGATGGTTTGTTGCGCTGACAATACCGCGATACGGTAATCGGACTTAATGTCTGCTATGACCATTAAAGATGACGGTTCTCTAATGGCATAAACTAAATCAGCAATCAGGTAGGAGTAATCTATTCCTAACCCTTGTGCCAGTTTGTATTGATGAATTTTGATAAAACTTTCTTTTATTTGCCACAGTAATTTAGCGATAATCTCACGCTGAAGTGGTGATAGTGCTTGTAAATCAGCCATTTCATGCTCAGAATAAAACCGCTGTGCTACGTGCCATGCTACATGATTGATTTCAATATCAATACCAATGGGACGGTGACGACTAATGACCACTGTTACTTTACTGTTCAATGATGTACCGATTGTCTGAACAGTATTTTGATTAATATCATGGTGATTCTTGCTGCCTGTATGACTAAAGCATACGTAATATTCACTGCTGCTAAGTCGATACGGGAAATTTGACTCATCCAAAGTATCGCACAACTTTAGCTCATCCAGTAATTGTTGTAGCAATAATCGAACGCCTTTGCGTTGTAGGCGACGTTGATGCTGCGCCATTTCACGTGTTGATAAACTTACTGATGACAGGCAGTAATACCAATTAAGCTCGTAAAGTTTCTGAAAATCTACCTGTGATATATTGTCAGCGGATGACCACAGTAATTCATCCCACAGTCTTTTAAGGTTGAGGGATGAACGCTCGCTTACTTGTGCAGTGGCGCACCACGTTGCAGGATCGAGCTGGGTATATTGGACATGAGTTAGGTTTAAGATAAAGCTTGGCATCATTGATTGCATCTATTGGATTCGTTCGCTTAGTAACATGCAAAAAGCCCAGCGATATATTATTGCTGGGCTTTCAATTATAAAATATGTTGAGCTTTATCGACTGTGATTGGTTTTACTGGTGTTAGTAAGACAATTCAGCACGGCGATTTAGTGCATAAGCTTCTTCAGTATTACCAGCGGCAGCAGGGCGCTCTTCACCATAGCTGATGACGCGGATATTGTTTACTGCGACGCCTTGAGTAGCAAGGTAATCACGTGCTGCAGCAGCACGGCGCTCACCTAGTGCCATGTTGTATTCACGGCTACCGCGATCATCAGTATTACCTGCGATAACAACGCTGGCTGCTGGATTTGAGTTGAGCAAGCTGGCATGTTGATTAAGAATGCTCGCTGCTTGTGAAGTAATTTCGCTGCTGTCAAAAGCAAAGTAAACAACTGCCTGTAGGTTTTCAGCGCCCATAATAACCGCGCTTGAGTTATCTACGATGACTGCGCCAGTGTATCCAACTTGACCACCTGGGATACCTAGTGGGGCAACCACGACTTCAGAAGTAGCACGTTTGGTCGCACAACCTGCGGTTAGTGCCACAGCGCTTGATAATACAGCGAGGACTGCGATCTTAGAAAAACTGGTTGACATAATGAGCTCCTAAAATTTTAATTAATTAAAATTGTTTTTTTTGAACTGCTTACGATAAAACTTAGGCAATTGCTATCTATCATATACTAAATGTTACTTTATGTAAGTAGTATTACTGTAAATAATGCTAGAATTTACAGATAGATATGAGATCTATTACCAGCGGTGTTTGCCCCAATTTTCAGGATTGGCCCAATAATCCGCATTTAACCAATTTGGCAACTGTTTATAATCATATAAATTGAACTGCCAAAGTCTAGCGGACGCTGATGACTTTGCAGATAAAGGCTGCTCTGTTTGGTCAGTGTTATTCATCTCTAAAGATGGCTCATTCAAGATATCAAATGGGGTAAAGCCATAAGCTTTTAGATCTAGGGTGTCATCAAGGGCGATGAGCAGGTGTGCCGCATAAAGATCTCGATAGCGCATGAGCAGCGGAATATACTGCTGCAGCAACTCTGGTGAGAGTGCGGGTAACCAAAAACAGGCGAGCTCATAACGTTCAGGCAATTGTCGTTGATTGAGCTCTAATAATGTCGATATTTGTAGTGAGCGGGTATTTTTTAGCAGTGTCTCTAATGCTAACCGAGCATTTTGGTCTGGGACGACCCACAGCAACTCAGTGTCATTATCAGTAGATTCAGTCGTTGTGGATGCGTTCGCTTGTATGGTTAGTGAGGGCAAAAGAGCCTCAACGTAATCTATCAGTAATGGTAAGGTAATGTCTGAGCGACTGGCAGTTTGCTTTATCATATAATAGGCCGTTTATCGAGTGTTGGTCATCAGTGACTCTATTAAATCATTTTAATCGCGATTATCCAATGGGTGATTGATGCTGATTATGCCGCTCTTTTAATATGTCGACTCTCCCAATCTTTTGATATATCGACTCTCTCATTACCATCGCATTTTGATAAGTGTCATGGACGATGAACATAATAAAATTGGGGTATGCTCTTGAAATTTGGCAGTTTAGGTCAATGTAGCAAGATACCATTATCATGTTAATGGTCATAAGATTATGCTAATTGATGACCTGCCTTAACCTAAATTATCCCGCTTTTTACCGTATATATTTTTTGCCACAAATAATAATAGGAATACCCATGTCTATTGCTGAAACTGATGCTCAAATCATTAATCCTGATATGCCAGATGTGCCACCGCATGCACCAAGTAAAATTAATTTAAAAGATTACCAGAAACCTAGCTTTGATGTGGAAACGGTTGATTTAGATATTAAACTGTTCGAAAATCATGCACAGGTAGACAGCACACTGAAGATGGTACGTCAAACAGCAGGAGATCTCGTATTATTCGGTGAGGAGTTGGAGCTGATCGCCATTACGATGAATGGTAAGCCATTGATGGCTGAGGATTATCAACAACAAGCAGGTACGTTGACTATTAATAATGCACCTGATGAGCTTGTTTTAGAGATTCAAGTACGCATCTGTCCGCAGACGAATACCGCACTTGAAGGGTTCTATATGGCAGGCAGTGGTGATGAGACGATGTTTGTCACTCAGTGTGAGCCCGAAGGCTTTCGTAAAATCACCTTTTATCCAGACCGCCCCGATGTGCTAGCGATATTTACCACGCGTCTTGAGGCGGATAAGCGTTATCCAACACTATTGGCCAATGGTAACTTGGTCGAAGCGGGTGAAGTGGCAGATGCCCCAGACCGTCACTATGCGATATGGCATGATCCAACCAATAAGCCAAGCTATCTATTTGCCTGCGTTGTCGCTGATTTAGACGTATTAACGGATTCTTATACCACCAGCGAAGGTCGTGAGGTGTTGCTGGAAATATACGCAAAGTCCGCTGACATCGATAAATGTGATGTCGGTATGCAAGCGTTGAAAGATTCGATGAAATGGGATGAGGTCAATTATGGTCGCGCCTACGATTTAGATCGCTATATGATTGTTGCCGTGAGTCAATTTAATATGGGCGCAATGGAAAACAAGGGTCTAAATATTTTTAACACCGCTTGTGTGTTATCCAGTCCTGAGACGACAACGGATGCGCGTAGCTTTAGTGTGAAAGCCATCATTGCCCATGAGTATTTTCATAACTGGACAGGCAATCGCATCACTTGCCGTGATTGGTTTCAATTGTGCTTAAAAGAAGGCTTTACTGTTTACCGCGATCAATCATTCTCAGCGGATCAGCAGTCGGGTGCAGTACAGCGTATCGATGATGTGGCGACATTACGTGCTCATCAGTTTTCTGAGGATGCAGGCCCATTGGCACACCCAGTACGCCCTGAGAGTTTTGTCGAGATTAATAATTTTTATACGACGACTGTTTATGAGAAAGGCGCTGAAATCGTACGCATGATTGCTAATACGTTAGGAGCCGAGAATTTTCGTAAAGGCACGGATGAGTATTTCCGTCGTTATGATGGGCAAGCAGTCACGGTTGAGGACTTTTTATCTGCGCTTAGCATCACGGATAGCAAGATTGAAAGCTTTATCGACTGGTATCGTCAGCCAGGCACACCAATGGTGTCTGGTCATCAATATTATGACCATGCAGCGCAGACACTGACGATTACGTTAAATCAGCAAACCCGTCATGTCAGTGGCTTTGCTGCGCCAAAACCTTTGCCTATTCCGGTCGCGACGGCGCTATTTGATAAAGACAGTGGTGACATTGTGGCTGAGCGTATGCTGCTACTCGATCAAGCCACGCAAACCTTTACCTTCGAACATATAGCGCGTGAGCCTGTTGTATCCTTGCTACGTGATTTTAGTGCGCCAGTACAGCTCAATTATGATTATCAAGATGCAGATTTGGCATTTTTGCTTAAACATGAAACTAATGGTTTTAACCGCTGGCAAGTGACGCAGATGCTGGTCAATCGTATCTTGCTGCAAGGTCAAGGCGAGAAGAGCAGTCCTGATATCTATCTGCAAGCACTAGCGCAGACATTGCCTGTGCTCGCGGCTGAAGATGCGATGTTGGCTGCCCGCTTGCTTGATATTCCATCAGCGCAAGAGCTGGCGTCTGCTATTCATAAAGATTACGATCCAGCATTGGTGAAAGCGCAGCGCGACGACTTGTATCAGCAGCTTGCAGAGGCGCTAAAAGATCA
Organism: Psychrobacter sp. NPDC064578; assembly: GCF_044901245.1. NCBI lineage: Bacteria > Pseudomonadati > Pseudomonadota > Gammaproteobacteria > Moraxellales > Moraxellaceae > Psychrobacter > Psychrobacter sp. NPDC064578. The sequence continues at coordinate 203,836 of NZ_JBJDPI010000003.1, forward strand.
ATGGGCTGAGCTTTATGAGCAGCTACCTATGCAGTCTTATGAAGATAGTGCCGAGGCTCGTGGCATCCGTGCCTTGCGTAATGTGGTGCTCGATATGGCGCTGACCGCGAATGTCGATGGCGCAGGTGAATGGGCGCAGCAGCAGTATGATGATGCAAGCTGTATGACGGAGCGTTTCGGCGCGTTGAAAGCGATGGTCAATCATCAACTGCTAAATGCTGATGAGTATTTGGCGGACTTTTATAATCGCTTCCAAAATAATGATTTGGTCATCGATTTATGGTTTAGTGTGCAAGCGTCTGCTGATACTGTGACCGCTGATACTATCCAATCCTTGATCGCTCACGCAGATTTTGATTGGAATACGCCCAATCGTGTACGCTCAGTGGTCAGCGCCTTTACCTCGCAGCCAACGGCTTTATGGACGGCAGAAGGGTTGGAGCTTTATATTGGTGTGATTAAAAAGTTGGATGATGCCAATCCTGTTTTGGCGTCGCGCTTATTGCAAGTGCTAGCGCGTTGGAATACCTTGGCGGAGCCACGTCGTCAAATGGCGCATGAGCGGTTGATTGAGTTGCAAAAGCAAGCTTCTTCTAAGCACGTACTTGAAAGTCTAAACAGTGTTTTAGGATCAGCGAGCGAGTAGGGTAAATTCAATGACTCTATAACAATAAACTAAATTATTTTATAAGAAAAAGCCCGTCCGATAATAATATCGGACGGGCTTTTTTATTAAACGCTTAATAATGCTTAAAAAACTTAATAATCTGTGTTTATGGGCAATCGTTATTAAAAATTAACGATTCGGCAAAACGTCTTTGACCATATCACGTAGATTATACAGGGCAGTGACCGTACTATCCCAATCTAAGCAACCGTCAGTGATAGACTTGCCATATTCGAGCTGGCTTAAGTCAGCCGTCAGTTTTTGATTGCCGCCCTTTAGATGACTCTCAATCATCATACCAATGATAGATTTATTGCCGTTTTGAATTTGCTCTGCAACGTTTTGGATAACCATCGGCTGTAGATATGGGTCTTTACCTGAGTTGGCATGGCTTGAGTCAATCATAATCTTGCTATTGGTTTTGCCTTTTGCCAGCTCGTTTTCCACTTGCGCAACCGCAGTCTCGTCATAGTTGGGCTTGCCGTTACCACCGCGAAGTACCACATGCGCGTAAGGGTTGCCTTTAGACTTGATGATTGAGACTTTACCATCTGCAGATAAACCCAAGAAGCTATGACCTTCTTTTACGGCTTGCATTGCGTTAACAGCGACTGTCATGCCGCCATCTGTTCCATTTTTAAAGCCTACTGGGCACGATAAGCCTGAACTCATTTCACGATGCGTTTGGCTCTCAGTGGTACGTGCGCCAATCGCTGACCAGCTGATCAAATCCTGCATGTACTGCGGGGTATTCGGGTCTAATGCTTCGGTGGCGCAAGGAAGACCTTTTTCATTCAAATCGAGCAGTAGCTTACGGGCAGTACGCAGACCTTTTTCAATGTCGAAGCTGTCATTCATATCAGGGTCATTAATCATGCCTTTCCAGCCAACGGTTGTGCGCGGCTTTTCAAAATATACGCGCATCACCACAAACACGCTATCTTCGATTTCTTTTGCTAATATGGCCAAACGATCGGCATATTCGTGAGCGGCTTTGATATCATGAATAGAGCAGGGGCCGATGACCACAAAGAGGCGCTTATCTTTACCGTCCAAGATGTTTTGGATAGTATTACGACCGTTTAATACGGTTTTATAGGCTGCATCTGATAAAGGTAGCTCAGTTTTTAGCTCAGCGGGAGTGATCAAAGGAATGAACTTTTCAATATTCACGTCGTCAATATCTGCATTATGGGTAACTGATGTTGTCATGGTTATATATCGTCTAGCTGATTTATAGGGAGTTTCATTATGCGGACAAAATTGTTGGTTGACAAGGGCAGTCGCGCAGTTAATTGACTGATAACTGGAATGAGGAAACCAAAACTTAGTTATACTTGTTCAGCGCCAATCGTATATGAGCGCTTCAACAAGCAAGATTGTTACTCAATTTATCTGTCCGTATAGAAAAACGAATTAACCCGTTAAGTGGTCATTTCTGGCTTTTATCAGCTAATTTAGCTATTTGTATCATCGTCACGTATGATGACAACATAAAAGGTATGACGATAAAATAGTGAGTATGGCGAATGCTTAGGTATCACAGAGCTTTCGCACAGATTTTATGCGTCGTATTTTATAATAATCATTCATTTATTTTATATGCATTTATTGTATTTTTTAATATCGAGAGCTTGTCATGACAGATTCTGCTACGCCTGATCAATATCATAACCTTATAGACCAAACAGAGACTGAAATTCGAAGTGCTGAATTACAGACTGTGCCATTGGTCATCGGTATCGTCGCAGGTGAGGTGTCAGGGGATAGCTTGGGCGCAGACTTCATGCAGCAGATGAATAATCTACGTGGTGATATTGTGTGGGTCGGCGTCGGTGGTACAAAGATGCAAGCGCAAGGGCTGCACAGCATTTTTCCGTTAGAGCGTTTGGCAGTAATGGGTTTGGTAGAAGTCATGGCGCAATTACCTGACCTGCTTAAAGCTCGCCGTGAATTACTGAGCGCATTTAAAGCCGCTGATATTGATTGGTTTATTGGCATTGATGCGCCTGATTTTAATCTTAGAGTGGCTAAAAAGTTAAAACCGCAAGGCGTATTCTGCGTGCAGTATGTCAGCCCTTCTATTTGGGCATGGCGTGAGTCACGTATTCATAATATTAAAGCAGCGACCGACCTTGTGTTGTGTTTGTTCCCCTTTGAGCTGTCCGTTTATGAGCGTCATAATCATCCAGCAATATGCGTTGGTCATCCGCTGTTGCGTACGATCGATCAAACATTATTAGAGACACCGATCAATCAGCGCCGTAGTGAGCTGGTTTGGCACAACGATGGCTTGCAGCAGTTTTTTATTGAACGATTTGACGATGTCAGCCAGCTTATTTGTGTAATGCCAGGCTCTCGGCGCGGTGAAATCACGGCTATTTTGCCATTGATGTTAGATGGTATTCAAAAGTTGATATTGCTTGACCCCAAGCTGTGCTTTATCATTCCGACCGTCGACCAGAATCACCAATATATCGTCCAAGATGTTATTGATCAGCGCTCAGAGCAACTGCGTGCTGCCATCGTTGTGGTCTATGATGATAGCCAACCAGCCTTTAGTCAACAAGCGATGGCAGCCTCAGATATTGTGATGCTGGCATCTGGTACTGCAACCCTAGAGGCGATGCTGTTAGAGCGACCGATGGTGGTAGTTTATCAATTAAATAAGCTCACCTATCAGATTGCCAAACGCTTGGTCAAAGTGCCTTATGTGGCGCTGCCCAATATTTTGGCTAATACTGCAATCGTTCCTGAGCTGATCCAAGAGCAGGCGAGTGGTGACAATATCTGTCGTACGGTCATGCGGCTATTGCAACCGCGTGCCTATGCTGAGCAATTAAAAGATCTCGTCGCCACAAAGTACTTATTACAACAGCAGAGTAATCATGATCCTGCTAATAGTGTGATTGAGCAATGGTTTATCCAAGAGAAACATCGGATTTAAGCCATTATTGATTGCGATCATTTCTTCTTCTATTAATTACAAAGATACCTAATAACAAAGATACCGCGCCCCTATGAGTAACCAGTACCAAACCCACAACTCTGTCACCCCGATCGAAGTAAGTATTGAGCAAATTGATATCAAAGGTCAATATCTACAGCTGGTTGAGCCTATTTGTTTATCGGGTGAGGTAGATATTGATGAGCTACTTGCTCAGTATCCGATCAAGGTAGAGCAAGGCTTACAGCAGTCAACGCTACAAATGGGCGTTGATGAAGCAGGACGTGGGCCGTTGCTCGGTAGCGTCAATGTGGCTGCTGCGATATTGCCTAAAACTTGGTCAGGATTGATTGAGATGCAGCCATTAAAGGACACGCCATTATCTATCTTGATCGACTCCAAGCAGCTGAGTGAAAAGAAGCGTGACCGACTTTATCCATTGGTTCAGCAGCATGCTATTGGTTATGTTGTCGCCGAGATCCCAGCAGCGGTCATCGATCAAGTCAATATCTTGCAAGCGACGATGCTCGGTATGCGCTTATGTACCGAAGTGTTGTTAAAAGCCATTGCTCATCCTCTTGTCAACTCTATGAGGCAGGTCGAAGTTTTGTTCGATGGTAATCGCTGCCCTGAATTAAATGAGTCAATGCTCGCTGAACTGGGTATAGAAAAATCGACTATCGATTGCCAAGCATGGGTAAAGGGCGATGCGCGTCATACCAGCATTGCAGCGGCAAGTATATTGGCTAAAGTCAGCCGTGACAAAGCCATGTATGCGCTTGATGCTGAGCATCCAGAATATGGTATCGCCAAACATAAAGGCTATCCAACACGCGCACACATGGAGGCAATCGAAAAATACGGCGTATTATCTGCGCATAGACGTAGTTTTGCACCAGTGAGAAAGTCATTAGAGAAAGCCACTTAACAATACATGTTAAGCTGAGCATGCTTCTTTAAAATAGCCTAAGCGGACATAGTCATGACTAAAAATAAGACAGTCTATAATGAACGTATCAGTCTTCAACAAACACCAAGTAAAAATTTTTGGACTGTATTACAATGCAATTACAAGTAAATTCAATACTGTAATATTAGCAGCTTGTGTCCGCATACTTAACGCTGGCATTTATTGACTTATATACGCGCTACTATTCTATAGGATAAAAAATGACGCTCAGTACACTACCAATCAGTACGCCACAGAAAAATCTTGCTGCAGTGCTTTTTTTGACAGTGTTTCTAACGGCTTGTGGTGGTGGCTCTGATAGCAGCTCTAATACCAGTGCGCCAAGTCCGAACCCACCTGCTATCGAGCCAAATGCTCAGCCCAATGATAATACAAGTGACAATTCAAGCGATAATGTTGACGATCAACCTGATAGCACTACTGCTACTAATGAGGTAAAGGCTGCATTAATTGCCAACAATAAGTTCAGTTTGGCGCGTGCCAGCTGTGGTCTGAGCGGCTTATCTGTTGATACCGCGCTTGATGATGTTGCCATTAAACATGCAAATTATATTAAATACGTCTTTGCCAATAGCTCACCGACCGCATTCAGCGCGCATTACGAAAATAAGATTGCAGATATTTCGGGCGTTACCAGTAGCAATAATCCATTTTTTGGTGGGTTAAGTTTTACCGATCGCTTATCAAATGCAGACTATCCAAATGTACGATATGGTGTGACTGAGAATATTGCCCAATCTATCTACTATAGTTCAGCAGGCAATCTTATTCGCTCAGATGTTGTGGCAGGCTCGATGGCAAAGTCCTTGCTGGCAGCACCTTACCATTTGCGTTCATTAATGATGCCTAGTGCAAGCGTGACGGGTACTGGCGTGGTTATCTATAAGCCATACAATAAAGAGGCGGCGAATAACCAAGGTTATGTATTGGTCAACCATGCAGCAGCGACCCAAGCGACTAAAGATAATACGGTTAAAGGCGTATTCACTTATCCATGTGAAGGCGTGACGGATACAGTAACCGCACTATATAATGAGACGCCAGATCCTGTCAAGCATACAGGGCGTGACTTGCGAGTGGATCCTATCGGACAACCTATTTATATCAATGTGCCATCTGCTCAAACGATTGATATCAGCAATGTGACATTCCATGATATCAAGCGAAATATCAATTTACCGATTGAGCTGCTAGACTATCGCCAAGATCCCTATAAAAATACGGCAAATGCACTACCAGAAAACGAGGCTTTTATATTACCAATCACTGATAATTTAAAAAGCTGCCAGATTGCCAGTAAAAAAGGCAAAAACTGTGGTTTACATGGCAACAGTGACTACCGTGTCAGCTTTGATATTTTAGTGGATAATAAAACTATCGAGCGTGAGAGCTTTACCTTTACGACAGGGATAGTGAACTAATAATTAAGTGAACTAGGGCGTGTCCTCAAGCTGAATAAAAGCACCAATCTGAACGAAAGTATCTAAAGAGTAAGTAAAATCGAGCAAGGGCTGAACCAGTTATCTGATTCAGCCCTTGCTTGATTATTATAGTCAATCCATTGCACTATAAAAAATTTCAGCGTTCATCTCGCTTGAAATATATATATGCCTATACTTGGTTGCCTTGCAATTCACACTTCTTTTGAGTTGAAGTAACTATATTAGAATAAATCATATTGCAATAAACCATATTACAATCAATCATATAAATATATAAGCGCTAAAACGACGAGTTCGGTTGTTGCAAGAAGGCTTCTTCTTCATCCGTTGACTCACGATCTAAAATGTCATTGCGATGCGGATAGCGACCGAATTGCTCAATGATATCTTTATGACGATTTTCGAAATCCAGCGTATTGTCATCATGTAATTTTTCAAACAATGGTAAGTAGCGCTTATGGATCATCAATGATTCAGAGTGCATAAATGGCATGATGATAAACTTGCGCCATTCAGTCGGTAATGTATCAAAGTGTGGTTGTCCAATAGCCTCTTGTGCCAATGCGATAGCCATACTATCTTGTGCAAAAGCGCCTGCTTGCCCGCGGCACAAATTACGCGAAAACTGATCTAAGACAATAATTTCTGCGAGTCTGCCTGCCAACGCCGTGATGGAGCTGTTGCTATCGGTTGGTGCGTTGGCGATACGCCATGTCATGCATTCACCTTGTTTTGCCGCATGCCAGATGTCACCGAATTTATCCTTTATCTGCTTATCAAAAGCATCATTTTGCGCAAACCAATATTGCTCATTGTCTTTGTCGAACCAAAACTCCAGTACTGTACGCGCATTAGCATTAAGATGTTCTAAATGAATGTTTTTTGGGTCGAGCTGCGATGAATAAGCTTGGCTAGTAGCAGTGGAATAATCGGTTGATAGTGACATAAGATATTCTAATTATGATGAATTTAGTCTACTATAGCGCAAATATTTATGTCTGTCATGATGCCAACAGCAGCTATTAGGTAACCTCTTATGAATGCAAAAACTTCGCTAAACACCACCCAATCACCTCTACCTCCCACGCCTTATTATTTGCTCGATGAAGCGGCAATCGTTGCCAATATGCAGATTATCTCGCGGCTGTGCGAGCTATCAGGCGCAAAGGCCTTGCTCGCGCTCAAATGCTTTGCAACTTGGGGCGTGTTTGATGTGATGCAGCCTTATTTGCACGGCACAACGTCATCGTCACTCAATGAAGTTAGACTTGGCTACGAGACTTTTGGTAAAGGTAAAGAAAGTGATAATAAAAAAGAAACTCATGCTTACAGCGTCGCCTATAGTGCTGATGAGATCGATGAAGTATTGAGCTATGCTGATAAAATTATCTTTAACTCTATCTCACAGTTAAATGCTTTTAAAGGTCAAGTAGCGGCAAAAAATATACCAGTGGGACTGCGCTTAAACCCAAAGACCAGTAATTCATCGTTTATCATCGCTGATCCTGCGCGTCCTTTTAGTCGTTTGGGTGAACATGATAAAAACAAGATTGCCGCGGTACTTGATGACATTACTGGGGTAATGATTCATAACAACTGCGAAAATGACAGCTTTGAAGCCTTTAGTGTCAGCTTGGCAGATATCGAAGACAGATTTGGTGATGTTTTAGCGCAGCTTGAGTGGGTGAGTTTGGGCGGTGGCATTCATTTTATCGCGCCTGATTATCCACTAGAAAAACTGGCTGACAGGTTAAAAGGCTTTAGCGAAAAATATGGGGTGCAAGTTTATCTTGAACCGGGTGAGGCAAGTATCCATGGTGCTGGGTCATTGGTCACGACCGTCTTAGATACTATGCACAATGAAAAAAATCTCGCTGTAGTAGATTCATCCATTGAAGCGCACATGCTTGATTTGTTAATTTACCGTGAGTCAGCGCCGATAGCGGCTGTGAATAGTGATTTAATGAATATTGCCTCTCTTGATATCGACCCGACCAATATTGCACCCATAAGCGAAAATACTGAATCAGCTGATAATACGATTATTTATGGTCGTTCTTGTTTAGCAGGCGATATCTTTGGTGAGTATGCCTTGCCAAATAACCTAAAAATAGGTGATACCGTGACCTTTGGTAATGCCGCAGGTTATACCATGGTGAAAAAGAACTGGTTCAATGGTGTTAATATGCCGGCGATTGTGATTCGTCGTCTAGATGGCAGTATAGATGTGCAGCGCGAATTTGATTATCAAGATTACAAAGCCAGCTTATCTTGATTTAATTGTGTCGATAAATTTATTTAAATTTTAGAAAACAAAGACTTAAGTTCGTTTTTAGATGACTTTAACTCGTCTGTTTTTTATACATTATTTTTACCGATGACTTCATAAAAATTGTTATAATCGCCACGGGCAAAAGCCAACAATCAAATGGTGCTTTGCCCGACGGGTGCGTGGGTTTTCCTCGGTCTTCCTTTTTAATTCACGCATATCATTCACTCGTTTCTGTTTTGACTCGCCACTATCGATGGTATCGACAGAGACACAAAGGAGGATTGTTCATTGAACACAAACCAACAAGCCAAATCTAGCAAAAAAGACGTACTCATCATCGGAGCCGGTGGTGTCGCTCAAGTGGTCGCGCATAAATGTGCGATGCATAACGACATCCTTGGCGAGATTCATATTGCCTCGCGCACGCAAGATAAATGTGATGCCATCGCCCAAAGCGTGAAAGATAAGAATAGCTTCAAGCAGCCTGCGGTATTGCATACGCACCAAGTGGATGCTATGGATACTCAGGCGCTGATACAGCTGATTCAAGAGTCGGGTATCCAAATCGTCATCAATGTCGGCTCGGCATTTATCAATATGACGGTATTGGAAGCTTGTATCGAGACAGGTGTTGCTTATATCGATACCGCCATTCACGAAGATCCACGCAAGATTTGCGAGACGCCGCCATGGTATGACAATTACGAATGGCAGCGCAAACAGCGCTGTGCGGACAATAATGTCACGGCGATTTTAGGGGCAGGATTTGACCCCGGGATGGTCAACGCCTATGCGCGTCTTGGCTATGACATGATGGATGCAGGTTCGGTGACGGATATTGATATCATTGATATCAATGCTGGTAGCCACGGTAAATACTTCGCTACTAACTTCGATCCTGAGATTAACTTCCGTGAATTTACCGGTACGGTTTACTCTTGGCAAGACAGCAAGTGGCAGTCTAATAAAATGTTCGAAGTGAAGCGTACTGACGATTTACCAGTGGTTGGCGTGCAAAACAGTTACTTAAGTGGCCATGATGAAGTGCATTCGTTATCCGCCAATTTAGACGTACCAAATATTCGTTTTTGGATGGGCTTTGGTGAGCATTATATTAATGTATTCACTGTGCTACAAAGTTTGGGTCTACTCTCTGAGCAGCCGGTGATGACTGCTGAAGGGCAGGAAGTAATTCCGTTAAAAGTGGTCAAAGCGGTTCTGCCAGACCCAAGCTCTCTTGCACCGAACTACACAGGCAAGACCTGCATCGGTGATAAAGTCAAAGGCAAAATCAACGGCGTCGATAGCGAGGTATTTATTTACAATATCTCAGATCATAAAGACGCTTATAACGAAGTCGGTAGCCAAGGTATTTCTTATACCGCAGGCGTACCACCCGTCGCTGCGGCGATTCTGGTCGCAACTGGTGAGTGGGATGCTGGCAAGATGGTCAATGTCGAAGAGCTGGATGCCAAGCCATTTATCAATCTGCTGAATAAGATTGGTTTGCCAACGCGTATCAAAGATAGCGAAGGTGACAGAGCGTTAGCGTTTGATATTTAAATAATAAGTTTGATTTAGAAAAGCCTATCTTTTATAGATAGGCTTTTTTTATGTCTGAGTTTTTACGTTAAATTTACGAGTAGGTAGGGGAGCTAATCCTGCCATCCGCTATTATCTGCCATTTCTGCTAAGGCAGCGGCTATTGGCAGGACAGGTTGCTGCTATCGCGACACCCTGACCCGCCAAGCCTTTTCAACCTAGCAGTTATGGCAGGATAGCCGCTACAGTCAGGGCTAGCGGTGACATTGCGTTCTTGCTACTATCTATCGTGGTTTGAGCAAGTTTTATCGGTGCGCTGGGCGCATCCTACGTCGCTAAGTTTGATAAGGAAAAAAATAGGATGGATATGGATGGGATTATGGATCAGATTCTTGCCGATAACTCAGGCGAAACTTTAGAAAGCTATCGTGCCAATAAAATACTACGTTTAAAATTATCAAGTCAGGCAAATCAGTATATCGATACAGATTCTTCACTTTGGCCGCCCATTACATTTAACTGGGATATATCAAAAGAGGGTCAGCGCTTTTCTTTAGATGGTGAAAATGAATTAAGTTTTAGAACTCATTATCCAAAAGGTTTTATATTAGGGAAAGTTAAGTTAGATGCCCTTGATAAAAAACTATGTCATTTTAGCCGTAGGGATGAAGGTGAGCTTTGGAAGGTAGGGTGTAAAAGTAGCTTGGCATATTTAATTGTCTATTTATCTGAACAAAGACCTATATCTCCACCTATATTAAAGCCTCATATTGAAAATGGAATCATATTACAAGGTGGACATCATAGATATGCTATCGCTAAAGAGATAGGAGAAGAGTATTTACCTATCTACATTGAGCCAAAATATAAAAATAAGATAGACAGTACAATTAGAGTTGATTGGAGTTAGCATGTATAATAAAGATTAGTTAGAACTAATTTAAGTATCTAAGAAATTGAATTCTACGCATTACTTAATTTTCTCAGCTAAATAATATCTATATTTTCTAAACGGTAATTTTTATTGTGTTGACCGATACTAAGGCATAATCCATAGACGGTCAATTCAATCTACAAATTATGCCCTTAGCATTTCCAGAGTTTTCTATCACCCCTCACTAGGGTTATAATTTCTCAACGCCGCAATACGGTCATCAAGCGTCGGATGTGAGCGAAAGAGGTTCGCGATACTAAAGCCTGTAGATTGTCCTGATGAAATAGCAAACGCTTTCATGCTCTCAGGCATTTGATCTGGACGCTGCTCAGAAGGACGTAAAGCATCAAGCGCACTAATCATTTTTTCGCGGCTGGCGAGCTTTGCACCCATCTGATCCGCACGGAATTCGCGTAGACGCGAGAACCACATTACGATGGCAGACGCCAAAAATCCAAGTAAAATATCCATCACAATACTCGTGATAAAGTAACCAATACCTGGGCTATCACTGGTGTTTTTAAACACCGTCCGATCGACGAAGCTACCAATAATACGAGCAAAGAACATCACAAAGGCGTTTACCACCCCTTGGATGAGCGCCAGCGTGACCATATCACCGTTTGCCACGTGACCAATTTCATGCGCCAATACCGCTTCTACTTCATCGGGTGTCATGCTTTGCAGTAAGCCAGATGAAACAGCGACTAACGCTTTGTTTTTATTCCAGCCTGTGGCAAACGCGTTTGGCTGAGAATTATTAAAAATTCCTACTTCTGGCATGCCAATATTTACCGCTCGCGCTTGTCTAGCCACCGTATCTACCAGCCATTTTTCAGTGGCATTGCTTGGCGTTTCAATAACCACCGTCCCCGTTGATCTTTTGGCCATCCATTTCGAGATAAATAGTGATACCATCGAACCAACCATGCCGTATACGCCGCACATAATGGCAAGGCTAGTGTAATTTAGCCCGCCTGCACCATGTACGCCACCAATTCCAAAAAATCTGGATAAAATACCAAACACGATGCTAAATACCACAATCACCGCTAAGTTGGTTAATAAGAACAATCCGATACGCATCATGATGCCAGTTTCCTCATTTAAATTTAAATACAACTTTAAGACATAATACTCTATGAGGTATTATATTTTTATATATGTTTTTACTTTACATAAATGGCGTTATTTTGATAAATAACAATCCCAGTTAACCGTATAAATACAGTGATATGGTTAGCGAGCAAAGAATAAAAATAAAGGATAGCGACATCTAAAAGGTGAAAACAATTGTTTTTTTTACGGTTTAAATAGTAAAGGGCTAAAAGTAAAAATTAAAACGAAAATAGTGAGCAGGTATAATGAGCACTCACTGTTGAGGTTTTTTATTTGACGCTCTATGAGGTCTAATCATGAACGCTCTAGCACTTAAAGTCCCTCCAGTCGCCCAAGTGATTATTACCGCCGCTGCTATGTATGGCGTCTCTAAAATGGTTCCTGCTTTGACGTTCTCACTCAACGGCTCAACTGTACTGGCAGTGGCTTTGGGCCTGATGGGTCTGAGCTTAGGTATCATGGGTGTGACTCAATTTAGAATAGCTCAGACCACGCCCAATCCGCAAGCGTTAGAGAAGGTCTCTAGTTTAGTGACCAGCGGCGTATATCAGTATAGCCGCAATCCGATGTATGTGGGTCTGGTGCTTATACTATTAGGCTGGGCGTTCTATCTTTCTCACTTTCTAGCGTTTGTATTATTGCCTATTTTTATACTTTACATGACGCGCTTTCAAATCCAGCCAGAAGAGCGGATGATGGCACAGAAATTCGGCAAAACTTATCAAGATTATCTAAATAAAGTGCGGCGCTGGATTTGAGATATAGTAAGCAAAGATTTTATGATAAATGAATGAACAAGGGAATCAGGGAGATGACGTTATGGAAATGAAAAATATACCTTTTGCTATTACCGATTGGACGACAGTAGAAGCGGTAGAAAACAAAGGTGAAACGGGCACGGGGTATTGGAAGACTTGCGAATTTAACAATATCAATGTGCATATGGTTGAGTACTCCGCAGGCTACCTTGCCGATCACTGGTGCGATAAAGGACATATTTTATTCTGTGTTGAGGGCGAGCTGAACACCGAACTAAAAGACGGTCGTACTTTCACCTTAACAGCGGGCATGACTTATCAAGTGGCGGACAATACGATTGCACATCGTTCGTCAACGAAGATAGGCGCTAAGCTATTTATTGTTGATTGATATTGCCAGTAACACCATAAAATTCATAAAGCTATGAAACCATAGATCTATAAAAATGAAGCGAGAACATAAAATGCAGCTAGAAATAAATGTCGTTGATGCTTTTACGGATACCGTTTTTAAAGGAAATTCAGCGGCAGTTGTTATCACTGATAACTGGCTCACTGATGATTTGATGCAGTCTATCGCTTTTGAGAATAACTTATCTGAGACAGGGTTTATCGTCTCTGATGATAAAAATATTTATCATATTCGCTGGTTTTCACCCTTCACTGAGATTGCTTTTTGCGGGCATGGTACATTGGCATCAGCTTTTGTTTTATTCAACAAAAACCATACTTTAACAGCCATCAAATTTTCAGCCAAAGCCGTTGGTATTTTGACAATCGTAAAAACGGACTCTGGTAAAATTCAAATGGATTTTCCAAACACAAAGCCTGAAAAAGTTTATGATATTCCGGATAGTTTGTTAGGGGGGGTGTCTATTGTACCCATTGAGGTTTACCGCAATGAGAAAGCCTATTTTGTCGTTTGTGAATCTGAGTCTGACGTATTCAATGTAGAGTGTGATAATGAGAAATTAAAAGAGTTGTTACCATTAAATGTGGTGGTGACTTGTCAGGCTGAATCGGACGCTTATAATCATTATGATTTTATATCACGATATTTTTGGTCAAATAATGGTGGCGGTGAAGACCCAGTAACTGGCTCAGTGCATACTGGTCTTGCACCTTTATGGGCTGAGCGTTTGGGTAAAAATAACTTGGTCGCTTATCAAGCATCACGTCGCGGCGGGGTTCTAGACTGTGTGGTCGCTGGCGATAGAGTAATTATCTCTGGTCATGCCGTTCAGTATATGACAGGTTTTATCACGATCGAGGAGTCATAGGGTTGACTGAATTAAAAACCGTTGGACTGTTTGCACTGACCGCATTAGCAGAGATTGCGGGCTGCTATTTGCCTTATCTATGGCTGCGAGAAGGTAAGTCTATTTGGCTGCTTGTCCCTGGCGTACTAAGCTTGGTCGCTTTCGTTTGGCTGTTGTCTTTACATCCTGCCGCAGCTGGTAGAGTCTATGCGGCTTATGGCGGCGTGTATATTTCGATGGCTATTTTATGGTTGTGGACGGTGAATGGTATCAGGCCGACCACGTGGGATATAGTAGGTTCTGCGGTTGCGCTATTAGGCATGGCAATTATTATGTTTGCGCCGCGCAGTACTTAGCATAAAGACCGCACCTAGCATAAAAAATGCCAATCAAACCGTGAGGTTCGATTGGCATAGATTTAAGTGACACAATGATGCACTAAATATTAATGTTTACCTAAGATACTGCCGTTGTCGTCTTTCTTAGATTGTTTGGCGGCTTTTTTCTCTTTTGCCGTTAATAGCGGTTTCTTTTTTACGTTCTTTTTACTGTCTTGACCTTTACTCATGGTTTTTTCCTCTTGAGATAAGCCGTAATACCTTTTAAGCCAGTGTAAATAGCTTGAAGGTTAGATTGATGCTGATGACGCAAATAGTGCGTACTGCAATGAGTATATGCTTAAGGGGTCGCAATAGATAGCGCTAGCACAATTCACCTACGATTTGAGTCAATCCTGTATCTATCCCTTGTTTAATACTACTTTTCAAAAATTTGTCTGATAAATGAATTTTATAAGTAGATTTTCGATGCCATGAATTTATTTAGTCAATACTGCTATTAATAAGTGCTTACTTACGGAGTCATCATGATTTGCTATAATAAGCCACAAGCCGATAAGCCGTCGCGGCAAACTTTTATAATATTCATATTTAGCATAAAAATGCTTACTGTTTTGGTTGATTGTTATGCGTATCCGTAAACTTTTTAAATTTGAAAATGCACATATTGTGCGTAATTGTAGCTCTGAGCGCTGCAAACACTCTATCCATGGTCATAGTTATCAGATTGAACTGATTCTTGAGGCTAAGCGCTTGGATCATGGGCAAATGGTCTATGATTTTGGCTTATTAAAATCGTCTATCAAGGACATTATCGATAGCTTTGATCACGCGATTTGTTTTTGGAATAAAGACGACCCTGAGTATGTCGCTGCCTGTAAAAAATTTAGTGCGCGCTGGATAAGCTTGCCAGTATCGCCATCGGCAGAGCAGTTTTCACGCGTGATATTCTTTTGGGCGCAAGAAATTTTAAAACAAACCCAAATGCAAAACGGTGAATCTGATGTCAGCGTTTACTCGGTGATTGCACATGAAACCGCAACTGGTTACGCGCAGTGCTTTGCTGATGATGTGGCGAATGAGCAAATGGGTAAGCTTCATCTAGAAGCGTTTGAGTTTAGCGATCAAGTCAGTGCCGAGTGGCACGACCCTGAGCTATATGCCAAATTGATCCGCGGTGAAAGCTTTATCAACCCAACGGTGACTATGCAGGTACAGACGCAAGTGCAGGCAGGTAAGCCCGATGCCTAATAGTACAACAGAGGACAAAAACACTAAAACGCTGACACTGTATACAGAAGCTGATACTCAGCGTTTGGCCGCGCAATTGGCAGCTTTACCCTTGACAGGTAGTGTCTGGCTGGCTGGTGATTTAGGGGCAGGTAAAACGACTCTGACTCGCTATTGGTTGCTGGCGCTCGGGCATGCAGGTGCCGTCAAAAGCCCGACTTATACCTTGGTTGAGCCTTATAGCATCGAGCAAAAAGATGGCTCAATCAAGCCAGTTTACCACGCGGATTTGTATCGTCTGCAAGACCCAGAAGAGTTATCTTTTATCGGTTTTGATGAATATTTGGATGAGCCAAATGCGTTGGTTATCATTGAATGGGCGAGCCGTGCGGACAGCTATTTACCGCCGCCCACCTTGTTTATTGATATGACGCAAGCTACTAGCACTGATAAGGATAATGAGTCTCGTCAAGTTGAGCTGCGGCTATCGAAGGCTGGGCAAGCGCAAGACTTAGATTTATCCTCTGTTAAGATTTAATTATACATTTGAATGTTCAACAGACCTTAATATAAGTCATCAATATCTAGCAGTACTACTTATCATCACGTAAAACAACGATACCTCTTAATGCCGCAAATGCCAGACAATCATTCTTATACTCGCATCAAAAAACTATCGCCGCTGCTCATCAATCAATTGGCAGCGGGTGAGGTAGTGACACGCCCAGCAGCTGTAGTCAAAGAGCTGCTAGAAAATGCCATTGACGCCGGTGCGACCAATATTGAGATACATATTACTCAAGGTGGCATGGGTATGATTGAAGTGGTCGACAATGGTGTGGGTATTCATCCCGATGATATGGTCATGGCAATTACCCGTCATGCAACCAGTAAAGTCGCGGATGTCGCTAACTTACACGGTATTATGACGTTGGGTTTTCGCGGCGAAGCACTAGCAGCGACGGCGGCAGTATCTCGGCTGACTTTAACCAGTAGCCATGATGACAGTGGCATCGGTCGCCAGTTGCAAGTCGCGGGTGTGTTAGATGATGCGCCAAAGCTCATGCCAGTTGTGCATCATCGTGGTACGACCATTACGGTTAAGGATTTATATTTTAACGTACCAGCACGCCGTGGCAATTTGAAATCTATTGCGACCGAGTTCAGTCATATCGAAACGATTGTGCGCGAAGTGGCTTTGGCGCGAGCAGATGTGGCACTGACGCTCTTTCATGACCATAAAAAACGGTTGTCACTTTCTTCAAGTGCGATGTCTTTAAGTACGATGTCTTCAACTGCAAGGCTTTCAAATTCAAAGTCTTTAAGTGCTGTTTCTACAAATGCTAATGGCAATAATAATGTCAATCCTTTGCCATTGGCACGTCTTGAGCAAGCGACTGGGTTGTCGTTAACCAAAAAGGCGTTAGAAATAGCGATAGACCTCACCAGTTTAATGCAACTATCTAGAGAATATGTTAATAATAGCTTTGGCGATCAAGCAAGCGTTAATGGTTGGTTATGGCCTATCACTGATTCGCAGGATACCTTACCAAAGTTAATCTATGTGAATGGCAGACTGGTCAAAGAAGCATTGATAAGCAATCAGCTACGCCAACTTGCCCAAACTGCTCAGTTGGTGGGTATTGGCTATGCGCTTTATTTTGACTTGCCCACTCAGTGGCTCAATATCAATGTGCATCCATCTAAACAGCGTATTAAAATAAGTCCGCTCAATAATATTATGGCGCATGTAAGCCATGCGATTCGGGCAAAACTTAAGACAGTAGTGACTACAGAGACGATCAGATCTCCTAATGATACGATTCAAATACTAGGTAATAGTCAGATAGTAGATAGCAATCTGTCTATCGATAATGCATTCGCTACTGCAATGCCAAACACATCAACGACCATTCATTCAAGCAAAAGCCATCAGGTAAAAGCGCCCAAACAACCCTATCAGTTGTCAGAAAATAGGTATTCGCCTCAAACCTTAAACGTATCAAGTGTTTCTGAGAAAATAAGTCAAAACACTAGAGATATCGCTAACGATGTCGCAATACGTTCGACATCTTTGCCTTATTGCCTAGACGTTGTTACTCATTTAAATGAGGCATCAACCGAATCTGTTGGCACAACATATAGTGAGGACAAAGCGCTGCCTTGGTTATTGTTTTATCATCAAAGCCAATGTGTATTGATCGGTGCAGAGAATTGGCAATCAAAGATGTGTTCGTTATTTGAGTCAAGTTTATTTAGCAATAGGGCATATAAAAAAGATCAATGGTTGCACAGTGCAAATGACATTAATCAACAACTTGCCGCCGTGAGCATGCAAATGTCAAAGCAAGACTGGATGGTGTTCTTGGCGGATATCGACGCGTTACTGACTCAGTATGCGATCAAAGCTATAGATGGTAATCAATTAGCAACGTTGATGCTATCATCTGCACCTGAGTCAAGATAATCGTAACGACACAAAATATAATAAGTAGATTTGAGCAATGACACCGCTCAAAGTTATTTATTGCTACTAATATCATTAATAAAGGCAAGCCTATGCAACTTTCATCTGACAGCTCATCTTATCGCCTAAACGCCAATTTAGCAGATAATAGCGTGGTGTGTTTGATGGCGCCGACAGCAAGTGGCAAGACTGCACTGGCTTATGAGTTATATGATACAGGGCGTTATGAGCTAATTTCAGTAGATTCAGCGCTGATTTATCGTGATATGAATATCGGTACGGCAAAACCAACCGCTATTGAGTTGGCGCGTTATCCACATCATTTGGTTGATATTATCGATCCTATGCAGAGCTATAGCGTCGCCGAATTTGTGAATGACGTTGCCCGTTTGATTGATAGCTGTCACGAGAATGGCAAAATACCGTTGCTGGTTGGCGGTACTATGATGTATTACATGGCACTGCTAGACGGGCTATCTCCAGTACCTGATAGTGATGATAGTGTTCGCGTACGTGTGGAGCAGTGGCGGCAAAATGAAGGCATTAGTGCGCTTTACGACTATTTGGGTGAGATAGATCCGATCAGCCATGAGCGCCTTAATGCGACTGATACTCAGCGCATCACCCGAGCAGTTGAAGTTTATCTGCAAACTGATATTCCTATCAGTGACTGGCAGCGAAAGCCCAAGCAGGCATTGGCAAATAATCCCAATCAGCAATGGCATGCATTGACAGTCATGCCTGATCGTCCATGGTTGCATACACGTATCGAGCAACGTTTAGATATCATGTGGAATGACGGGTTGGTGACTGAGGTCATTGGTCTGCTGAAGCGCTATCCTTTAACACCAAATCTACCGTCCATGCGATGCGTTGGTTATCGACAAGTACTAGAATACCTAGTACACATCGATCACCCAGTATTTGAACAGCCTAATCTAGACAAAGCGCAATTTTACAGTGCTTTTGAAGTGCTCCAGTCTTCAGCTCAATCAAGCTTGTCTGATGGTGCGACCGAGGCACTTGCTTGTCAGCAAATGCAAAATAAGGCATTATATGCGACAAGACAATTGGCAAAACGTCAGTACACATGGTTACGCAAAGTCATGCAATTGCCTAGTACTTGCATGGATGGGGCGATAGCAGCCGATACCTCTAGCGAGAAAGGCTATTCTATAGACCGCAATATGGTGGTAAAAGCATTCACCACCATGGCGCAGGCAAGAGACTATTTATATTAAATCTATCAATGATACTAGGGCGTGTCCTCATTTTAAAAATGGCGATAAAAATGAGATAAACTGCCTCAAAATATGGTATGAGTTAATACCTTATAAATACAATATGGTGTACTAAAAATATAGTATTGCAAAAAGCTCTATGCAACTATTATAAAGTAATGACAATTAGTATCAAATTATATCGTAGATAGCTGTTATAATTTAAATTCATCAAAATAGTAGGTGTAATACTAGCCTAACTGTGTATTTAATCAATATTAATTGACGTTTGTTGATAAAAATAACTAATGAAACAACTAGTTACTTAATTATTTACAATAATAATGTATTCGCGATAAAGTGGAATCACTTAAGAACAAGTAGCGTTTATTTAGATACGTTTTATAAAGAAAATTTATTATTGTATCTGCCGTTAGCCATTATAATTAAATTAACACTTAAAATAATTGGCACTAAAACATAATTAATAATATTTAGGAGAGCTCTCATGTCAAAAGGACAAACTTTACAAGATCCGTTTTTGAACTCGCTGCGCAAAGATCGCATTCCTGTCTCTATTTTTTTGGTCAATGGTATCAAGCTGCAAGGTCAGATTGAATCATTTGATCAGTACGTGGTATTGCTCAAAAACACTGTCAGTCAAATGGTATACAAACACGCTATCTCAACCGTCGTGCCTGCACGTAATCCACGTAGCAGTACGACGACAGGTACGAGCACCCAACCGCAAAGCGCTGCTCCAGCAGGTTATCAAGGTGGTGGGTTTGAACGCGGTAGTAATCCTGCTAGCACAGGTGGCTTTGAAGAGCGCGGCTTTGCGTCTAATCGCAGTGGTTTTAATCGTGGCGGTTTTAGCCAAGGCCAAGATCGTGGTTTTGAGCGTGGTAGCTTTGGTCAGAGTCAGGAGCGTGGCTTTGAGCGTGGCGGTTTTGGTCAAGACCGTGGCTTCGAAAACCCAGCAGATAATACGGGTTTTGAGGAAAAGCCAAATGATGGATCTAATGATAACAATGGTTAGAGAGCAAGATTCATTATCGAAGGTGCATTACTAATACGTGATTTATCCGATCAAAACCTGCTTTTATAGTGGGTTTTTTTTGTATAAATAAACGTATAATAATGGTCTAAAATGACGTGCCGAGTAGTTAGCGATTGGTTTCGTAGATTATTATTAATATTGGGCATAGTATAGTAAAATACAGTATTGATTCATTATAAAATAGAGCGAATCCATGAGTAATACCCAAATCAATCTAACCCATGAGCAGTTTATTAGTAAGGCTATCGAAGCGATTAACACTGAGATATCGGCATTGGCTTTACTAACAGAGCAGATAGACGATAGGTTTGCACAAGCATGCGATATTATTTTAGCTTGTAAGGGTCGAGTCGTGGTCACTGGTATGGGTAAGTCAGGATTGATTGGGCGTAAAATAGCGGCGACGTTTGCCTCTACTGGCACGCCAGCCTTTTTTATGCATCCTGGTGAAGCTGGGCATGGCGATTTAGGCATGTTGGTAAAAGGTGATGTACTGCTTGCTATCTCTAACTCTGGTGAGTCCGATGAGATTAAGATGCTACTGCCAGTGGTCAAACACCTAAATATTCCACTGATTAGTATTAGCCGTGATAAGCGCGGTATGTTGCCTCGTGCCGCGAATATTGTATTGACGCTCGGTAAATCGCAAGAGGCTTGTCCACTTAATCTTGCTCCTACTTCCAGTACCACGGCGACCTTAGCGCTTGGTGATGCATTGGCCGTTGCCTTAGTCCATGCGCGCAACTTTACCTCAGAGGATTTCGCATTATCGCATCCAGCAGGCGCATTAGGTCGTCAGCTGCTAACGCGAGTTGAAGATTTAATGCATACTAAGTCAGAAGATTTGCCGCTTATTCATCAGCAAGCGCCACTACAAGAAGCGCTTTTTACTATGTCTGCTGGGCGCTTAGGAATGACGGTGGTGACCGATGATAATGATAAGGTGGTTGGGGTATTCACAGATGGTGACCTACGCCGTGGTCTAGAAAAAGGCATCGATTTGCAAACGCCGATGAGTGAAGTAATGGTTAGTAATCCACGGCGCATTAGCAAGACCATGCGCGCATCAGACGCGCTCAGTGTGATGAATGAAAATGGTATTAGCCAGTTGCTAATTATTGATGACCAAGATCGTTTAGAAGCAATTATTACGGTACATGATTTGTTACAAGCTGGTGTAAAATGAATAGCATTAATAAAGATATCGGTTTGTACAGTATAGATTCACACAGTGTTGATTTATAACAATAAAATGTAAAAAATAGCCTTAAGAAAGAGGGACATGATGCAAGACTTAATCAAAAAAGCCGGACAAGTAAAGCTGTTGATAATGGATGTCGATGGTATTTTATCAAACGGTCAAATTATCTATGATGCCAATGGTATCGAGACCAAGGCCTTTTCTGTTCATGATGGCGTAGGCGTTAAGTCGTTAGCACGTTATGGCATTTTGACAGCTATTATTACAGGTCGTAGCAGTGCCATGGTAGATAAGCGCGCCGCGGAAATGGGCGTTAATTATGTGGTGCAAGGTCGTGATGATAAGCTGGTTGCTTTAAATGAGCTGCTAACCATACTTGATTCAGCGCTCAATATCACGGCTGCTGATTGCGCTTATATGGGCGATGATTTACCAGACATTAAAGCGATGCAGACCGTTGGATTTGCTGCAACAGTACCCAATGCGCATGCTGAAGTCATCAATCGCAGTGACATGGTCACCACCCGAGCAGGTGGCACTGGCGCTGTACGTGAAGTATGTGACCTCATTTTGAAAGGTCATGGACACTATCAAGACTTCATCGCGCACTATACGCTTGATGCAGCAAAAACTCAGGATAATTTGTCGTGAATACTCGTGTTTTAATAGTTCTTGCCTTGATTATTGCTGGTATTGCAGGTTGGTTTTTTCAACAGCAAGGAGAGATAGCGCCGCCAGTTAGTATGGAAGCGACCGATGTTGATTATGAAGCAACAGATATCAAAGCAGTACAGACTAATGAGAAAGGCGAAACTGAGTATGAGCTGACTGCCAAAACATTGACGCACAATCCAGAGACCAATTTAGACGAGATGTCAGGCATCACTATGAATTGGGAGCCATCGGCAGAGCAGCGTTATCGTATTGAAGCGGGTAGTGCTGCTATTAGTCAGCAGACGGGTGAACTCAGCTTGTCAGGGGGCTTTTCACTGGTCAGTGAAGGCAATAAAGACGCGCCAGATATTGAACCGATAAAGGTGACAGGTAGTATCCTTAAAGGCAATACCAAATCAGGGCAAGTATATAGTGACGCGCCTGTTAAGATTGAACAAGGCATGAATCGGTTTGAAGCTTCTAGCATGACCGCCAACCTTGAGACCGGTGAATATGAGTTTGGTCAAGTGGCTGTCGCTTTTAATCCAGCTGAACGCCAAGATAAAGCACTGTTTTGATCGCAGTAACTCTTATTGACTATGTAATAAAAATAGCAGCTAGCATAAAGTTTGCAAATCCTACTACCCATTATAAAACGAGTGATTTTTATGACATCTAAATTTTTGCCTACTTTGCGCTCATCATTAGCACGCTTCAATCTAACATCGTGCCGCTTGCGTCAATTACATGTGCTGCCAACGGTTATGCTGCTGGCACTACCACTTTACAGTCATGCGCTGCCATCAGATGCCAATCAAGAAATCAAACTATTGGCTGATAAAGCGACCTATAGTGAGCGTACAGGCGTTACCAGCTACTCGGGTAGTGTCATTATCACTCAAGGTACGTTTAAAATGACCGCTGACAACATTACGGTTAACCTATCACAGGGTCGCAGTATTAATTCAGCAGTAGCGACTGGACGCCCTGCAACCATGCAACAGGTAGTCACACAAGAAAAAGGGCTGGCAAAAGGTCAAGCCAATAAGATTGATTATAATGCGGTCACTGGTATTGTTACTTTGACGGGTAATGCTAAGCTGGTTCAAAATGGCGCAAGCTTTGCGGGTAATGTCATTCGTTATAGCCTAAAAGCTGGTGATGTTGAAGCAACTGCTGGCGGTAATCAGCGCGTAGAGTTGGTTTTTCCGCCCAGTAGTAATGGTAGCCAAAGTAGCATCCGCTAAAAAGCTAAAAAGCTAAAAAGCTAAAAAGCTAAAAAGCTAAAAAGCTGAATAGTTAATGTAACTGTATCAACACCCCTTAGTGTATTAGTGCTTGAATTCTGCAACCGTATGAGTAAGTTATGAGTGATAATAAAAATACAAACCCTTTGGCAACCAATAATAACGCAGCACCTGCGACGCGACTATCAATGCAGAATTTAGGCAAACGCTATGGTAAGCGCTGGGTTGTGAAAGATGTCTCTTTCTCCGTAGAACAAGGGCAAGTCGTTGGTTTATTAGGTCCAAATGGTGCAGGGAAGACAACCAGCTTTTATATGGTAGTAGGGTTGGTCAATATGGACAAAGGCCGCGTCACTTTAGGAAAAATGGATCTGTCTAAATACGCCATGCATGAGCGTGCGCGTGCAGGAATTGGTTACTTACCACAAGAGGCGTCTATTTTTCGCAAATTGTCTATCGAAGACAACATCTTGGCTATTTTAGAAACTCGCAAAGAATTAAATAAAAGCGAGCAAAAGCAAGAGCTGGAAAAACTAATCGGTGAATTCCATCTAGAGCATGTACGAAAATCATTAGGCATGAGCGTATCAGGTGGTGAGCGTCGTCGCTGTGAAATTGCCCGTGCATTGGCGGCTGACCCAAAGTTCATTTTATTAGATGAGCCATTTGCAGGCGTGGATCCTATCTCTGTTGGTGATATCAAAGACGTTATTTTGACCCTCAAAAATCGTGGTATTGGTGTTTTGATTACTGATCATAACGTTCGCGATACCTTGGCTATTTGTGAGAAAGCTTATATCGTCTCAGAAGGTGCTATTATCGCTGAGGGTACTTCTAGTGAAGTGTTAGAAAATGAATTGGTGAAAGCCGTTTATCTGGGTAAAGACTTTCACGTATAAACGAGGATGTGTTGAATATTGTACTTGTCTCGAATACATTTTTGCTAAATGCGCATCGATTAGCTCTGCGTATTTTTAAATGTTCAATACACCCCTAATATCTCAACGTGTTTTTCGCGCTACTATTTACGCTGTCTGTTAGACTTATAATTTCCATTAAGTGCTCAAGACAGCGCTTGCTACTCTTCCTATACCTAGCTATTCATCATATTTAGCCTTACTTCTTCTATAAGATCTAGTCCGTCATACTGATGGCTAATTTATCTCAAAAATCATTCTCAAATTAATGCTTATCAGAGCGTCACGATATTTTATCAATTAATCTTCATTGGACACTTGAATAAGGTTCATACGTTATGGCAAAAAATAAGAGCAGTTATGTCTGTCAGCATTGCGGCGCGCATTTTGGTAAGTGGGCAGGGCAATGTACTGATTGCGGTGAATGGAATAGCTTGGTCGAAGCACCAAATGTGAGCATGCCCCATCACAATAAAAACGTTTCTAAACCAGCAGCAAATCGATCAGCCTCTCGTGAATCAGGCAGTGCACCATCAGGAAATTATTCGGGTACGCATAGTGCGGTCATGCCGCTTAATGCTGTGAGCGTGACGCTAGACACACGCTTACCAACTGGTATTAGTGAGTTTGATCGTGTACTTGGTGGAGGATTGGTTGCTGGTTCAGTCGTTTTAATCGGCGGTGATCCTGGTATCGGTAAATCGACGATTTTGCTACAAACTGCGACTAATATGGCACGTGCCGACTCGTTAGCAGGTAGCGCCTTGTATGTGACTGGTGAAGAATCATTGGCACAGGTTGCTATGCGCGCTAGGCGCTTAGATTTACCGGCCGATAGATTACGCGTACTTGCCGAAACCAATGTAGAGACTATTTGTGCCGCCTTGACTCAAGAGCAACCCGCCATCGCTATTATTGACTCTATTCAAACCATTTATACGGATGCAATCAATTCTGCACCTGGCGGCGTCAGTCAAATTCGAGAGTCTGCGGCCATCTTGACTCGCTACGCCAAACAGACTGGCACCGCGCTATTCTTAGTGGGTCACGTAACTAAGGAAGGCACGCTCGCAGGGCCGCGCGTTCTTGAACACATGGTTGATACGGTCTTATATTTTGAAGGTCAATCAGACTCACGTTTTCGGATGATTCGTGCCGTCAAAAACCGCTTTGGTGCCGTCAATGAATTAGGTATTTTTGGTATGACAGATATGGGGCTGAAAGAGGTCGCCAATCCATCAGCGATATTTTTGAGTCGCTATGACAAACCCGTTGCTGGATCTGTCGTCATGGTCAGCCGCGAAGGCACACGACCCTTGTTGGTGGAGGTACAAGCGTTAGTCGATGATTCGCAAGGCTCACCTAGACGAATGGCATTAGGATTGGATTTTCAGCGTCTGTCCATGCTGCTGGCCGTCATGCATCGACACGGCGGTATTCATACTAGCGGACAAGATGTGTATGTCAACGTCGTCGGTGGTGTCAAGGTTATAGAGACGGGATCTGACTTAGCAGTATTGTTGGCTTGTGCTTCAAGCATTAAAGAAAAAGCCTTGCCATCGTCATTGGCTGTATTTGGTGAAGTGGGATTGTCGGGTGAAATCCGTCCTGTACCGAACGGTCAAGAACGGTTAAAGGAAGCGATGAAACATGGATTTAAGCACGCCATTATTCCAAAAGCCAATGCGCCTGCTAAGGATGCTCCTCAATTTAAAGGCATCAATGTGATTGCCGTTGAACGTCTCGATGATGCCATTGAGAGTGCATTTGAACTATAAGGTGTAAGGGTTAATCCTTTTGACTATGGTTGTTTTATGAGTCATTGCTAAGCGCTACAGCTTTATCTGTAGCCTAATGGATACAATAAAATGAAACTACAAAAAAGCGCCTAACACTGATGTGTTAGGCGCTTTTTATGGTCTAATTTAAATAGACTGTTTTTTTAGAATTATGGTCCTGAAACGCGCTCAATAGCAACATTACCCACACCTTTACCTGTAATACCGAGTTTTTTGGCAGCACCATAAGACAAATCTAGCACACGGTTACCATGGAATGGACCACGATCATTCACTTTTACCACGACGCTTTTACCATTAGTCTTATTCGTGACTTTAACATAGCAATTCAATGGTAGTGAACGATGAGCCGCTGTCAAACCATTCATATCGAATGTTTCGCCACTGGCTGTTTTACGACCATGGAATTTACGACCATACCAAGAGGCTAGGCCTGTTTGCTTGAACTTACTGACCGAGTTAGAGGCTACAGCTGTCAGACGCTCTAATACATCTTCATCATTGGTCAGTTGAGAGGTGTCACTGGCTAACAGCGAGCTGCTAAGTGCCAATGAAGTTGGTTGGCGTGCTGACTTCACCAAACTTGATGCGCCATCATGTTGACGGCTAAGCTCACCAAGTACACGATCGATATGGGAGGCGTTATCTTGTGAAATCATCGCAAGAGAGGTTTTTGCTTCTACAGCATTTGCATTAGTAGCAACTGCGGAGCCAGCAAACAATACTGCTGACATGGTAAGTAAACCAGATAAACGCTTATTCATAGATACCTCTATAACTTATACTTTAAAATCTAACTCTAATAGTTCTAGACTGAGCGTGGCAATGTTAGACCAATCTAACAGCGTCACAAACTCTAAAGCCGCATCATCAATATTTTTTTCATATAATTATTGATATTAAACATGGCTTTTATAGATTTTAAGATATGGTAATTTTTCATTTTATTATCATAAGCGGGTCAGGATAATACGACCAAAGATACTTATGAAACGCTCAAATGACAGCTAACGATATTAGTAGAATACCCAATCTGAATACAAAGGTTGAGTACCGAGTTCGCTATATGTGCTATTTACAAGCTTTCTAACATTGCTAAATTAATAAAGGTTTTAGAAGGCATTGCGTGTGTCTTTGTTATTAAACCGTTAATTAAGTAGTGTATTTGAAAGCTTGGAGTCTACAATTCGCTAACTATACGTACGAGCTACAACCAAAATATAATTAAATGCAAAGTTTATTAGTAGCTATGTACGGGTTATGTATCAAAGTACAGTTAAACGAGGTTAACGCAATTATTTGTAAAAAACAAGGATTAAAATCTATCAGTACCAATTGGCAACGAAGTGTTTTAATGAGAGGAGATATGAGGATATTTTTAATTATTTCAATTAAATCAATGGCTTGTATTTATTATTAAAAGTAGATAGGAGGATTTTTATGGCAAGTTATAGGACTTGCCATAAAATGATGAAACAATAAAATTTGTTAGAAACCCTTAATTTGTTATTGATTTATATTTATTTCCAACCATTTTGCATGTAACAACATTCTAAATGAAGGCTTTAATTGGCTGATTTATTCGCCTTACAACTTTTATATAACGCGTATTTTTTGATTTTTAACATGAATAGCATTAAGGTAAAGTTTGAATGTTCATTAGAGAATCACTGGTAACTGTGCATCAACTGGGCTTGTGAGTGTGAATGGACATAAGTAGTCCAAATCCTGCCATCAAAGTGACGATCGCAGTACCGCCATAGCTAATGAATGGCAGAGGAACGCCAACGACGGGTAAAATACCACCAACCATACCCACATTAACGAACACATAAACAAAGAAAGACATGGCAATTGCACCCGCTAGTAATCTACTGTATACATCAGGATGGGTAAAAGCGATGTATAAGGCGCGCAGGAGTAAACAGGAATAAATGAACATTAATAAAATCACGCCCAACAAGCCAAACTCTTCTGAAAAAGCCGCGATAATAAAATCAGTATGACCTTCTGGTAAAAAATGTAAATGCGACTGCGTGCCTTCTAAATAGCCCTTACCAGTGAGCCCACCCGCACCGATAGCGGTTTTTGACTGAATGATATTCCACCCAGCACCTTGTACATCGGCTTCAGGATTGAGCAGTGTTAAGACACGGGTACGCTGATAATCATGTAATAGAAAGTTCCAAGCAATCGCAATAAGCGGTATCGCTAATATGGCGGCAGCTGAAATCAATCGCCAAGACAACCCTGCCAGAAAAAGCACAAAAATACCACTGGCTGCCACCAATAGCGACGTCCCAAGATCAGGCTCTTTTGCAATTAATAATACAGGGACGATGATTAAGGCTAAGGTAATGACGATGCTAGATAGAGAGGGCGGTAGATCACGCTTGGATAAAAACCAAGCACACATCATTGGCATCCCAAGTTTCATAAATTCTGAAGGTTGCACACTGCCAAACCCTGGTAAATTAATCCAGCGCTGAGCACCCATACGTACTTCACCGATGATATCGACCAATACCAATAAAATTAATCCCATTACATAAAAGATAGGTGTAAAAGTGCGATAAAGGCTAGGCGGTATCTGTGCCATGATAAACATAACCGTAAAGGCCACACCATAGCTGACCATTTGACGTAATACCATACCGACATCTTGACCGGCAGCACTATATAAAATTGTCAAACCAATGCAGCAAACCGTCAATAAGAGAAGGGTCAACCATGGATCGATATGTATACGCTGCCATAACGATGGTGCATGGCCTTGGCCTAAATGATGGCTCTGACGTGAAAAACGGTATTGCGGATTAGAAGACATAGGCAAAGTGTGTCTGGCAATTGGGGTAAGAGGGAATTTTCAAATCAGATCAACATTTAAAGGTAATCGCACCGTATCTATATCTATGCAAGTAAAATATCGTAGATAAAGTAACACATAAGAAATAAAGTCACATAATTATAAAAATTATAAGGATAAGTGTTAATTACTAATAACACGCCTCTGATTAGAGGCGATAGTTTAGCTTGCTTGCTGAAAATTTGATAGTATCGATAAAACGTTTTTAGCGGTAGCTTGTTGCAATGAACAATACAAAAAAATATCCTTATAGGCAGATTCACAAGCCTATGCTTGCACTACTCATGTGTGCCAGTAGCATCTCTGTTCATGCCGCTATTATCAGCGACAATAGTGAACGCCGTATCCAAGTACGTCAGGGTAGTAGCAGTAATGCTCACATCAGACCTTCGACGAATACTACAAGCTATAATTCTGGCGTTACCATGCTGAGTGGCGATAGCATGCAAGGATTGATTGCTCAAAAGCAGCGTGATTTTGATTTCGATGACAGTCTGTCTATTGAAGAAAATAAGCGCATGAATGTCAATCGGCGCGCGCCTGCTTATAATACAACTTACAGTAGTAACAGCTACAGCACTGCGAACAATACTTACAATAGTACTTATACTGATTCTATGAGTATGGATTTTAACGCGTGGTTGAATAGCAATAGCTACCGTGCTAGGCAAGTAGCAGATTTTCAACGCTATCTAAATTCGCGGGTAGGCGCACACAATGTACCGCCTATGTCGCAGTTGCTCACAACAGCGCGAAGCTGGAGCAAATGTGGTTATGAGCCTTATCAGTTGCCACCGCAAGAGTTATGGGCAAATATCGTCCCGACATTACGTTTATATGGCGAATTGAAGCATCAAGGAATTCTACCCATCAGTAGTGAAATACGCTCAGTATATCGCAGTCCTGGCCTTAATGGCTGTGCAGGTGGCGCCGATAGTAGCAAGCATATGAATGCCAGTGCTATCGACATCTGGGTACCAGAGTATGAAGATAACTTATGGCGGCTCAGTACGATGCAAGATGGCTTATGCCAGTTTTGGCAATATCAGGGGCAATCTCATAATTTCGGTTTAGGCCTATATGCTACGGGTGCGATACATCTAGACACGGATGGTTATCGTAAATGGGGCTTTAATCATGCCAGCAGCTCATCTTCATGCCGCTATTAAGTCATTTATGATCTATCAAAAAATCAAATAAATATAAGCCAGAGGTAATTAAGTTAGAGTAAAAGCGCTATAATAATACTGATGAAAGGCAGCGCTAAATGATAAATAGTTTAGCATTAAAAAACTATGGTTAATGATCATTTAGTTTATGAAATCACATAGCGTCTATTGTAAGTAGGATTTATGAAGAAGCGGTATTCAATGATGGTGAAAACACATAAGTCTGATAAGCCAAAAAAAGCGTTTTTGCAATCAAATAACACATATATGGCTTTGTTTGGTTCAATCTTGCTATCTCTTTTATTGATCAGTGCTTGTAGCCCAGAAACGTTTTCTGAACAAGGCTCTCTAACGGCAGAAGATTCCGCTACTGATCCTGACAGAAACTTACAGGACGTTGAAGATATTGAAGATAATATTAAGAACTCTTATGCTCGGCTGGCTTCAAAGCGCTCAGATATCTGTCCAAAACTTATACAAGAAGAGATAGGTAGTCAGGTCGTTGAGCGTACTGCAGAAGTGATGGTGAATAATCATTGTGATTATTTCTTATACCCACGCAGTGGTCAGCAGATCTCGGTTAGCATTAACGACAGTCAAATTGAAGCGCTACTGATAGTGCCAGCCCTGCATGACTTCGCCAATGGTGATTATAAAGTAGACTCTTATGACAAGCACGTGATTCGATTGACCTATAATGGTGCAACTTATAAGCCTGAAAATTTCATGTATGACGTGGCAGTGACTATTTCTGGTTAAGAGCATTATTTTTTGTATGGACAACCCACTATCTACTTTTATTACCACTCATAAACAGTGCTACTCATAATTTATTACCACTCATAAAGAGTGCCAATCTATAAAGAAATGCTGGGCAATACTAAATAGTGTTGCCCAGCATTTCTTTGTACGGCTATTTATTGGTCTTTTTATCTTTCCAAGGATCCTCTTGTCCAACGGTGACAATCAGGAAATCATCAGGCTTAAGGGTATCTTGCATGGTTTGATTGACTTCTGATAGCTTTACTTGATCCACACGTTTGACATAATCAGTCAGATAGCTGTTTGGTAATTGATAAAAATTCATCATCCCAAGTAAGCCATTAATTCCCGCATTGCTCGCAAAACCCATCGGAAAGCTGTTTTTAAGATTGTCCGTCGTTAAGCGCATCTCAGTGCTGGTGATACCTTTTTCTAAAGTGTCATTGATAACGGCTAAGCTGGTATCAATGGCCGCGCGCGCCTTGTCATTACGCGTTGAAAAACCGATTTGGTACGGTCCTCGTGCCAGCATGGGATTCATAGAGCCTGATATGCCATAAGTGTAGCCCAAGTTTTGTCTAATCTCAGTCATGAGTCGCGCATTAAAATCACCGCCCGCAAGTACTTCATTACCAACCGCAAAGTTGGTTTGCTTCTGCTGAGACTGGGGATCGGTGGCGCGCTTATCTCCCAATTGTCCCATAAGTACGGTGGTTTGAGTACTTGGAAAAGGGATATGAATGTGCTTGGCTTGGCTCAGTGGTTTTGGTTCAGGCAGCTCAGTTGCAGGCTGACCCTTCGGTAATTTGCTAGTGATATCTTCCGCAAGTTTTTTTGCTTGCTCTAAGGTTAGATTACCAGTGATGGCAACAGAGGCATTTGCTGCGACTAAGTAGCGGTTTTTGAAATCTATTAGCTGTTGCTTTTCGATAGTAGGAACGCTTTCAAGCGTACCCGCTGATGGATGGGCGTAAGGATGCTCGCCATACAATGCTTCGCTAAATGCGATGCTAGCAAGGCTGTTGGGATCTTGTTTTTGCTGCTGTAAGCCAACCAATAATCGTGCTTTATTACGTGCTAGGATGCTGTCGTCAAAAGCGGGTTCGCTGAGCATCTGAGTCATTAAATCAACGGCTGGAAGTAGATGCTTATCATCAGATAAGCTACGTAGCGAGACAATAAACATGTCTTTATAAGCACTACTGTTTAGATTGATGCCCAAGGTTTCGACAGCGCGAGTAAATTCATTTTCGTCTAAGCGTTTAGAGCCTTGCGTCAACATAGTGGCAGTCATATTAGCAATACCAAAACCTGTGTTACTAATACTGCCATCACGGGCGCTACCAGCGTTAAAACGCAAGTCGATATCGACAATCGGTAAGGCTGTTGTTTGTACAAAACGTACGGGAACGCCTGCCTTGGTTTTGAACTGCTGAATCGTTGGGATGGTAACGGTTAACGGTTTATCATCGTCAAGGCTAGTTAGCTTTGATAGTGCGGCAATCGGTGCGCTGGTATCCACTGCCGAAGAGCCACGATATTCTTCAGCACCTGTTGTGTTTGCTTGTGCTGTCATCGTCAACGTTGTTAGACCTAGCAAGATGCCAACACTAAGATGCGACAGTTTTTGCATGGTGGCGGTTGCTGATGGTATTGAGCTGCACGCTTTTTTTCTATTTTGCAACAAATCACTATTTTGAGTCATGGTTTTCTTCTTATAAATAAGGTCTTTATGATTGGCGCTTGTATCGAATAAAGAGCTAACACGGCGCGATTATTTCTCTGTGGCTGTTTGGTTTTTAGGTGGGATGACATGCATCACTGTTAAATTCTCCTTTACCAAATACTTTTTGCTAGCAGCTTGTATGTCAGCAATCGTCACGCTATCGAGTTTGGTGGGCAATTTGGCAAGCAGCGTATCGTCAAGACCGATAGACTGTAACGAGCCAATCATCTGCGCCTGACCTTCCATACTGTCTTGCGCATAGACGAGCCCTGTGACCGTATTGGTTTTGGCACGCTCGATTTCATCGGCGGCGATGGGATCGGTTTTGAGCTTTTCTATTTCAGCCATAATGGCTTGTTGTGCTTGCTCTAAGCTGACACCTTCACGTGGAGTCGCTTGTATCAAAAACAGTCCATCGCCACGATCTAGCAAGTCATATGAAGTGCCCACTGTGGTAAGTAGACCTTGCTCGCGTATCAATCGACTTTCAAGGCGGGCAGAGAGACCACCGTCTAATACATCTTGAGCCAGTGAGAGCGCATAAGCTTGTTTTTCATTAGCTGCACCAGCAGTGACGAGACTGGGTACGTTATAACCCATTAATAATACTGGCACTTGTACGGCTTGCTCGGAGTCGACTTTCTGATAGCCACGGAAGCCTTTTTGACTGACGGCAGGACGTTTAGGTAGATCGCTTGGTGTTAGCTCACCAAAGTAACGTTTGACTTGAGCCAACACCTCTTGCGGTTTAACGTCGCCAACGATGACTAACGTTGCATTGTTTGGTGCGTACCATGTTTTATACCAGTCTTTTAAATCTGTAAGGGTAATGGATTCAAGCTCATCCATCGGACCAATCACGGATTCGCCTTTTGGACTATTCGGGAGCGCCAATAAGCGAAATGACTCATAAGCCTTGGCAAGTGGATTATCATCAGTGCGTTGGCGGCGCTCCTCCATGACCACTTGGTGCTCTTTGGTAAATTCCTGCTCATTAAACAGTAGGTTTTTCATACGATCCGCTTCTAGCTCTAGTGCTAAAGGAAAGCGGTTGGCAGGGAATAGCTCGTAATAGCCCGTATAGTCGTAGCTGGTAAACGCATTATTGACGCCGCCAAATTTAGCAATCAAGCGCTCATAGTCATCGCTCGAAACGTTAGTAGTGCCTTTAAACATCATATGCTCAAGCAAATGCGAGATGCCCCCTTTATCCAGTGGCTCATCTGCTGACCCAACTCGATACCAGATTTGAGTCATTACCACAGGTGCGCGATGGTCTTCTTTTACCACTACCTTTAGACCGTTTTCTAATTGATATTCGTGTCGACCTGACATATCCATGGTCAATGCTGATGAGGGCTGAAAGTCTTGACCTGATTTAGCGGTATTTAGCTCATCTTTACCCAAGGTATTTTGAATGACTGGCTTCTGAGCAGTCGACAATGTGTTGGCGCTGATAGTACTGGTTTGGCAAGCAGCAAGAGTCGTTGCTATTGCTAAGACACAGGCAAGACGTAGAGAGGCGGTAGGTAAGGGCGACGGTGATAAAGGCAGTGGCATGGTATATTCTACTTATATAAAATGGCAACTTGTAAATTGATCAGTGGTTAGATCACTCTCAATACTAGCGATAGATAGCAGGTTTTATAAAGATTTATGTGCCCCAACCATCACACTGGCTGTTGGCTTAAATTCTTGGGTGGTATTACAGCCTGTCGCAGATAGTACAAGTGTCGCTACTAATAAAGCTGCGCTGATGCTGATTGCTTTTTTACCGTACGTTTTGTCAGTATTAGATAGTGATGGCATAGATAATTCCTAAAAATGAGGGTTGAGTGAGCGATAGTGAAGTAATTGGTAAGTTTTGGAATAAGGCTTGTTCTACAATAAACTCTGGTAGAGTAGGCGAAGTTTAGCATGTGTAAGGTCAGATTTTTGTTGCCAAATCTTAAGCGAAACCTTCTAAAGGGATGGTATGACTTGCCAGATTTGCAAAAATTGACGATAGGCTATGATGGTAAGGTCTGAGCACAACTCGAATTATGATAAACTAGGCTAAAAATTGACTGTCGTGGGTCATGATCCATGACAAAAACATGACGATATACCAACCCATTTAAAATAATCAAATAACTGACCGTGATAACTTTTAGGGCAAGCTTATGAATAACTCCAATAATAGCAGTCGTGTAATCATTAATCTCGATGGCAATCTTGATGACCTAGATGACGATGATATTACCTTACCCAGTCTGCCTTCGCAATCTGTGCCCATTATCGATGAGAAAGAAGATGCAGGCTCTATCCAAGCGCCCAATGATCAAAGCATCGAAGATCAGCAAAAAGACAGCACGATAAACAAAGATGTCTCAAGTGCTGATGCGGCACAAAACATTGCTTTGGGTGCGCCAATTGTGAGGACAGAAGAGCAAAGCACGTCTAAAAACGCCTCTGAGAGCTTTATAAGCGCTTCCTCAACTGATAACGATAATAATAAAAATATTAATACTAAGCTTAGCACTATTTCTACTGCCCCAACCATGCCATTACAAGAGCAACTTGGGGATAGCCCAAATGTCAGTCCTGCGAGTAGTGCGGTACAAGCGACCACTCAAGCAGAAATCGAATCTACAGAGCTGCAAGAAAACAAGAAAAAAGGCAGCTGGTTTAACCGCATGAAAACGGGGCTAAGTAAGTCGCGTAAAAATCTTGCCGAAGGTATGGTCAGTATTTTGATCGGTGGCAAAGAGATTGATGATGAGCTATTAGAAGAAGTCGAAGATCAGTTATTGGTCGCCGATATCGGTGTCAACGCGACCAATCGTATTATCAAAAGTCTGACCGAGCAGACAGACCGTGGTGATTTGATTTATGCGCATTCATTATATAAAGCGTTGCAAACTGAATTGGTTGATATTTTAACGCCAAAAGTCGCACCACTCATTATTGATACCAGCAAAAAACCTTTTGTGATTTTAGTCGTGGGTGTTAACGGTGTGGGTAAAACCACGACGATTGGTAAACTTGCCAAGCGCTTACAAGGCGAAGGCAAATCCGTCATGTTGGCGGCTGGTGATACGTTCCGCGCTGCCGCGACTGAACAGCTACAAATTTGGGGTGAGCGTAATAACATTCCAGTCGTCGCCCAAGGTCATGGCTCTGACAGCGCCTCTGTTATCTTTGATGCCATGCAGTCTGCCAAAGCAAAAAATATCGATGTATTAATCGCTGATACTGCTGGACGCTTGCAGAATAAAACCCACCTGATGGCAGAGCTTGAAAAAGTGGTACGCGTCATGCGTAAAGCTGATCCAAGCGCACCGCACGAAGGTATGATTGTGCTTGATGCCGGCACCGGTCAAAATGCGATTAATCAAGTAGAACTCTTTAACAAAGTTGTACCATTAACCGGTATTACCATTACCAAATTAGACGGTACGGCGAAGGGTGGTGTGGTGTTCAATATTGCCGAAACGACGGATGTTCCTATTCGTTATATTGGTGTCGGTGAGTCGATTGATGATTTACGTGCCTTTAGTCCAAAACAATTTGTCGCCGCATTATTTGAGACCGATGATAAAGAGTAGCGCTCGATAGGTTGTCTTAGTCGATGAACGATTTTTGAAAATATTATCATTTGAAAGGAAGTATCATGATAGTCACCACAGCCGCTTTTGGGGCACACCAGCTAACGTTAGTTGCGAGTGTCAATGAGCATAGTCGTCCTAAGCTTGTAGAAGTCAATTGGCTGATAGCAGGTGACTCTTGGCATAGCTCAAAATCTATTCCCAAACTTAAGAAGCACTATGGGCTTGTCGATCAGAGCTTTACGTTTATCAATGAGGATAGCCTAAGCGAAAATGAGCCTGCCCAAGCGCTACTCATAGAGACTATAGCGCAATTAAAATCGTATTTTAAAGGTGATCGTCAGGCATTCGATTTGCCATTAGATATCAGCTTAGGAACCAAGTTTCAGCAACGAGTTTGGCAAGCGTTACAAGATATTGGCTATGGCGAAACTATAAGCTATGCGACACTGGCACAAAATGTCGCTAGTCCCAAAGGGTTTCGCGCGGTTGCTAATGCTAACAGTAAAAACCCTTTTAGCATTATCGTTCCGTGTCATCGTGTCATTGCTAGCGATGGTAAGCTGGGAGGGTATACAGGCGGGCTAGATAAAAAAGAGTACCTGCTAGCGCTCGAAGGTGTCACTTGCAAAACCTAGTAGGAGCGAAGCGTTCGTCAGATATTACTAAACAAAAAAAGCCAAACATTTAAAACGTTTGGCTTTTTGATGTGTGAGACATAAAGGGTTGCTGGATAAAACTATTGCTCAAGTTGGGTCATTACGTCAGCAGAAAAGTTCACATTACTATAAACCTCTTGCACATCATCGATATCTTCTAACATATCAATCATTTTCATGACTTTTAGCGCATCATCGACATTGTCTATTTCAGCACTGGTAGACGGTGCCATGGTCACTTCAGCATTGTCGGAGACCAAACCTGCAGCATTAAGCGCATCTTTAACATGACCGAAATTTTCCCATTCAGTGATGACGAGCAAGCTTTCACCATCATTCTCGATATCAAGCGCGCCTGCATCTAATGCCACTAGCATGACTTCATCTTCTAGGCTTGTGTCATTAAAGATGATTTCACCGCGCTTATTAAATAGGTAAGCCACCGAGCCAGTAGTACCCAGATTGCCTTCATTTTTGGTAAAGGCGTGGCGTACTTCACTGACTGTTCGGTTAAGATTGTCAGTCAAAGTTTCGACAAGTACTGCGACGCCGCCGATGCCATAGCCTTCATAGCTTACTTCGTCCATATTGTCATTGTCATCACCGCCTGTACCACGAGCTACTGCACGGTTGATGGTGTCTCGCGTCATGTTGACAGATAGGGCTTTTTCAATGACAGCACGTAGGCGCGGATTCTTGTTAGGGTCAGGATCACCTTGCTTGGCAGCAGAGACAATTTCACGAATAATTTTAGTGAATACTTTACCTTTTACCGCATCCTGACGGGCTTTACGGTGTTTAATATTTGCCCATTTTGAATGGCCTGCCATATAACATCCTTAAGTTTTGCGTATTATTTATTGTGCTTAAAACAGGTTTTAATAACAATCTTTTACTATGAGTGTGTCATGAATGAGCGTATTTATACATTTTAAGATTTTTCAATCTGCATGATGACACACATCAGATCACCTGTTTCTATGATATAGCTTACGCTATCTCTTTGAAGTAACAGAGCTACCGACACGTTAACGATTTGTATTTTGTTGAGAGTGCTTTTTTGCTACACTGTGGCAACTTAGTGATTGTATTCACACGTGACCTGTGAGCAATATTATAAACCAATTTTATCTATTTTGACTAACTTGGCCTTATCCAGCGTATTTTAAATCATTGGTTGCCATCAAGCCATTAATTTTATATCGCTACTGACTCGATACTACTGACTATATGAAGCAACCGACGGCTGAAGCCATTACCCACCTGCGTAATCGCATTCATATTATTATTGAAGGCACAGATACCCGTTTGGGTAAACTTTTTGATATTGTATTATTGATTGCGATTTTGACCAGTGTGGCTGTGGTCATGCTGGACAGTGTGCTATACATGCGCCTGCAATATGGCACTATATTCTTCTATGCTGAATGGTTTTTTACCATTTTATTCACGATAGAGTATGCGCTCAGGTTGTTTTCAGCACCCAACCGCGTGCGTTACGTCTTTAGTTTTTTTGGGGTAGTCGATTTATTGTCTGTGCTGCCAAGTTACCTAAGCCTCATGTTTGTAGGGGTACAGTATCTATTAGTGATACGGGTTTTGCGTATTTTACGTGTGTTTCGCGTACTCAAGCTCAAAGCTTATATGCAGCAAGCGGGATTTTTGGCCTCGGCGCTTAAAACCAGTCAGCAAAAAATCACGGTATTCTTTTTGTCGCTGGTATTATTGGTCACGATTTTCGGCTCGATTATTTACGTGGTAGAAGGCCCTGAAAATGGCTTTACCAGTATTCCGCTGTCTATCTACTGGGCAGTCGTCACCATGACCACGGTCGGTTACGGTGATATGTCACCTAAAACGCCGTTAGGTCAGGCGATTGCGAGCATGGTCATGATTACGGGTTATTCGATCATTGCAGTGCCAACGGGGATTTTTACTTCTGAGCTGGCACGTAATATGCGTCCGCAACTCAATCCCGTCACCTGTCCTAATTGTGGCAAATTCGGTCATGCCATTGCAGCAGAATTCTGTGATCGTTGTGGACACGCTTTGCATATTTAGTAGTGTTTGTGCGTTGTCTGCTTTCTTAACACTCTATATTTTATATCGTTATACATCAATGTATTCACTAACGAGTGGTGATAAGTCAATATCAACACCGAGGTTGACCAAGTTCCAGTATTGTCCTGACACTGTGCGATCTAGCATCATGGTGGTTGCAGAAGGTTGGAATTGACCAAAGTACTTCAATGACGTCCGCATTTGAGCAATGACTTCGTGGTGAACCTGACTTTGAGCAAAATCAAAATCGCCTTGTTGATAAGGTTGAATAGACAGAGGCTTTAGCCCAATGGATAGCCATTTCTCATAAAACTCTCCGGGGATATTTTTATCGTCATCACGGCGAATATCAAGAGCGATGAGGTCCTGCTCAAGGGCAGTCACATCTCCTTTAATGGCATGCTTAGCAAAACGGCGGAACAATTGAACTTCGCTGTCACTATAGCTACGAATGCCGCCAAAATCATAAGCCACCACACTGCCGTCTTTGCGAAAGGCAAAGTTGCCGGGATGTGGGTCACAGTGCATACGGTATAAGCCAAATAGTTGTCCTGCGGTAAAGTGGAACAGGCGCTTGGCTATGTGTTGTTTGATGTCATTGTCCCAAGTCGCCGCGATGGTTAGGGTTTCTCCCATCTCTTCTGTTAGGGTTAAAACCCGTTTAGAAGAGTGGCTGCTAATGACTTTAGGAATAATAAGACCTTTGTCTTCTGCATGAAATGCGCCAAACACTCGTAAGTTATGCGCTTCTTTAATATAGTCCAATTCATCATGTAAACTTTGGCGAATCTCGTTGAATAGTTGCTCTTGCAATTGTTTGCTCATATTGAGCACACCCGCGATTTTCAGTGCCATGCGTACTTGTTTGAGGTCACTGTCACAGTTTTCATCGACATCAGGATATTGAACTTTAACCACCACTTTTTGACCAGATGGCAAAACGGCTTTATGCACTTGACCGATGGAAGCCGCCGCAAACGGTGTTTCTTCAAATTCGCTAAATAATTCTGCCACAGGCGCTTTAAGCTCGCGCTCGATTTGTGCACGTATCTGCGCATACGGCATGGGCGGCGCATCTTTTTGCAGCTTTTCTAACGCTGTCGCAACTTCTGGTGGGAACACGTCTTTATATTGCGAGGCAATTTGCCCGACTTTCATCACCGCGCCTTTCATTTCACCCAACGTTTCGGCTATCTGAATGCCCACATCTTGCATCAGCTCTGAGCGTGCTTGCAAACGTTTTTCTTCGTCACTTGAGAGGTGCTTAAATGAGTTTTTAGCTGCTTTGCCGGCAATGCTTGCTGTCATGCCAGCCAATTTCATAAAGCGCTTTCCAGACGATTTTGCCATTCATATCACCATATAGTGGGTTGTTTGCTCAGCCATAATTTTAGTATTTTAGTCAAACAATTGCTGTTTAACTCGTGTGCTATTGATAAAGTATAGTTATACAATTCATGATTTTTGGTTATCAAAATTGAGCATTAATCGCTGATTGTGACAGAGTAGAGGCTATCAAGCCAGTAGGACAATGCCATTTGATAACCCAGATGCCCCAAACCACAAATAACACCGACGGCGACATCGCTTAGATAAGAATGATGGCGAAAAGGCTCGCGCGCATGCACATTGGATAAGTGTACCTCTATAAACGGTTTTTGTGTGGCCAAGAGCGCATCACGTAACGCAACCGAGGTATGAGTAAAGGCGGCGGGGTTAATGATAATGGCATCTACTTGCAGGGCGGTATCCGCTAAAAGTCCATGATATTGGATGTCATCTATCAGTTTACCTTCATGATTGGATTGTATACATATCAATTCAATACCGTGCTGAGCTGCACGTGCGATCAGAGGTTCCTCGATATCTGCTAGTGTCGTATGACCATAAATCTCAGGTTCGCGCTTACCCAGTAAATTCAAATTGACCCCATTAACGAGCAATAACTTATGAGTGAGTGTTTTATCGGCATTTTGCTTCGAAGGCGTGACGGTTGGTATAGACTGAGAAGGAGAGGTCATAATGGTCTCTATAACGATGAAACGAGGTTGAGGATTTATTATTTGTTATAAGATTTAGATACTGTATAAGCATGAAATGGCATAAGCGTAAAATTGCACAGTTTAATCAAACCTTTCTCTTTATGATAACAGCTTGATGACGAGGTTATAAAAAAATTACATGAAAAATAAAGCTAAAGCCAAAAAATCATGTTAAAAGTCTTTATGTTGCTAAAAACCCGTGCTATGATATTTTTTATGCAATAATTATTGCAAGTTTGTTGCTACTGCCGAAGTAGAGCAATCAGTAAGACGGTCGTTATGTTTGTAAATACTCACTATGTTGCCACATACCGTTATTTGCTATAGATGCGATATGTAGATAACAGAAGTGAGGATAGTACTCTTAAGTTTTTGATTTCATCATCTTAGATCCCGTTTATATGCAATGTTGCAAAGGAATTTGGGGCTAAGCGGACTTTTTTAGGAAGCAATATTATGTCAGCTCGTGAGCAAGGTATCGTTAAGTGGTTTAATGACTCAAAAGGCTTTGGCTTCATTCAACGTGACAGCGGAGAAGATATTTTTGTCCATTTCCGCGCGATTCAAGGTGATGGCTATCGTTCTCTAAAAGATGGCGAAAAGGTCGAATTCAGTGTGGTAGAAGGTGATAAAGGTCTTCAAGCTGAAGAAGTCAGAAAAGTAGAAGAGTAATCTATCCAGTCATTAGAGCGGTTTAGCTATAATGTCTGTAGACACTACTGATATACTACTGAGTCAAGCCCGTTTTATCTTACCCATGTTGAGTCAAAATTAGCATGTTTGGTGGGATTAGGCGTTAGGCTTGGCTTTTTTTATGCCCGTATCTCAGTCAGATATATATATATTTCATATTGTTGTTGCTGCTTAATTTAGATAGCAATATAACGGGTTATCATGAGCCTACTTATTATTAGTAATGAACAAGTGATTAATTTAAAAGGATATTTTTTTGAGTAATTTTACCACGTTTACTGATTTGCCACTTTCAGCACCGACCTTACGTGCCGTAAGCGATCTAGGTTTTACTTCATTGACGCCCATTCAAGCACAAATATTACCGCATACGTTGGCAAATCAAGATGCTATTGGACAGGCGCAGACGGGTACTGGCAAGACGGCAACCTTTCTATTGACCATTATGGAAGCCTTGCTTAAACGTCCTTTTACCAATGATGAAGAGCGTTATTTGGGTGAGCCACGTGCCGTTGTTATGGCGCCCACTCGCGAGCTTGCTCAGCAAATATTTGATGATTGTATCGCTTTGACCAAATATACTTCGCTACACAGTGTTTGTATCATGGGCGGCACCAATTATGAGACTCAGCAGCATGAGCTTGAGCGTCAATATGTCGATATTTTAGTAGCGACACCTGGTCGTCTAATTGATCTTGCCAATAAAGGCATGGTCTATTTAGATCGAGTGGAAGTACTGGTGTTAGATGAAGCAGATCGCATGCTAGATATGGGTTTTATCCCTGACATCAAGCGTTTGGTCGGTCGGATGCCAGCCAATACAGACCGTCAAAGCTTACTGTTTTCTGCCACCTTTAATCAGGATGTGATGAATCTAGCCTATCGCTGGTTGCATGAGCCGCAGTTTGTTGAAATCGAGCCAGAACATAAAACCAGTGAGTTGGTCGATCAGCACTTTTACTTACTGACAGAAGATCAAAAATTAGAAGCGTTGCAGCGTATCATCAGTGATACGGGAGTGGATAAAGTGATTGTCTTTGCCAATCGTAAAGACCAAGTCAAGCGTCTCTATCATAAGCTGCGTCAAGCGCATAAAATTGTGATGTTGTCAGGCGATGTCATTCAACAAAAACGCGAAAAGTATTTACAGCGTTTTAAAGATGGTCATGCTTCTATCTTGGTGGCAACTGATGTCGCAGGACGCGGTATCCATGTCGATGATGTTAGCCACGTGGTTAATTATACCTTACCTGATCAGCCAGATGATTACGTGCATCGTATTGGCCGTACGGGTCGTGCTGGACAAACAGGCATCAGCATTAGTTTTGTGAGTGAAGATGATGCTTTTAATATACCAGCGCTAGAGAAGCATCTAGATACTAAGTTTACCCTTGAGCAGTGGCAAGAGTAGTGATTTATAAGCCGTCAGTTCTACTATAGTGTACAGCTGTCGGAATCATAAAAGCCCTCAACGTCATGATTGATGTTAAGGGCTTTTTTATATGGCAGATTTCGATGTTAAATGATTTTATATTTTAACAATATCTATTATCGATGATTCTATTGAGCTTGTTCCATCATTTCAGAATGTTCATCGTG
The DNA here is from genome assembly GCF_044901245.1 of Psychrobacter sp. NPDC064578. NCBI lineage: Bacteria > Pseudomonadati > Pseudomonadota > Gammaproteobacteria > Moraxellales > Moraxellaceae > Psychrobacter > Psychrobacter sp. NPDC064578. The sequence goes on from NZ_JBJDPI010000003.1 coordinate 247,043, forward strand.
GTTCGTGTTGATCGCGCCGTCACTCATATCATGCATACTATGATCCATAACTTGGGGAGTTGTGCTGTTATCAGTTGGCATCATATGATGGCTGCTGTGATCCATATTTGTATCCACCGGCATATCCATCATTTCTGAATCGCTCATTTGCATATGATCGCCTTGCATATTGGACATATCATGCCCACCATGCATGCTAGACATTGCTATAGGGACAAACACAACGGCTAAGCCAGATAATACCATGACAGCGCCATTAAGCTGTCTCAAGCGAAAACGTCCAATCTTGTCACGTAACCAACCAACGGTTTCGTGCGTGGCGACTAGCATCGGTACGGTTCCTAAGCCAAACACAAACATGAGTGCAGCACCGCTTAGTGGATTGTGAGCGACCACTGCAAGTAATAATGCACCATAAACTAATCCGCAAGGCAAAAATCCCCAAAGCAGTCCAGCCGTTAATGCTCGCGGAAAGGTATTGAGTGGAAATACTTTTTGACGAAGTGGGCTGAGATATTGCCAAAATCGCATACCAAAACGCTCAAGATTTTTTAAAAATGGTGCGCCAAGCATGGTCACGCCAACGAATACTAACACCAAGCCTAGCAAGATACGTGGCGTACTGTTACCTTTCATTAAGGGCTCTAGTACAGTGGTGCCAATCAATCCTGCTATCAAACCCAAAAATGCGTAACTGGTCAAACGACCTAAATGGTAAGTTGCCACAAGAGCACGGCGTTTGGTAGGGCTGACGTCTTTCATCGATAGCCCAAATGCTGTCACCAGACCGCCACACATGCCTAAGCAATGCGGTGAACCAAAAAATCCCATCAGTAGTGCCGCAACAAGTAAAGCGGTGGTCATGGAGCGATTCTCCTAAAACATGAAAAGCAAACCTACGCATACAATCGGCATTTAACCAACACTTAACAGTAGGTTGCGCAGATAGTACAAGCCTTGATAAGTGGTTATGGCGTCCACCTCGTTCAATGTACTAAGTCGTACTATTTGCGCTCGGTTGCCATATATTCACACTTTCAATAGCTTCTACTATAGATAAGGTGGCTCAATGCTAGATTTTTGGATGTTTATCAAGGTCAGCATGATCAATTGACTCTATATCAGGATGGCTCACCTTATCATCAGCGATTATGTTAGTCGCTGTGGTATCGTCATTTTGCGAAATAGGCGCTGAGTAATCATGAGCCTGTATGGTTTGCCGTCGCTCTTGGCGATCATCCAATATGATGCGCTGTGATGCATTGTCCAAATCTTCAAACTGGTTTGATTTGACAGCATAGCGTACTGCCCAAATGGCAACCACAAACAGCATGAGACTTAATGGAATTAACAAAAATATACTGAGCATGGTAACTCTCTTAAATAGCATTTTCTTTTATTATTATACACTCATCACAAGTATAGTGGATGATCGGTAGTGATTAGGATGAGTTATCAAAAGATATTGAACTGGCTACCTGCTTGTATTGAACTTTATTCGTCAGGGTTTTTTGCTGCGTTACCTCTAGGGGTTAACAGCTGCTGTGAGGTCACGTCGTTGGCATGACGACAATTCATTTGAGGACGTATCACATCGCGTAAATAAGCGGCAACTTCATAAACAGCGCGTCGAGAATGACTTAAGTTTTGCGCAGGTTTCATCCAGTCACGACTCACTGGTAAAGGGGCACTAAGTGGTGTGCTATTGATACCGTTTAAGGCAAACTGTCTACGAGCACGTGCCATATGGTAGCTGTCAGTAATGAGATACACATGACGCAGTGGAATACGTTTGGCGGTAAAACGCGCATTTTCGCAGGTATTCATACTGGCATTTTCACTTATCAGCCCATCAATACCATGCTCAATGAGCCATTGACCGAGCCACGGCGCTTCAGCACCGCTTAGTACAATAGGTAGGGGTAAGTCGTGATAAGCGCTGGCAGCGGTACGGGCACGGTTGAGGCTGTAGCTATTAAGAATAATCTGATTGTCATGATCATTGGTTAGTCCGCCGCCTAAAACCACATAAGCGGTAGGCGGTGAACTCAAGGCAGCAGAGGATAGGCTAGGCAATGGCAAAAGCGTAAATAGATAAACAATCGCTTGGGAGAACAGCGGCGTGAATAGGCTGATGAGTACTAAAATAACAGTCGTTGAACCAAGTAAAAAGGTAATATTAATAATACGAAATAGCTTTATCATACGCTCAGCTGAACGCAGGTAATAACGCCATAGTCGCTTAGATAATAGCCGCTTAGACCACATGCTCATCATACCCAATAGAGCCGTCAGTATTTACCCAAACTGGCTCACGCGCTAACTGAATCGCAAATTTTTCATAAACCGTATCGACGATATGTCGTTGGGCATCTGCTACATCATCTTGAGTGGCGTGATAAGGGGCATGATTGGTCAGCACCAAGGCTTGCTGCTGATGGGTGACAATCGGTGCAATACCACCACCTTTCAAGCCTGTCTGTTCAATCAACCAGCCTGCCGCAACCTTTACCATGGCATCAGGCATAGCGTAGCCGACGATAGTAGGGTAGGTCGATTGTAAAGCAATAAAGTGCGATTGAGGAATAATGGGGTTTTGAAAAAAGCTACCACAATTTGGTAGTTGCTTGGGATTAGGGAGTTTCTGTTGGCGAATATCAATAATTGCTTGCATGATATCCGCAGGCACTGGCTGCGTACGATCGTCTTGCTCGGCATAGCGTTGTGCAACGGTTTGCACATCACCATAGCTGGCTAGGATTTTGGTTGCATCGGTATGTAATCTGAATCCAACACAGCTGATTAACCAAGTATTAGGCGCACGTTTAAAAATGCTGTCACGATAGCCAAACTCGCAGTCGGCGGCTGTGAGATGATGCCAAGTTTGAGTGGGTAAGTGATAGGCTCGTACATACTGTAAGCAGTCTTCTAGTTGGACGCCATAGGCACCGATATTTTGTACGGGTGCAGCGCCAGTTAGCCCTGGGATTAGTGCCAGATTTTCTAGCCCATACCACCCTTGACTGACCGTATATACCACCAAGTCATGCCAGTTTTCACCTGCCATTACTGCGATATCGACGTGGCTATCTGTCTGAGCGGTTAGGCTGATACCGCGCATTTGGGGCTGCAATACGATAGCATTCAGATGCGCTGGCAATAACACATTACTACCGCCAGACAACACAAATAATGGCTTGTTTTGTGCTATGTCTTTTGTATAATTTGCCATAAAATCGTCAAGCTGTGCTTCAGCCGTCAGTGTCACGACAGTATCCGCAACACAGGCTAAGGCCATGGTATTACCATGTGACAAATCGACTAATTCACGGGTCAATAAGCTCGCTGGCAAATCAGTGGTCATGGCAAATTGAGTGCTAGAATCCAAGCGTGAAACTGAGGTCATAACATAGCCCATGTGGCAGATAGATAATGAATTACACAGTGTTTATTATAAAGGATGAAAGACACAAAGGTGGCAGAAAATTAGCTTTATCGTTAGCAAGCTTTCCAGCTTTCAATCCACGCTTGTGCGCTTGACTCAATACGCTCAATTACCTCTTCAAAGACGTCACCATCGCCTTTATAAGGATCTGGCACATCGTCGCCGCCATAAGTAGGATCTTCCTCACTAAATAAAGCCAATTTGGCCAAATTGTCTTCTGTCTCTATCAAGCTGTCTTTGATGGCTTGTAAATCAGCTAAATTCTGTGTATCCATCGCTAGAATTAAATCAAAATTACGAAAGTCATCGGCACTGACTTGGCGGGCGACCAGTTTATTGATTTTATAACCATGCGCTTTTGCATGGCGTTGCGAGCGAGTGTCGGGCGCATGACCAATATGCGAGTCACTCGTTCCTGCTGAATCTACTTTGATTGACAATCCAGCAATCGCTGCTTGCTGACGAAAGACTTCTTCAGCCGTTGGCGATCGGCAAATATTTCCCAAACAAACCAATAATACAGAAGACGGAGTACAGGTTTTCATCAGCATAATATGACCTTGTATAACAAAAAAACATGCTATAAGAGACCGGCATGTTAGTGCGGCTTTTATTAGCATGCAATTAATTAAGTAAATCGGCTGTCAGCGTAACGGTTAATGCCTTGAATGGCAAGAGTAGAAGCTAAACAATACGGTCATCTGTTCACGAATTTTCAATGATATTATTTATGATCTAAGGTCGTACTTTGACCAGCTTACTCTTGTTTGTGCTTAAAGCGTTGAAGGTCACGGCGCTCTTTTTTGTTGGGTTTATTATCAGGCCGTGCAAGATTGGCAAGTTTGCGCTGCTCAGCATGATAAGCGCGGCGCTCTTCGCTTTCTTCAGTCTCTGAATACAAGACTTCAGCGGCGAGCGCATTACCACGTTGCGCCGTTAGTGCTTCAACGACGACGGTCTTTTCAGTCATGGCAGTGGCTGAGCCTTGACGAATCTGTAGTTCATCGCCAATCATAATCTCTTTACTGGTCTTTACGCGGCTACCCGCATAATGTACCCGTCCGCTTTCGATGGCTTCTTTGGCGAGATTACGTGTCCGATAAAATCGTGCTGCCCACAACCACTTATCGAGGCGCATACGCACGACATCAGGTTTGCTATGGCTAGGCTGATTGTGGTTTTTGTTGTGTTTACTCATCAAAACCTCATCGATATCCATAAAGTAAGATAATATTAATGGTGCTTTTTTTGCAAATTGAAAGAGCCCTGCGCTATCAAAATGTTTAAAAATAGATTTTTATGGTAAAGAGAGAAAGTCTCGTCTTAGCCATTATTCTGATTGGCAACTTTCATCGCCATTTCTGCCGCATCATTTGTCTTTAACTGCGCTAAACCATTAATCACACCTGTGATATTTTCTACGGTTTTATTTTGGCTTAATTTAAATTGGGCTTGTATAGAATCGATGGGCAGCTTAAAGCCAATAATCCCTCGGCACATAGCATCGATATAAGTAGCAGGTGCCTCATCTAATGACCAAGGATGGTCGGATAGCACCTCTTGCCGTGCAGTCATGGTTGCTAATATCCATTTCAACGTATCGGCGTCTTCAAGCAACTCAATTTTGGATTGAATATGGACGCTTTGATAGTTCCAAGTGGGCACTTCTTTATGGGTTTTCGCTTTGCTAGGATACCAGTTGGGGCTGATATAATGTCCAGAATCTTGAAAAATAATTAACCACGAAGTATCTGGTAAGGTGTTCTGATAAATAGGGTTTTTACGACCGAAATGACCGTAAAGATAGCCGTGCTGAGCACTAGAGTTAATATCAGAACCAACACCAACACTAGAATCAGACATAAAGTTATCGTTATGCCAGAAGAGCGGTATATGGCAGGCTTCGATGCCATCTTTGGTTTGAGCAACCAAGGTCGCTAAGGGATTGGCTGCGATAAATCCAATGATATTTTCTAGGTTTTCTTCGGCAAAAATAGCAGGAGTATGCATGCTGTTCTCAGTTTATATTTGATATAAAATCAGCGACACCACTGCTGCTCACATGGGATACCATCATTATTACCATCCATTTTGGTATTCGGGCAGTGTTGTACAAAGTAAGTGGCTTCCGCGCATGACGTCATCTGAGAGCAATGCTTTCTGCCATCACAGGTAAAGCTTGATGCTGATGCTGACGACGTGAGTACTGGTTTTACTGCCGAGACTGATGTTGACGTTGCATCTGAGTCGACGTACGTTGGCGGTACATCATCCAGATCAGTTGAGGTAAAAGCAGCGTCAACTGGAGTATCAGTCGCAACGTTAGCAATAGGGTTACTGGTCGTGTTGTCAGGTTGCAGCATCTTATAACCTAAAAGTGCTAAAACCAGTAATAATACAAAGATCAATATCTTTTGAGTCATGGTTTACCACCTCATCATGGTCGCTATGAATTAATGAAAGCTACCAATGCATAATCACTGTTCATTCATCAATGGCGGCTTTTTGGTGATTAACAAACAGCCATTGATGGATTGATAGTCTATTTTTATTTCAAAAATAATTGATAACCGATATTGTCATTGAGCATGGTGCAGTCATAGCCGATATCGAGTAACGCGTCTTGTAATTGACGAGAATTACCTTCAGACGCTTGCAAACCGACCAATACGCGACCTTCGGCGGCACCATGATTGCGATAATGAAACAAAGTGATATTAAAGTCATCACCCAGTTTTTCTAGAAACTTCAGCAATGCCCCTGGACGTTCAGGGAAAACCACACTTAATAATTGCTCGTTTGCAACATGTGCATGACCACCAATCAAATGGCGGATATGCGATTTGGCAATATCATCATCGGTCAGATCATGAGCCGTGTAGCCATCAGCTGCCAATTGGGTGCGAATGGTTTTGCGCTCTTTGTCGCCTTCTTTTAGTGCGATACCGACAAATATTGATGCAGGTTCCATAGAGTCAGGTGATTTTTTACTATCGGCGCGATAATTAAACTCAGTGATATTGCGTCCATGTAAGCTACGACAGAAATTTAAGAAAGCGCCTGTCTGCTCAGGAATCGTCACACCAAAGATGGCTTCTTTTTTCTCACCAATCTCAGTACGCTCAGCGATATAGCGTAGGCGGTCAAAGTTCATATTGGCACCGCAAATAATACCGACGCAGTTTTTACCTTGTAGATTATGGGCTTCGATATATTTTTTCATACCAGCAACGGGTAACGCGCCCGCAGGCTCAACGATACTGCGATTTTCTTCAAAAATGTCTTTAACCGCCGCGCATACTTCATCATTGGTACAAGTCACCACTTCAGGCTCGACTAAAGGACCTGATTTATCACTCTTTTGCATGCGGACAATTTCAAATGGCAATTCGCCGATTTGAGCAACTGCCACGCCGTCGACGAACAGTCCAACTTGCTCAAGCTTAACGCGCTCATTGGCTTCAAGCGCCGCTTTAAGAGAAGCTGATTGCTCTGCTTCTACCGCAATCACTTTGACATGCGGGGCAACTTCACCCAAAAATGCGGCGACACCTGAGATGAGACCACCACCGCCAACCGCGACAAACACATAATCCATATTGCGCCATTGCTGGGTGAGCTCAAGACCAATGGTACCTTGTCCGGCAATCACCAATTCATCATCGTAAGGTGGGATAAAAGTCAGACCTTCTGTTTCAGCGCGATTGATTGCATAACGGTTGGCTTCATCGAAGCTATCACCATACAAATCGACGTTGCCGCCCAGTGCTTTAACGGCATCTACTTTAATGTCAGGTGTAGTGGTCGGCATCACGATGATATTGTTTAGGGCAAGTTTACGGGCAGAATAAGCAACCCCTTGGGCATGATTACCTGCTGAGGCGCAAATGACGCCGCGTACTTTTTGCTCATCACTTAATTGACTAATTCGATTATAGGCACCACGCAATTTAAAGGATTTGACCGGTTGCAAGTCTTCACGTTTAAAACGAATGTCATTAGCAAAACGTTGGGTCAGCTTGGGCGCCGCTTCAAGTGGTGTTTGAATTGCCACGTCATAGACGGTGGCTTGCAAGATGGCTCGTACCCAATGTGACAGCATAATGTTCCCTAATAAAAAGTATGGATGAATAGAAAAATTAAATAGATTAGCCTATGCTGATTTTAACGGTCTTGCAAGACCCTATTGCAGTTTTTGCAGCGATTTTAAGTTTTGATGAAAGATAGGGTTGGTTTTATCTCAATATTATTTTAAATAAAATATTGAATTATTTCCATATGTCTGTATTATTGGACATATGGAAATAACTAATGCTATCGCAAGCTTTGCTGCGCTCTCTCAAGATACTCGTCTAAAGGCTTTTAGGTTGCTTGTCAGCCAAGAGCCCGTTGGTCTGCCAGCAGGTGAAATTGCTCGTCAACTGTCTGTGCCACATAACACGATGTCAGCACATTTATCGGTGCTGGCTCGTGCAGGGTGGGTGGTGTCTCAACGGCACAGTCGGCAGATAATTTATCGCGCCTCACTGTCACATATGGAGGAGGTTATTCAGTTTCTATTGCAAGATTGTTGTGCAGGACATCCAGAATTGTGTGCGTCTCTTATGGACAGTCTGAGCGGATGTGAGCGGTGAGCGTGCTAAACCTGCTGATGCAGACAGTCTTTCAAACCATCAGTAAGCCCATAACTGATTTAACAAACCTCTTTATTACTAGGGCGTGTCCTCATTTTTAGCTCATTTAGTCAATTTTTTTAAAATTGAGGACATACCCTAAGCATATTCATAAATATAGGTAAAATTACTATGACATCACTAATTTTTCACAATCCAAAATGCGGTACGTCTCGCAATACATTGGCCATCATGAAAGCATCAGGCGAAAATCCAGAAGTAATTGAATATCTTAAGACCCCACCAAGCCGTGATTATTTAGTTGAGCTATTGGCAAAAATGCAAATTTCACCAAGAGAGCTGTTACGAAGCAAAGAGCCTGTCAATGATGAGTTAGGATTAGACAATCCTGAACTGTCTGACGATCAAATCATTGATGCGATGATTGCCCATCCCATTTTAATCAATCGCCCTATCGTGGTCACCAATAAAGGCGCAGCATTATGCCGACCGTCTGAGCGCGTATTTGAGTTGTTAGAGAATCCCGTGAGCAGCTTTACTAAAGAAGATGGGGAAGTGATTTATCATGGCAAATAAAACAGCAGATTTAGATGTGATCGATTTGTGTGATTTGCCCAATATTGATGCAGACAGTATACAGCCTATCGATATTGAGTCTTTAATTGGTACACATGACCCGCGCCATGCGCCTAAAATATTGGTGCTATATGGCTCTCTACGCCAGCGCTCATTCTCTAAACTGGCCAGTGAAGAAGCGAGCCGTCTATTGCGTTGGTATGGTTGTGAGGTTCGAACCTTTGATCCGACGGGTTTACCATTGCCTGATGCTGTTGATGCCGATCATCCAAAAGTACAAGAGCTACGAGAGTTGGCGCAGTGGTCAGAAGGTATGCTGTGGGTGAGCCCAGAGCGTCATGGAAGTATGACCAGTATTATGAAAGCACAAATTGACTGGATTCCATTATCATTAGGTGGTGTACGTCCAACCCAAGGCAAAACTTTGGCAGTGATGCAAGTCAGCGGTGGCAGCCAAAGCTTCAATACGGTCAACCAATTGCGCATTCTAGGGCGTTGGATGCGGATGATTACCATACCCAATCAGTCCTCTATTCCTAAAGCTTTTTTAGAATTTAACGACGATAATCGTATGGATAAGTCTCCTTTATATTTGCGTCTCGTGGATGTTTGTGAGGAGTTGGTGAAATTCACTTGGCTGACTCGTGGACGCTCAGCCTATCTGACTGATCGTTACTCTGAACGAGTAGAAAGCGCAGAGGAGCTGTCGCAGCGCGTCAATCAAAAATCACTCTAATGTATCCTCTCATCATTCATTTTCTAATACTTGCTCTTACATAATTGTTCTTATAATAATTAAGCCTAAAAAGGTTACTCAATGATCGCATTGATTATATTTATCGTGACTTTGGTTTTGGTGGTATGGCAGCCCAAAGGGCTGGGTATTGGCTGGAGTGCAATGGGCGGTGCATTGGTCGCCTTGGCTTTTGGCGTGGTAAAGCTCTCCGATATTGGTATTGTGTGGGACATCGTTTGGGATGCAACTTTTACCTTTGTGGCGCTTATCATTATCTCGCTTATCTTAGATAAAGCAGGATTTTTTGGGTGGGCAGCACTGCATGTGGCTAGGCTTGGCAATGGGCAAGGACGTTTGCTATTTCCTATGATTGTGATTTTAGGCGCGTTTATCTCGGCATTGTTTGCCAATGATGGAGCAGCATTGCTACTGACACCGATTGTCATCGCTATCTTACTACGTCTTAAATTCTTACCACCATCCGCTTTGGCATTTATCATTGCGACTGGCTTCATTGCTGATACGGCAAGCCTGCCGTTAGTCACTTCTAATCTGGTCAATATTGTTAGTGCCAATTATTTTGACATTGGATTTGGTCGTTATGCTGCGGTTATGGTACCGGTCAATATTGTTTCTGTATTGGCGACGCTCGCCGTATTATGGGTGGTCTATGCGCGGCACATTCCAAAACACTACTCCATTGCTGATTTGAGTGCACCAAAGTCTGCGATTGAAGATCCGCTGGTCTTTAAAGCGGCCTTTCCACTGCTTGCGTTGCTACTTATTGCCTACTTTACGACTGAGTCATTGGGCATTGCTATCTCCTTGGTGACAGGAGTGGCGGCGTTACTGTTAATGGCAATTGCAGGTCGCTGGTGGCAAGGGGGTCGTGATGCCGTTGTTTCTGTATCCGATGTTTTGAAAAAAGCGCCTTGGCAAATAGTATTATTTTCCATCGGTATGTACTTGGTGGTTTATGGCTTGGGCAATGCAGGATTGACTGCCTATGGTGCTCAAGTATTGAATTGGTTGGGGCAGCAGGGTACGGTCATCGCAACAGTAGGAACTGGATTCCTCTCTGCTATTGTAGCCTCTGTCATGAATAATATGCCGTCTACTTTAGTAGGTGCACTGGCGATTGATAGTGCGCAAGTACCTGCTGCTACTCGTGAGCTTATGATTTATGCCAACGTGATTGGTAATGATTTGGGGCCGAAATTCACACCTATCGGTAGTTTGGCGACTTTATTATGGCTCCATGTATTGGCAGAAAAAGACTATAAAATCAGTTGGGGGCAGTATATGAAAATTGGACTGCTTATTACCCCGCCCGTACTATTGGTCACGCTACTGGCTTTGGTTGTTTGGTTGCCTTATCTGTCTACATTTTAAAATTTGAGTGAATGTCTTGCGATTAGCGTGGCTATTACGCTGACATCCATTAAGCTCATCGGGTATAATGGCGGCGCATTTTACCTTTTTACCCTTTACTTTTTTTAAAGCGATACGTTTATTTTTCCAAGGATTTATGATGAGTGATCAGCAAGCACAAAAGCAAGCCGCAGCCAAAGCGGCTCTAAGTTATATCGAAGATGACATGATACTTGGAGTAGGTACAGGCAGTACGGTCAACTGTTTGATTGAATTATTGCCAACTGTAAAGCTTGCTGGCGCGGTGGCTAGCTCACAGGTCACTGAAGACAAACTTCGTGCCCTTGGTATTGAAATCGTTGATTTGAATTTTGCTGGTACGCTTGATATTTATATCGATGGGGCAGATGAGGTCAATGAGCATTTGCAATTGATAAAAGGCGGCGGCGGCGCGCTCACTCGTGAAAAAATCGTGGCAGCGGCTTCTAACAAATTTATATGTATGGTTGATGAGAGCAAAAGCGTTGAGGTGCTAGGTCGCGAGTTTCCTGTTCCGATTGAGGTACTGCCGCAAGCACGTTCTTATGTTGCACGGCAATTAGCCCGTATGGGCGGTGAGCCAGTTTACCGCGAAGATTTTGTGACTGATTATGGTAATGTTATCTTAGATACTTATGATTTGGATGTGAGTAATCCAATAGAGCTTGAAAAAGAGCTGAATAATATCGTGGGTGTGGTGTGTAATGGTATATTTGCAGCCAATCAAGCTGATGTATTGCTTAAAGCAGGTAGTAATGGTGTGACGACACTTATTCGTTAAAAAATACTTACTCGTTAAAAATCGGTTAAGCAATGGCTTGTTATTAATCAGAAACGAAAAAGGCAGACCACATTTAGTGTGGTCTGCCTTTTTCGTACTTACTCTTCCATAAATAGGTTATGGCTATATTGTTTAAAGTTTGATTTTGTCTTTTAACAAAAATTCCATCAAGGCTTTTTGCGCATGTAAGCGGTTCTCTGCTTCATCCCATACCACTGAGCGTGGGTCGTCAAGCATATCATGAGAGATCTCCTCACCACGATGCGCGGGCAGACAGTGCATAAATATCACTTCAGGATCGGCTTTGTCCAATAGCGATGGCGTTACTTGATAAGCGGCAAAACGGCGCGCACGAGTGTTTTGTTCAGACTCTTGTCCCATGCTTGCCCATACATCGGTGACAATTAAGTTTGAATCTTTCGCGGCTTCTTGTACGTTTTCGACAATACTGACGCAATGCGAGAAGCGTTTCATCAGCTCAGGGTCAGGCTCAAACCCATAAGGCGCAGCAACGCGTAGCTCAAAGCCAAACTGATGGGCTGCTTGCATATACGATGCACACATATTATTGCCATCACCAACCCAAGTAACGATTTTATTTTCGATACTTCCACGGTGCTCATAATAGGTTTGCATATCAGCCAGTAGCTGGCAAGGATGAAATTCGTCAGTTAAAGCATTGATAATGGGCACACTTGAGTATTCAGCAAAGGTCTCAACTTTTTCGTGACCAAAGGTACGAATCATGATGATATCGACCATGCTCGATATGACACGAGCGGAGTCTTCTAGCGGCTCACCACGCCCAAGCTGGGTATCATTTGGCGACAAAAAGATAGCACTACCACCAAACTGACCCATACCCGTCTCAAATGAGATGCGTGTACGGGTTGAGGATTTTTCAAATATCATGCCAAGCGTACGACCAACAAACGGCTGATATATCTCGCCTGCGTGTTGCATCTTGCGCAATTCGCTAGCGCGTTTTATAAGGTTTTCTAGTTCTTGTTTGGTTAAATCAGATAAGGTCAAAAAATGGCGCAAACTCATAGTAATCCTAGCAGTCGATCGCAGTCAGTGAAACGTCATCAGTCTTTAATAGCATCGCGTCAGTGCGTATACTGGGGTGACAACAAACTTTTAGTATAGCGCAATTAGGCTTAATGTAAATGTCCAATTTGCCGTGATTTATAAGTCTGGCAAACAGACATTACATGAACAGTGACGAGGTCAGCATAATTATACTTGTATGCGATTTGGGCGAATGCTTAGGCGGCATAGTAGCTCATAGCTAATCGTACCTGCATGTGCGGCGACTTCATCGACGTGCGGGGCATCGCCCCACAGTATTACTTTGCTGTCTAACGCAATGTCTTTTGGCGCGGTACTGACATCAATGACAATCATATCCATTGCCACGCGTCCAATGACTGCGCATCGGTAGCTTTGATCGTTGGCAGTATCTATAACAGTGACATAGGCTTCATCGCTGATGACACGAGGGTAACCATCACCGTAGCCGACACTCACCAGCGCTGTTCTAGTGTCTTTCTGCGCTGTCCAACGACTGCCATAGCCAATAGCATTGTCTGCCTGAACTGTTTGCAGAGCGATAATTTGTGCGCTGAAATCCATCGCTGGCTGTAAGTCTAACTCATGCGCGCTTTTATCAATGACAGGGGCGCTACCATATAAAATAATGCCGGGACGTACCCAATCATAATGATGCTCTGGAAAATTGACGATACCGGATGAATTGCATAATGAGCCTTTGATATCGTTGCTAACAGTCTCTTGCAAAGTGCTTAATACATCTGAAAAACGTTGAATTTGCATTGAGTTTAATGGATGAGTGTTGTCATCGGCATTAGCAAAATGCGTGGTTAGTATCAGCTGATATCCCGCTTCATGCAGACGCTTAGCCGCTGCCATAACACCTTCAGCGTTGAAGCCTAGACGGTTCATACCAGTATTATATTTAAGCCAAACCACTCTGGTCGCACTATTAGCTGGTGGAATATTGTCGAGTGCCCACTGCAATTGCGGCGCATGGTGAATCACGCAGCTAATATCATGCTCAATGGCTTGCTGCCACTCATTATCGGTAAATGCCCCTTCAATCAAACCAATCGTTTTGTCCCAGCCTAACTGCCGAGCTTCTAACGCCTCAGTCAAGGTCGCAACACCAACACCGTCTGCTTGTTGCAATGCAGGCAATACCGCTGCCACGCCATGACCATAAGCATTGGACTTGACCATGGCCAGGACTTTAGAGTTTGGTGCCATTTTCTTAACTTGGTTTAAGTTGTGAGTAATGGCTTGTGGTTTGATTGTGATAGTACGCATAATTGGCTTCTTTATAAGTAGAATTATGAAATTATAAAGCCAGTACTGCATCAATTGGGCTAATGCAGCACTGGCTATTTTATTAAAAACTATTTGTTCGCTTATGATTAAGCTTTAGTCTTTATCAGGCTCAGCTTTATTAGGCTAAAATTTTATAAGATTGATTACTCGTCGTTCTCGAAACTAACGTTTTGATAGTATTCTGGTGTTAGGTTAATAAAGCGGGTAAATTGCCCTTCAAAGCCCAAACGTATGGTGCCGATAGGGCCGTTACGCTGCTTACCAATAATGATTTCAGCCACGCCTTTGTGGTCTGTATTCTCATTATAAACCTCATCACGATAGATGAACATAATCAAATCGGCATCCTGCTCAATCGCACCCGATTCCCGCAAATCCGACATGATAGGACGCTTGTTAGGGCGGTTTTCTAGACTACGGTTAAGCTGCGACAAAGCGATAACAGGGCATTCAAGCTCACGTGCTAAGGCTTTTAAACTACGAGAAATCTCAGAGATTTCCCCAACACGGTTGCCATCTAGGTTTGGTACTTTCATCAACTGCAGATAATCGACGACGATAGCGCCAAGCTTGCCATCATGATTTTTAGCGATACGGCGGCAGCGTGAACGCATCTCAGATGGTGGCAAAGCAGTACTATCATCAATATAGAGATGTTTAGATTGTAAGTGCTGAATGGCGTTCATCATTTTTGCCCATTCATCTTCATTCATTTGCCCAGAACGCAGATGCGTCTGATTAATCGCGCCCCATGAGGACAGCAAACGCATGACGATAGACTCAGCAGGCATCTCCATCGAAAACACCACAACAGGCAGATCTTCGTTAAATAAAATCCCTTCTGCCAAGTTCATGGCAAAGGTGGTTTTACCCATAGAAGGACGGGCAGCCACGATGATTAAGTCACCTGCCTGCAATCCTTGGGTTTTATTATTCAACTCAGCAAACGGCGTCTGTAAACCAATCATGCCATCGGGATTGGATTTTAGCTCTTGAATCTTATCAATAACGTTGGTCAAAACAGCCGTAATGCCCACAGGTCCACGCTGTTCAGCGCGTTTGTTGTGCTGCTCATTGATGCTAAATATCTTACCCTCAACACTGTCTAAAATATCACTGACGGTCTGGTCTTTAGGATTATAGGCGAGCGTAAGCATCTCATTACCAGTCGTAATCAATTGGCGTAGAGTAGATAGTTCACGGACGCGCTGAGCATAGGCGGTCAGGTTAAACAAGGTCGCAGGGCTTTGGCTCAAAATATCTGCCAAGTAGCTATCGCCGCCTGCACTTTTAAGGAGTTTTTGTGCTTCTAGCCAGTCGTGTACCATGACCGTATCATAGGGTTCATTGACTGCCGCTAAATGAGCAATAGCATCAAAAATATACTGATGTCGCCCTGCATAAAAATCATCTTTGGTAACGATATCAGCAATCTTGTCGTACGCCTCTTCGATACTCATTAAGGACGCGAGCAATGCCTTTTCAATATCGATATTGTGCGGCGGTGTCTGATTGAGTAAGTCGTCGGTTTTTTCGTTGTCTGCCATGATTGCCTAATGTGTCAAAAGTCGATATAAAAGAGGGTATAAATGGGTATGTGATATCAGGGTTTCATTGGGTGCTGATACAGCAAATAAAACGCCACGTGCCACTATAATTGAAGTACCAAAACCTGATCTCGGTGTTGACTGGTAAATGCTATAATGAAAAGCGAAAGTTTAACACATAATAGGCTTTTTTCGGCACCGATAGACAACTATCTATTCTAGATGACGGTTGTAATAAGTAAAAAATCATCTATACAATATAAGTGTCAGTACTTATTTTTACCATAAAAAATACAATAAAATTCACGACTCAATATAAATATAAAGGCGTAGTTATGATGCAAGATATACAAAAAAAATTGCCATTATTAATCACAACTGGTGAGCCTGCTGGTATTGGGATGGATATCGTGCTGCTATTAGCGGCTGAGGGTAAATTGCAAGATTTTGAACGCCCAATTTGGGTCACCGCCGATAGCACCGCTATGACAAAGCGTGCAGATGAGTTGGTTACAGCTGATGTATTGAAAAATCCTCCCATCTGGCAAACTATTGATATCGATGCCGATGACTTTAGTTTTAACGTTGTAGAGCAGATGTCGCAGCCAGATACTGACGTGGATAGTTCTTTTATTCTGCTTAATATATCTTGTGCTGAGCCAGTTGTCTGCGGACAAATTAACACGCACAATTCGGCAATGGTTGCTAAGCAGTTAGACGTTGCCCATCAGTTGGCAACCAATAAAACAGTGGCCGCTATCATCACTGGACCATTGCAAAAGTCTGCACTGATAGAAGCCGATATTAAACTATTAGATGGCACGATGTTTAGTGGTCATACAGAGTTTTTTATGCAGCAAAGTGGCTGTGATAAAGTCGTGATGATGCTCGCCAATCAAGCCATGAAAGTCGCGCTTGTCACCACTCATTTAGCGTTGAAAGATATCCCTGCTGCAATCACGTCTGACAATGTACGCCAAACCGTACAAATTGTCATCGATGAGATGAAAGCAAAATTTGGCTTAACGCAACCACGTATCTTAGTTTGTGGGCTTAATCCACATGCAGGCGAGGGTGGTCATTTAGGTGTTGAGGAGATTGAGATTATCAATCCAGTGCTACAAGAATTTATCGAGGCAGGCGTCGATATATCAGAGGCGATGCCAGCGGATACCTTATTTACACCCAGACATCTAGCCAACTGTGATGCGGTGATTGCTATGTATCATGATCAGGGGTTGCCGGTGCTTAAATCACATGGTTTTGGTGATACCGTCAATCTTACTTTAGGACTGCCGTATATCCGTACCTCGGTTGATCATGGGACTGCGCTTGATTTAGCGGGGCGCGGCAATGCTAGTGCCACTAGCTTGTATCAAGCATTAAAAATGGCAAACGAGATGGCAGATAAATCGCTTATTAAATAGACCTCTTGCATAAGCCGGCACCTTAGCGACATTTATCACGCAGTATTGGGTAACTTTAGTGTGAGTAATGGCTATTTATGAATTATCAAACAGGGTTTAATATAATTGGTGCCACCATAGCAGTCTGTTATAAGTGGTCTATTAATAGATTTAGAGGGCTGAAATAGCTGGTTCTGCTAGGGTACATCCTAAAAGATCCATTCTATGATACTAAATCGCTAAGATTGTCGGGGATTCAGCATTCTGAGATAATGTAAGATGGCATATCTGAACTGAAAGCAAAGCGCTATTTGCATGCTCACTAAATTATCAGTACATCTATCAGAATAAATGAGAAGCCCTAGAATGAAACAATCTTTTCAGACCCTGTTAAATCAAGTGGGACTTACCGCTTTAGTGACAGCATCATTACTATCTGGAACAGTACAAGCAGCAGATAACAATGACCATCTAAAGAGCACCGTTGATCAACAAGCCAAATTACTAATGAATGAGCATGATATTTCAGGGATGTCTTTTGGCGTCATCATCGATGGCAAATCACATTTTTATCATTATGGTTTGGCTGATAAGAAAGCCAAAATACCTGTCTCAGAAAACACTATTTTTGAGCTAGGCTCAATCAGTAAGACGTTTGCTGCTACCTTAGCCAGTTATTCAGAATTAAATGGCACACTTACATTAGAAGATACTGCTGATAAATATATTCCCTACCTAAAAAACAGCACCATTGGCAACACCAAGCTTATAAACTTAGTTACCTATTCAGCTGGTGGTCTGCCGTTACAAGTACCTGATGAAGTCAAAAACAATAAAGAGTTGCTTAGTTATTATAAATCTTGGCAGCCAGTCTTTTCTGTCAACTCAAAGCGTTTATATTCCAATGCCAGCATAGGATTGTTTGGTTATATATCGGCATTGAGCATGGATGCTGATTACACACAATTGATGGAAGAAAAAATACTGCCGTCACTCAATATGCCCAACACCTTTATCAATGTGCCTAATGACAAAATGGCGGATTATGCGTTTGGTTATAATGCTGTTGGCGGTGCTATCCGAGTCAATCCTGGCATGTTAGACGCTGAAGCCTATGGCATTAAATCCACCATTAAAGATATGACGCAGTTTATGGCGGCGAATATGGGGCTGGTGCCGCTGGATAAAGATATTCAGCAAGCGTTAGACAATAATAGAAAGGGTTACTATCAGGCGAGTACTTTTACCCAAGGGTTAGGATGGGAGATGTACTCTTATCCTACTCAGCTAAATACCTTACTCGAAGGTAACTCAATGGATGTGGTGCTAAAGCCTCAAGCCATTAAAATAGACAATCATCCAACGTCTATTTTAAACAACGTCTGGGTCAATAAAACAGGCGCTACTAATGGGTTTGGTGGCTATATCGCTTATATTCCTGCCGAAAAATCAGGCATTGTCATTCTGGCAAATAAAAACTATCCCAATGCAGATAGGGTCAAAGCAGCGTATACGATTTTAGAGAGTGTGATAACTCATTGATTAAGCATGAGTCACAAAGCAACCTTATAAAAACGACCTTCCACTAATAACCCAGCTAGATGCTGGGTTTTTTACGTTCAACTTTTAAGAGCAACCTTCCACCAAATAAATCGCTTCTGGTATACCAATATCTATGCTTTCTACCTCACCTTTTAATAGGTTTTTATGCTCTGCTGTCCACTCAGTCGCCTTAATCATAGAATCACTCAGCTTTTGACCACCCTTGACATGATATTCAATTTGTAGGGGTAACTTATCCTGTTTATTATTAAGCTCGATATTGTCATCTTTTAAGAATTCTCCAAGTGGGCTTTCTTTTATTACCTTGAAATTGACATTAGCAATCAGGTTATAGTAGTCACCATCAACCGCATATTTATCGATCTCGTAGCTAAGCTCGTCATTATGTGCTTTCATAACGTCTGTAGCGGAATTGCCAACGTTGATGTCTTTATAAAACGGGATACTTGGATCCTGAATATTAATCAGGGCAACCTTGTTGTCTATGATTTGATACAGCACAGAAGCACGTTTACCGTACTTTTTATCGATATAGCTCAGCTCTGGATTACTGACGTAATAGCATTTTTCGTTATCGCTCTTGGCTTTGGTCATTCCTAGGCTGCTTAGTAGTTCAGGAGTAATAACCTGACCAAAGCTTAGTTTCTGATACCCTGACGGGCTGACGATTTGTTCATCAGCTATATCTGTCGCTTTGTTAGTTTGGGCTTCATCTATAGCACTTGTATCTGTAGGTGCTGGATTGACAGGCATCTCATCATTCTCGATCATATCTTTGTCTATATTATTCGTTTGTGTAGTGTCATCGTTATTTGTAGATGAGGGCTGTAAGTCACAGCCTGTCATCAGTTGTACAGCAGCGATTAATAAAGTAGAAGCCATTGCCGTTCTAATTATCGGCAATGATGATTTTGAATGAAAAGTTAACATGGCTCAATTCCTGAATTCAGATCATTGATATTAATATATACCTCAATGAACCTTGTATAAACTGTTTTTCTTATGCTCAATTTCATTTAAGATAACGTCTAATCGGTGCGTCTATAGCGCACTAAAGACGAATAGAATATGTATGGTAAGCACACCATAAAGTACACCGTGAGTATTTCAGTGAGTTAAAACATTGATATCACTAGCCTACAGCAAAAGCTTCAAGTCCTCACTAGGGAACCATGCTTACTCTCATAATAGTCTTATAATAAACGATTTTAGAACAAAATAAGGCACTGTGTCGATTGCGCTAAGGTATGAGCGGTTTATCAATAAAATGTCTCAAAAATACAGCAAATTTACGAGCTGTGGTATAATTCGTATTACAAAACGAGCCAATAAAAGCGCATATAAAACCAGCACATTGCTGCCATAGCGCTATAGCCCATTTATCTTTTACCCATTAAGACTTTTTTATGTCCAAAATTTCGTTTGATGCTCAGTCTATTACCAACAGCCTACGCGCTGCCAAACACCAACCGCGTAAGCGCTTTGGTCAAAATTTCTTGCATGATGGCAGCGTCATTCGCGAAATCGTTGAAAGTATTCGTCTCGAGCGCGATGACAATCTAATTGAGATTGGGCCGGGAATGGGTGCGTTGACTGAACCACTATTGGCAGAAGTTGATGCTATGACAGTCGTAGAGCTGGATCGTGATTTGGCAGACAGCTTGCGTATTCGTATTGGTGCCAACAGTCATCCGAATTTTGAGATTATCAAAGACAACGCGATGCATGTGGATTATCGCGAGCTGTATAGTCCTGAGCGCGGCAAGCTACGTGTGGTCGGTAACCTGCCATATAACATCTCTACCCCGATACTTTTTCATCTACTCAGCTATGCCGATGTGATTCAAGACATGCATTTTATGTTGCAAAAAGAAGTGGTCGAGCGTATCACTGCTGATGTTGGTAGCAAAACTTATGGTCGCTTATCAGTTATTATGCAATATCACTGTGGTACAGATTATCTATTGACCGTACCACGTGGCGCTTTTAATCCGCCACCAAAAGTAACCAGTGCTGTATTTCGTTTGACTCCGCATATTACTAAACCAGTCGTGGCAGAAGACGAAGAGTATTTCGCGCTTGTGGTACGTGAAACCTTTAACCATCGTCGTAAGACGCTACGTGCCATCTTTAAAAAATCAACGTTGCTACCGACATTGAGCGAAGAAGATTTTGCAGCGTGTAGCATCGATCCACAAGCACGTCCTGAAGTCTTAAGTGTGAAGGATTTTGTGAATTTGAGTAATCAAGCGCGTAAAGTAGAGGTTTGAATCGAGTTACTGCTGATTCGTCGTCAAAGACATTTATATGGAAATGACGATATAAAATTTTCACATAAAACTATCACGTAAAAACACTGAGGATTTATGAGCTTTCGCCATCAGTATGTCATCGGTGACCTGCAAGGTTGCTATGCGGCGTACCTTCATTTACTTGAAATATTGGATTTTGATCCTGCACAAGATAAGCTATGGTTTGCAGGGGACTTGGTGGCACGTGGTGAAGACTCGTTAAATACCTTGCGTCATGTCAAAGCACTTTGCGAGCAAGGGGCTGCCGCGACAGTACTCGGCAATCATGATATCAATTTGATCGCTGTCTGGCGCGGTGCGGCAAAGGTGAAAAAAAAGGATCAGACAGCGCCTATTTTTGCTGCCGATGATTGTGATGAACTGCTTGAATGGTTACGTCATCAGCCAGTATTGGCTTTTCCTGATGAGCAGACGGTATTAGTTCATGCTGGCATTCCACCGCATTGGACGATTGAGGCGGCAGCAAATTACGCGCAGCATTTAGAGTCACAATTGCAAAGTAGTTTAAAACAGCTGGATCGTCTATTGCCGAATTTATATAGCAAGACTGCTGATGACTGGCATTCAGATATTAATGGCTTTACCAAAATGCGTGCAATTGCCAATTATTTCACTCGTATGCGGCTGTGCAAACCAGATGGCACGTTAGAATTTAGCTTTGCAGCAGGGTTAGAAGCGTCTATGCCAGAGGGGTTTTTGCCTTGGTTTGAATGGCAAGTACCGCGGACTCGCAAGGTATTATTTGGGCATTGGGCAGCGCTGAAAGGTGAGGTAGACTTACCGTATGCGCGTGCACTTGACGGCGGCTGCGTTTGGGGTAATGATCTATTGGCTTATCGCTTGAGTGATGAAAAAATCATCAGGTCAAGTGCGCACTGCTTACAGACAGGAATATAATATTAGGGTATGGACTCATTTCTATCTCCGTTTTAAAATGAGGTCACGCCCCAACTATTTTACTTATCCAAACGATTTATTAAACCACCAAAACCTTCCCATTAGCTGGGTAGGTTTGGTGGTTTTTTGGGTTTAGGTAGTGAGGTTTTAGCATCGCCCGTGGCCTTGTTTTCAGGGTTGCTGTTATCGCTTTCAGGATGGGCAGTCGTTTCATTACCCTCAGTAAAGGCATTATGCGCTTTATCATATTGAATATCACTACTATAAGGAACGCTATTGAGCTCCTCATCTATCAGCCCATCATCGAGTTCAATGGTTTTTTTGGTACTGATATGATTGGTGGTGCTGTGTGTTTCTCGGCTTTTTAGCGCAGCGTCAGTGTCAGCATTTGAGATGTTATTATCGTAATCTATGTCTGTGATAGCCTGTTCATTTTGCATGCTTTTTTGCTTGGATTTAGGTAGGATTTTTACGTCAGACAAACGGCGCACTACATAATTATTGGGAATAGTTTGTCCCCCTTTATGAGCGCTGGTATCGTCAAAAATCATATGTCCTTGGCTGTCGATACGAGCATATTTCATTGGCTTATCACGTGGCCAGAAAAAGTCTGAAGGATGGGTAAGCATATGGCTGAAAAGCTGCTTGGTTAAACGACTCCACTCCATGAATTTGACTTCTTTAGAGCGCAGTGCCACAAATAAGGCGAGCGAAAAGCTGACCATGAGGTTCACCATGCCGATAAGGGCAACGCCTAAAATAGAAATAAACACAATCTGCCAATCCCACTGGTTGGCAGATATATTAAACAGTCCATGCGCCAAATTCGCCGAGGCAAACGCAATGTGGCGAATATCAATCGGTAAGCCAAATAAATAGCCAATTGTTGCAGTGCTACCTAAGAACACCCCGAACAAGAAATTGCCCATAATGGCGCCGAGGTTGGCTTCTATAAAACCGCCTAAACGCTGTAACCAAGTTTTTGGTAGTAGGTATTGAAGTAGTTTGTGGCGCTGAATACGGGCACCGATTTGGTTGTAGACCGCCAAGTTATCGTAGTAACCAGCAATAAGACCCGATAAAAATAAATAGACGCCAGCAATGGCCGCGTGGGGTAATGCCAGTGAGTGAAAGGGGTCAAGATCATGCAGTAAGTGTGCAGCCTTGTCGGTATTGATCATCGGCGCACCAGTATATTGTAGCCATGCAAAAGAGATAATCAGAGCGACTGGTATCGCTAGCATAATATTACCCATAATCGCCACAAACTGGGTACGTAAAATATCGACCACCAATTCTGATAGCTTATTTAACTGGTGTGACTTTTTGCCAGAACCGTCCGATATAGTAGAGGCAATTGCCGCCGCCGTCATAGCAGGCTGTTTGGTAGCAACCGTACCATGAACGATATGGATAAAAACAAAACCCAATCCATAAATCATACTATTTACAAAGGCGCGTCCCATCGGTGCGAGGGCTAGGTTATAGGCTAATATCTTAAGCGTTGCCATAAAGGCAATAATAAAACCACCGATAGAGGCTTTCTTGAACATTTTTTGGTAGCCCGATTTATCGGTACTAATATAATGTTCACCCACGCGGCTGGCGTTTTCAGTGACTTTGCGTGACAGCAGCTTGGTATTATTATCAATTAAGTATCCAATACTATAACGGCGGCTCGCAGTGGTAATCAGTGCTTGAATCAACTCAATGAGCGCCTGATCACGCTTATCATAATTATCTGCTACCAGTTCAGTTAAGATGCGCATACGCTGCAAGCTTTGATCTAAACGCAGCATCATGTTGGTCAGGCGAATAGAGATTCCCGTTTTATAGATGCGCTTGCGTATGGTGGCAACGATATCTTCGCATTGTTCAATCATGACCAATAACGGCGCAGGATCTACTGCTTTTTCGGGCGTAATATCCGTTAAAGTATCAAGCTCATGCGCTTCTCTGTACTGATTGACGTATAAGACCGCCTCTTGATTTTGTGCCACAAATGACGCTGAATAATTCAGCATTTGCGGATAAAATTCCATCAAATCTGGATGCAAGCCAATACCGCTGATACGGTATGACAAAATGATAATCGCGTTCAAAATGCTGTTTTTTGCTGTCGCAACTAAGTTTAAATGCTGCTCCTCGACTTTGAGTAGCTCAACCAGTTCATCCCATTTGTCTTTTTTAATATTGGCAAGCCAGCGCTCGTCAGAGCGTTTATCAAATAAATAACCGACCAATTCTACGACAGAATCTTCTTGTGGCAGTAGCGGTAAAAAACGGTGTCCGATAAGGCGACGTAGACTATTAAAAAAGCCCTGATCCGACATGATGCCGGTATCGGTATATAAAGCAATTTGGCGATATTCAATAATCAGTTTTAAGACGAAACTTGACAGTCCATCTGCATATTCTGGATGTTGACGTAAAATATCAATCAGCTCTTGAATGTTTTGATTGGCTAACGTGGGCTCTTTATCACTCACTCGTAGCTCATCGATTAAGCGCTTGAGTACCGCAGGATCTGGCACATCACTTAAGGCTGTAATCTGTTGTAAAATGTGTTTTATTTCTGACACATTGCATCCCTTGTGGTGGTTATTTCAGTCATTGTTATTATTGAGTATGAGCAAAGATATAAGTGTTTTGAATGGCTATATTGGCTATCAATGTCGCGATATCTAGCACTATTGATGATTAGGTTTCTAATTTACAGCTCACTAATTTGGAAGTTATTGGTTCAGAGCTTATTGGTTTAGGCGTTAAAGATATTTGTACCAATCTTAATGTTGTGACTTTGCGTTATTTTAATCGTAACAATGCCTGAGCGGTTAATTAT
This sequence comes from Psychrobacter sp. NPDC064578, assembly GCF_044901245.1. NCBI lineage: Bacteria > Pseudomonadati > Pseudomonadota > Gammaproteobacteria > Moraxellales > Moraxellaceae > Psychrobacter > Psychrobacter sp. NPDC064578. The sequence continues at coordinate 271,559 of NZ_JBJDPI010000003.1, forward strand.
TTTGTTAGCAGTTATTTTGTGGCGCTCATTATATCGATTGTGGAAACCATCGCTGTGATGATATTTTTGGCAAAAAAAGGGACAGTAGCGTGAGTGTGTTTTTTGATAATGCCTGATATAACCTGATAACTATAAAGCCTTTATTCTGCATGGCTTTGGTGCTAATATGTCATTTGTGATAACGTTAGAACTAATGTGAAAACGGCTACCAAATGGCTACCAAAACACAGGTAATAAAACGATGGCTAAAATAGACTTAACAACCGACACGCAAATCAAGAAAGCAATCAAAGACACTATCAAGATAGCTAAAACGATTAGCTACCCTATAGCTGGCTACAAAGGCTTAGAGATACGTATTAGACCACAAAAAGATAGCCAAGACGTTACAGCCGACTTTAGACACCGTTATACACACCCTGTCACTGGCAAACGTCCCTATATGACGTTAGGACAATATCCAGCGTTAAGCCTTGCCGAAGCCCGTCAATACCACAGCGACAATATGCAACTGTTAGCTAAAGATATAGACCCAATAGAGCATAGGGACAGCTTAAAGCAAAAAGACATAACAGACCGTCAAAATACTTTAAATTACTTTATTAATGAATGGCTGGAAATACAAAACAGCAAGAGCTTATCGCAATCGACTATCAAGAGCAATAAAATAATTATTAAGGTTATTCAGCAAAAGTTAGGACATATGAAAGTTACGGACATTAGCCCTAGCATTGTTATTAAGTTTATTAAGGACATACAGAAAAAACACCCGTACAAAGGCTTAACGGTAAAAACCATATTAAAGAGCATTCTACAAATTGCTAAAGCTCATATGGTCATTGAGTACAATCCAGCCAGCGACTTAGGCGGAACGCTCATTAAGCATAAAGTAAAGCACCGCCCATCATTAACACAGCCTAAAGAGTTTGCCGAACTGCTAAAAGATATTGACCAGCTAGACGATACAAGCCAACTTTATAACAAAAGTATATTACAGCTACTAGCACTTACGTTTGTTCGCATTGGTGACGTTTGCGCTATGAGATGGGCAGATATTGACCTAAACGCCAGACAATGGATATTAGAGCCACAGAAAGGGCAGGGACGGGGCGATATGGTGGACAGTGTAGTGATACCACTAGCACCGCAAGCCATAGCCATATTAGAGAAAATAAAGCCATTAACGGGCGATTATGATTATGTATTCTATAACTCTAGACGTAAAAAAGCCCAGTATCATCATGTCCAAGAAATTAACAAGCTACTGAACAGTCCAGTTATGAATAACGGCAAAGGCTACAAAGACATTCACAGCCCCCACGGTTTTAGAGCAAGTGCAAAAACTATGCTGATGGAACGACTGGGCTATGATGAGCTGATAACCGAAATACAGTTAGGTCATGCAATGCTTAACAAGTACGGCAAAGCATATAGCCGTTTTGATTTTTCGGATAATAGAACTCACATGATGAACGACTGGGCGAACTACCTAGACAATATCAAGGCTGGCAAGTTTGATAATGTTATTCATGCTGATTTTAAGAATAAAAAAGAACAACAAGCCTAAAACAGCACTGCCATAACTGACAAAACCCCCATATTAGACAGTTTTTAACCAGTTTTGACGGCTCAAGGGCTGTCATACCACTTGTGAGGCTAGGTAGTCATGAACCGAACGACAGCGATTTACACCCTTATGCTGTCAGCGCCTCACTCCTACTTTTTTTAAGGGTGTAGGGTGTAAACATGAGTGATTTAATTAAAGAGTTAGAGGCTAGAAAGGACGATTATTTTCTAGTGGCAGACGTTATAAATGCAATGGCAAATGCGACCAATAGCGCACCTGATGAGGTGGTCAAATATCTAATGGGTTTTGATATTGACGAACACCTAACAATTTTTTATATGGACGAATATTATTCTTTTGAGCCTTACTGCAGTTGGCTAGAACAGGTAGGCAATGACGCAAATATAACTTACTTTAAAAAAGCTGATGTAATGGCGTTTGAACCAATCACCAAGCACGGTATCTTTAAAGATGACAGTCTTTACTACATCAACCCCTTGCAAAAAAACCTTGATGATGACTACCTAACAATGGATGAGGTAGTAACTACCTTAAATAGTAAAGTCGATATGTCTTGTGATTATGACAAGATAAGGGACTTGGCAAGAAAGAGAAAGATAACGCCATGCTTTTATTTTAGTGGCTATGTTTGCCCGTTATTAAAAGACGCACAGGGCGAACTATTTATTAGTAGCAGCACCAGCTCAAACTCACAGTTTAAAATGATGACAGGCTATTTCACTTATAGGTTACTGGTTGAGAAAATTAGCAGCTATGGCGAATATATAACTTTGCCTGATTGCGAAGTTGGCAACGAGATATTAATTTATAGGTTGCTTGAGAGGCAGGATGATACAAATATAAGTTATAGCAATGGCTTGGCTTTGTTTGAGAGCAAACCCCATCCTTTTGTTAGTGATAACAATAGAGATAAATTTAGCTGCATTGGCTTTGATGAAATCAGGTTTTCAAAGCGAGAACTGGACGGCTATATAGCCTCAACTCAAACTACTAGCGACAATCATTTTATTGAGCATGTAAAATTAGTTGAAGGCGACAAGGCTAAACAATTAGAAAGCTTAAAAACTGAAAATGACAAACTTAACGCTAGATTGAACAAAGCCAGTGAAATTTACAGGCAGAACCAAAGCGAGATAAAAGAACTCAAGGCACAGCTTGAGAAAGCAGCCGCTGATATTACAGAACTCAAAGAGCAGCTAAGCAATAAGATAGACGCGCCTGATAGTATTGATGAATTAAAGGGAATTGCTAAGCTAAATATTGAAAAACCTATTTTCATAAGTAGCGCCAAAGCAATAGCTCGTTATCTTTGGTCATTGGATAAAAGCGAGGCTATTAGAACGGGCGACATGGTGCAGCAAGTCAAAGCAATTATGATTAAGGTTAATTATGACTTACTACCTAGTGAGGACGAAACTATAAGAACGTGGCTAGCAGAAGTTGCGCCGCCTCATGCTAAAAAATCAGGTAGAACCCCAAAGAATGCACCCAGCGAAATCACCCTAACCATGAAAAAATAATACCCTTAAACACTGCCAGACCCCGTTAACCCCCGTAACCACTAGGTTTAGGGGGTTTTTGTTATCTAAAAATAAATCTAATCTGTTAACTCCAGACCACGCCAATCAATGGCAGACAATAGGAGTTACAGCGTGACCCAAGCGACAAACAACCCCCAAGCCCCAGCAATCCACCCAGACGGGCAAATGCGTATTAAGCAAGCCGCCGCCTTAATTGGTGTAAGTCCACTTACTTTGCGTAGATGGTGGCAAGCCGAACCGCCCAAGTTTATCAAGCCGTCAAACGTCAATGGCATTTTGCTATTCAAGAACAGCGACATTCTGGCATTTATCGACAGCCAACACGCAAACAGTGAGGTATAACCGATGACCACTACAGCAACCGCGCCCGTTAATAACGAGCAAGCACCAAAGACCCAAATCGACACAGTAAGAGCGCACTTAATGACAGGCTCATCAATAACCACTTGGGACGCTTACAGGCTTTATCGCATTACCTCACTTGCCCAGCGCATACATGAGCTTAGAAAATCGGGGCTAGTCATTCAAAGCGAAATGGTAACGCACAATGACAAGCGTTTTAGCCTGTATTGGCTCGATGAGGCAGCCTTGTTAGAGATTGAGCACAACCACAGCAACGACAGCAAAGGAGCAGCACATGCCCCAGTCTAATGACGTATTAGAACCGCGCCTAGTGCCAGTTGATAGTTATTACTTGTCTGTCATTGATGACCGCATACAAGACCTATCAAACGATAGCGAGCACCTAGCAATGGCACTTCATGCTATCCATACCGATGATGACGCAAGCCGCGGCGTTATTGTGGCTGTAAGGTCTGCCTTACTTGCTAATAGTGAGCTGGCAAGTATCGTTAGCGAGATGTTGAGTGGGCTTATCCTACTACCTGAAATCAAGGTGAATAATGATGAGTAATAGCGACTTAGTAAACGAAGTTATAGACAGGTTAAAAGATGAAGGTTTTTTGATGATAACTGATGACTTTATCGACCAGTTAATCATTACCTTACACGCCAATGTGAGCGCCATTAATAGCCTGATAGAGATAGTAGAAGTAGAAAATCAATTACTAGCTATACGCCGTGAGTTACCGACAGGTAGTAGGCAAGTAAATTCACTTAAAGAGCTATCCACACGCATAGCAGAAATCGCTTTTAACGTTGAGGGGGTAAGAGATGAGCAAAGATAACAAAACCAATCTAAAAGCCGACCACGGGCAGCACAGTGGCAACCAGCCACCTAAACAAAGTAAGCATAGCTTTATCGGTTTTATGTCAATCATGGCTTGCTTGTTAATGCTGCTACTAATCGCCTCATGCCAGCCCGTCAACGTCCAAACACTCACAAAAATAAAGGTAACTAATTATGCATAACTTAAACAATACCGCCCACGCCAGCCAAGTTAAAACAATCAACATGACCACCGCCGATGATGACGAAGTGATTTTAATGCCGTCTATCATGCTGTCCGATATTGCATGTGACATTAGCGGCGCTATTACCGTCCTAAATGATGTTGGCGCACTCTTAAGCCTTATCTATAAACAAGGCATTACACCCAGCCAAGCGGCAAGTATGGCACGCCTAACACACGATGCCGCCGATACATGGGCAAACCTACTTTGCAGCTCGCTAAACACCCTCAACGAACCATTAGCCCAAAGTGATTTTGGCGAGGTGGTAGCTTATGACGACTGATAAGGACAACCCTAAAACCTTTATGGACGCTCAACTTGCCTTTGCTAAATCAAAGCAGGGCAAGGAGCAAAAAAGAAAGGACACGCAAGGCAGCCGCTATTATCAAATCATGCAAGCAGCCAAACGTGCACAGGCTCAAGACGACATCGACAAGGAGGGCGAACAATGAGGCATTACCCACAGCCCAAACAAAGCCGCAAGTATGCAAAGCGCAAAAGCTACTACAAGAAGTATCGAGCCACACGCCAGCCGAAACAGACGCAAGCAAGGGGTAAAAGATGACCACTACACAGCAAAAAACCCATGCGACCAACACGGGCTTAACCACTGTTTTGGGCGACCACAGCCCAGCGACAGAACAGACATTACAAGGTGACAAACTGCTAACAGATATTTATCACCTGTTAGAACCCAATAGTTTGTTAGACATTCAACATGAAATCGCACCGACCATAGGCGAACATGCAGGGGTAAGGCAGCAAACTACAGGCACAGTAGGAGCAATATTACATAATAGAGTTATAGAGGCAATAAGTATTGTTTGCTTTACACCCAATGATAGCGGCTTGCCCTTTGTCACTGACACAAGCCAATCATGTGCGCTATTGCTTGGCACACCTCAAAGCGATTATGAGCTTGTCATAGTCGATAATTACAAAGACGGGGTAACGCTCGCTAAACACTTTGCACATGAGAAAATCATAGTAGCAGTGAGTCCAACGCCCTACCTGTTCCTTGATACGGTAAAGCATTTTGCACACGATACCCAAGTAACGATATTGCCCAGCATTGAGCACAAGGACAAGGTTAAAAAGCAGTTTGCAGGGTGTAACGTCAAAGTAGTTATCGCCCCATTGGGTGTGATGACTCATCTTGAATGTGGCAAAAGTTATACTGAAATCCTATCTTTTGATGATACCCAGATAATAGATTTACAGTTAGCAGACTGGGCAACGCCAAAAGCAATCAATCACACCTTGCCGCCCGTGACCAGCATAACCAAAAACATGCTACCAGAACCGCTTTACAACTACTCAATGAACAGCGCCGAACGGCTTAACGTACCGCTTGAATTTGTAGCAGTGCCTTTGCTTGTGGCATTGGGCAGCGTCATAGGTACAAAGGTGGCTATCATGCCTAAGCGCCTTGATGACTGGGACATAGTGCCAAATCTGTGGGGTGCAATCATTGGGCAGCCCTCAAGTAAGAAAAGCCCGTCAATAGCCGCCGCAATGAAACCGATTGATAACCTTGCGAGCCAAGCAAGGGCAGCTCATGAACTCGCTAAACAAGAACATGAAACGCAAAAGCTCATCAATGACAGCAAGGCAAAGGCAGACGATGACGCACTCAAGAAAATGGCTAAGCAGCTCGCTACCCAGACCGATGACACGGACGATCCTATAACCAGTGAGGACTTGCACAAAAAGGCAGCCGCCATAGCTGAAAGCAAGGCTCAAGATAACAACGTGCCTATTCCACGCCGGCACATGGTAGGTAATATTACTATGGAGAAACTAGGCGAAATTGAGAACCAAAACAATAACGGCGTTCTACAGTTTCGTGATGAGCTGTCAGGCTTTTTAGCCAGTCTTGATAAGGACAGCGAACAAGAACAAAGGGCGTTTTATCTGTCAGGCTTTAACGGTACGGGCAGCGAAATGGTGGACAGAATAGGGCGCGGCTCGCTATTCATTGAAAATCATTGTTTGTCTGTCATGGGTGGCTTGCAGCCTGATAAGTTAGAGATGTACTTAGAAAAGACCATGAAAGGGTTAGGCAATGACGGACTGATGCAACGTTTTCAAATGATGGTTTACCCAGACCCAATAGCACGGGTTAAGCGAAACGATATAGCAGTCGATAAGGACAGCCGTAACGCCGTTTATGCCTTGTTTGAGGCAATGGACAACCTTTACACCGACAGCCTAGTCAGTTACGGGGCACATGAGCCAAACGAGTATTACAAGCGCCCTTATTTTCGTTTTGATAGTAATGCCTATCCTGTTTTTATGGACTGGGACGACAATTTACAGAACAAAGCTGATGAGGCAGAACATGACGTAATAACTCAGCACTTACTTAAGTATGGCAGACTTGTCCCAGCGTTAGCCCTCATCTTTCATCTGGTGGACTGTGTAGAGATAGGCAGACGGTTAGGAGGGGTTAGCCTTGACGCACTACAAGCGGCGATTGCATGGGGCGATATGTTAGAAACTCACATGCTTAGGGTGTATAGCTGCATTACTGATAATTCACACCTCAAAGCGTCTTTGCTGTCCAAGAAAATATTAGAAATGCTTAAGAAACCAAGTGACAAAACCGACAAAACTAACTGGGTAAGTCATGGCTTTACAGCTCGAAGTCTTAAGCGCAAAAGCTGGAAAGGCTTAACTGATGATGAGGCAGTGCAGACCGCGCTTGATGTGCTGATAGAATATGACTGGCTCAACTACAAGCAAGTGGAAAGCACGGGGCAAGGTGGCAGACCGACAGAGCGTTACTTTATCAATCCAAACCTCAAAGCCTTTATATAGTTTCGTCAGTTTTGGCAGTGCAATATCTGGGCGTTATTAATAAATAGCGTCCTTTTTTGTGCCTGTTTGGGGGTTATGTCAGTTTTGACAGTGCAAAGTTGGAGGCAATAGCAATAATTTAATGATTAATTGAGGCATGAGCGTCTTTTTATAATGTAAAGATACCTAAGGAAACCCTAAGGTTTTAGATGAGCAGACACCGCGCCGCATGTTGTCATTTGTTTACATTAGTAGCACTCACAACATGAGGAAACCCCTAGTTTTTAGATAAGCCCAGTTTTGCGCCTATCTCATGCAAAGGGTAGTTTCTTAACAAGTACGAGCATGAGAACAACGGTAAGGTTACGGTTAGTTTTCGGACACGTTAGAACCTAGCAAAACCCAACATTCAAAACCTGATAAAACCTTACATTCAAAATCAATTTACACCGCCGCGCATGTTGTGAAATGTTGTTATTGGCAGCACTCACTACCCCAAGATAACCACAAGGTTAGAACCTGATAAAACATGAGGTTTTAGCACCGCCGCCGACTTAACAAAACTTGACATTCAAACGTGAATTAATCAATGCCAGAACATGACAAAACATGACATTTAGACGCTCAACAGCTCATGACTGCCATTATTGCAAAGCTATACAGCATAAGGGGTTAGCTAGTTTCTGTACAAGTATCGCGCGCGCACGCGAGGCAAGCACCAATTACAGGGGTTTTTGAGGAATATAAAAAAGGAGTTTTCGGAGTCCATAAAGGGGTAGTTTTTCGGACTGTTTTAAAAAGGACTTGGGCAGGTTTTTGGACATCGTGCAGGGTAGTTTTTGGAGTCCATAAAAAGGGTTGGTTTTCGGACATCTTAAGGGTAGTTTATGGAACAGTACGCGCACAGGGTAGGTTTTGCTCATGCTGGATATTTTCAAGACAAGTAACATGAGGCAGCATAAGGGACTTTTGCGACAAGCAACGAGGCAGACAAGTGGACATTGAGTTACTAACCAATGATATGAGCCTTAACACGTTATCTGTACCGCCTCATTTAGCCGCTACAGCGTTTTAGCCTCGATATGGTACAAAGTTAGCTAAGCTAAGTTAGAGCCTATGAGCTTGTTATCAATTGTTATGGTTTTAACTTGCTGGCATGTTGAGGAATGTTGAAACTTAAACGACTATTTTTAAGGCTTAGCCTGTTAAGTATTGTTAAGGTTATAACTACCAATAGCCAAAAAATAAAGCTAATGGCTACCAAATATGCAAAGGTTTATATAATTGCTTTTAAAAACAATATGTTATACGTAAAAAAGGGACAGTAGCGTGACTGTCCCCTTATCGTAGTGCGGTATGGCTTACTTTATTATAAAAGTAAGAAATTAGCTAGCAGGTACATCAAAGTAACTAAGATCAAAGTTCATCATTGGATCACTACCAGCTTGAACCATTTGTGCATGAGCATCAATGCGTGGCAAAATACGACCGACGAAATAATCGGCAAGCTTGGCTTTATTGGTATAAAACTCACCTTCTTTACCGTTAGCGGCTTCTACCATCAACGCAAACATATACGAATAAGCGAGGTAACCAAAGGCATGCATGTAGTCAACGGCACAGCCATTGACTTCGTTTTTACGCTCGCTAATGTTACTAAGAACGGTGTTGGTCAATGCTTCAATCGTGTCGGCAGCATCTAGCGTTGCTTGCTTGATACCATGATCTGCTTGCATGTTATTGACGAAATCACGAATTTCACCTAAGAAGTGGGTGACGTATTTGCCGTTATTTTTTGCCACTTTACGACCTAGTAAGTCAAGTGCTTGAATACCGTTGGTGCCTTCATAAATCTGTGCAATACGGGTATCACGGACGATTTGCTCCATACCCCATTCGCGGATATAGCCGTGACCGCCAAATACTTGCTGGCAATCAATGGTCGCTTCTAATGCTTTGTCGGTCAAGAAAGCTTTGGCAACTGGCGTTAGTAGCGCAACGCGTGCTGCTGCTGCTTGAGCGGCTTCAGGGTCGGTGCTAAATTTCTCTTCATCAAGATTTTTAGCCACGTACATCGCAAAGCAACGTGAGGCTTCGGTATTGGCTTTGGCATTTAATAGCATACGGCGCACATCGGCATGATGAATGATGGCATCCGCTGGTTTTTCTGGACTTTGCAGTTGGGTATCGCTACGACCTTGACCACGGTCATTGGCATATAGCGCTGCGTTTTGGTAAGCAAGCTCAGAACCACCAAGGCCTTGCAGACCCATGGTGACACGCTCATAGTTCATCATGATAAACATTGATGACAGACCCGTGTTTTCGGCACCAACCATCCAGCCTTTAGCGCTGTCAAAGTTCATGACACAAGTGGCTGAGGCTTTTATGCCCATTTTATGCTCGATAGAGCCGACTGCTAGGGTATTACGCTCGCCTAAGCTGCCATCTGCATTGACCAAGAATTTCGGTACGACAAATAGCGAAATACCTTTTGAGCCTTCTGGCGCGTTAGGAGTTTTTGCGAGTACCAAATGAATGATATTTTCGGTTAAGTCATGCTCACCGCCAGTGATAAAGATTTTGGTACCAGAGATATCATAGCTACCGTCATCATTAGGAACGGCTTTGGTCTTAATAATACCTAAGTCAGTACCAGCATGCGGCTCTGTCAAGCACATGGTGCCCGCCCACTCGCCGTTGTACATTTTTTCTAAGTAAGTTTGCTTTTGTTCTTCAGAAGCCGCTGCGTTTAGGCACAGTGTTGCACCAACGGTTAGGTTAGGGTAGAGGGCAAATGATTGGTTGGCAGTGAATACCATCTCTTCAGTCAGCATGGTCACCATTTTTGGGAAACCTTGACCACCGTATTCAGCGTTACCGCTTAAGCCAACCCAGCCTGATTCAGCATACTGTTTATACGCTTCTTTAAATCCAGTAGGAGTCGTGACGACGCCATTACCTTCAAAGGTTGCGCCTTCTTCATCGCCGCTGCGGTTGATTGGCAAAAGAATGTTTTTTGACAGTTTTGCCATTTCTTCCAAAATCATATCGACGGTTTCCATATCGACATGAGCTAAGTTTTCGTTATTTTGCCAAAATTTAGGCGCGTTAAATACATCATTTAAGATAAAGCGCATGTCATTCAGAGGGGCATTATAAACAGCCATAAACATTCCTTTGGTTCAAATAAATAAAATTAAAGTTGTTAAAGATATCAATTGTTCTTTTGGTCTAACCTTAGCGGTTAATAATCAAAGTTTAGCAAATAAGCTTGCGCACGGGTGTGTTTCTTCGTGAATTGTGCGTACACCAAAAGTATTGATAAAGGATAGCCTTTATAAAAATAGGGATAGATTTTTACAAAAGGTTAGGTTTTTTGAAAGTGTTAACTCTACTCGTTATTAATTTTAATAGCGCTAAGAAAATCGGCAACACACCTGAGTATGTTGCCGATAAAAATACAGTATTAGCAGTATTTAACGTCTAATTAAAAAGCGAACTGATCAACGTCCATGCTCATGTATGGTTCAACACCAGTGCTGATACGCTGTACGTGAGTGGTGGTACGTGGCAATAGCTTAGCAAAGTAGAACTGCGCGGTTTTTACTTTCGCGTCGTAGAAGGCTTGTTCGCTAGTACCGTTAACAAGTTCAGTTTGTGCCACTAATGCCATGCGTGCCCATAAATAGGCTAGCGTCACATAACCGCTGAAATACATATAATCAACCGCAGCGCCGCCAACTGCATCTGGGTTTTCAGTGGCTTGCATGCCGATGCGTGCAGTCAAATCACCCCATTCTTTAAGGTGTTTGGCAAGTGGGCGAATAAACTGACCCATCTCATCGTTTTCTTTGTTTTCTTCACAGAATGTCTGGATGATTTTTACAAAGTTTGCAAGCAGTTTGCCTTGTGAGCCCAATACTTTACGACCTAGTAGATCGAGTGCCTGGATTTCAGTAGTACCTTCGTATAAGCAAGCAATACGCGTATCACGCACGTTTTGCTCCATGCCCCATTCGCTGATAAAGCCATGACCACCATAAACCTGTACGCCATGGTTAGCCGCTTCTAGACCCGTTTCAGTCAAGAACGCTTTAGCAATCGGTGTCAATAGTGACAGCATTTGATCAGCAAATTTAAGCGCATCGCCTTCGCCTTTTGCAACAGTATCGGCAAAATGTGAGAGGTAATAGACTAAAGCACGACCACCTTCAGCAAAGGCTTTTTCAGTCAACAGCATGTTACGAACCGCTGGATGAACGATGATAGGGTCAGCTGCTTTTTCAGGGGCTTTAACACCAGATAATGAACGCATTGCTAAGCGATCTTTGGCATAAGTCAATGAGCCTTGGAACGCATATTCTGCTGCTGTTAAACCTTGCACTGCGGTACCAATACGCGCCACGTTCATAAAGGTAAACATGCACTGTAGACCACGGTTTTCTGGGCCAATCAAATAACCGGTCGCGCCATCGAAGTTCATCACACAAGTGGCTGAGGCTTTGATACCCATTTTGTGTTCGATAGAGCCACAAAAAACCTTGTTGTTTTCGCCTAGGCTGTTGTCTTCATTAACCATGACTTTAGGTACGATAAATAATGAGATGCCTTTTGTACCAGCAGGCGCGCCTGGTAGACGAGCCAATACAATGTGAATGATATTGTCAGTTAAGTCATGTTCACCCGCTGAGATAAAGATTTTTTGACCAGTGATGCTATAACTGCCGTCATCATTAGGTTCAGCTTTAGTGCGGATGATACCCAAATCAGAGCCCGCATGTGCTTCTGTCAAACACATGGTACCTGACCATTCGCCGGTGACCATTTTTTCTAAATAAGTTTGTTTTTGCTCATTTGTACCATGATGCTCGATAGTTTGGATAGCGCCATGCGATAGTCCAGGATACATAGAGAATGACCAGTTCGCAGTGCCCATCATCTCATTGATGACTGTCGATAATGAGAACGGCATGTTTTGACCACCAAAGGCTTCTTCCGCAGACAAGGCTGGGAAGCCAAGCTCACAATACGCTTTGTATGCTTCTTTAAAGCCTTTTGGCGTGGTCACTTGACCATTATCAAATTTACAGCCTTCAGCGTCACCACTTTGATTCAATGGTGATAGCTCATTTTCAGCAAAGCTTGCCGCCATCTCAAACAGGCTGTCCATTAGCTCGCGATCGGCTTCTTGGAATGCTGGCAGGGTTTTATAATGGCTTTCGCTGTCGAGTAACTCATGCATCACGAATTGAATGTCACGTAAGGGCGCTTTGTATTGCATAACTTCCTGTCCTTTTGAGAATATAACCAATCATCATCAAGGGTAGGCACATGACTGCACTGTTATTTAATGCACAAGTCCAGCCCATATTAATCTAACGAGCCCAAATAAATGCTAGGCAATAATGCAGATTGACGATGTTGTCGGCTATATAAAATAGTATTGAAAAGAATGGCGATGGTCAGAGTAAGCTTGAAACTTAATAAGCTCTAACAAATTCACTATAAAAGATAGGCTTTCAGAGGGGATTATACAAGTTTGGTGACAGCACTGATAAGTCATGAACCTATCTTGCATCGGTTATACAATCGACGTTAGGCGTTAAGAGGAAACGCGAATAACCATATGAAAATACTCATGATACTGGATGAATAAACATTCGTTAAAGGGGGTTTATTTGGCGGCGTACTGCTGAATCAACATCTCAGTCGCAGCCTCTGCTGGCACTGGTTTGCCAAACCAATAGCCTTGTCCCTGTTGACAGCCCATTTTTAGCAACACATCTCGCTGTTGTTCAGTTTCGATACCTTCGGCGACTACCTGCATATCAAGTGCCATTGCCAAGTCTAAAATAGCTTTTACAATGGCATGTTGGGTACGATCGGTGTCGATGTTGGATATAAAACTTTTGTCAATTTTAATAAAATCAAACGGATATTCTTGTAAGTAACTCAAAGAAGCATAACCGGTGCCAAAGTCATCCAACGCCAGACAAATTCCCAGCTCTTTGAGCAGAGTAAGCTGTTTTTTGACATTTGCATGACGCTGAATTAACGATGATTCAGTGACTTCAATATGTAGCTGATGCGCAGAAATACGGTGTTGCACCAGTAAATTGCTCACCATCTCAGAAAACTCAGGGTGGCTAAATTCGGCGGCATCTGCATTGATACAGATATGCTGACAAAATCCTTGCTGTTGCCAAGTCGATAACTGCTTAGCTATTTGAACCGCCATGTGCGAGAACAGCTCAAACGACAGTTTATGAGTGATAATGGCATTGATAAAATGTATCGGCTTTAGCAGTCCGCGAGTCGGGTGTTGCCAACGTACCAGCGCTTCAAAACCAATAATGATGCCAGTAGCCAACTCAAACTTTGGTTGATAATAAGGAACAAACTGATTTTCAGTGGTGGCGGCTCTAAGTTCCGCCTCTAACTGCAAGCTACCCGCAGTGGCTTCGTCAATGGCCGTATCATACCAGCAAATGTCATCACCGCCTTGCTGCTTGACATAATGCAGGGCTTTTTCAGCCTTGGTCAATAATCCTGTCACTTCGTCGTCGTTAGTGGGAAAGTAACTGACCCCGACGGAAATATGACAATAAATCTTGGCATCTGTCGCAGTATTTTCATCTAAGGAGAAGGGGCGTTCACACATTTGCATCAAGCTATCTAGCTGATGACGTACCATGTTAGCGTCATTGGATTCGAATAATAACGCAAAATCATCGCCGCCAAAATGGGAAAAACACTGTAAATTATCGAGCTTGAGGTTCTTCAGGCGTGTGACAAAGTTTTTTACCAAAGTGTTGATGCCATCAGGGCCAAGTAAGCTTGCTAGATTGCGATAACGGTCAATATTAAAGCGCACAATCACGACTTCTTGATAGCTGTCCAACAATAGGTCGCTGGTCTGACTCAAGAAAACCTTACGGTTTGGTAACCCAGTCAATTGATCATAATTGAGCAAATGCGCCACTTGCTTTTGATCCTTGACGACCGAGGACATATCACGCACCATACCGATATAGTAAGTCTTATGATTGACACAGATTTTGCGATAAGTCATGTGACAGTCAAGTATTTGTCCATAACGGTTCGGCATCGAAAAGTCGTTTTCATAAAAACCATTGCAGTCTAGATGGTTAGTAATATCTGCTAAAACGGCTCTTTCTTCATCTGATAAAAACTCTGCCGCATAAACACCAAGTGGTCTGCCAAGCAAAAATGACTCACTGTAGCCAATGATAATCTCATAACTGGCATTGACCGATAGATAGCGTAAATGGACATCCAAGATGAATATTGCATCATCAAGCTGCTCACATAACTCGGCCAGCAGTTGCTGTTTGTCTGCGATGGAAATAGGGGGGAAAGCAGTCATAGTTGGACTCATCACGTCGAAATGGAACAGCAATTAGGATTACGCATATGGTATTTACTCATAATAGCTCAAAGCATGCAGAGTCGCCAACGCCACCACGGGTGCGGTCTCGGTGCGTAAGACTCTTGAGCCAATTTGCCAAGGTTCAAAACCAGCCTTCGCTGCTTGCTGGCATTCATCAACACTCAGACCGCCTTCAGGGCCTATTAGCAGCTCAATATAAGGAGACTGTTGCGTTAAGACTGTTGGTAGCGACCTAGGCATTGCTGGTTGTCCTGCAGCTGGTACGCTCAGTTGCAGACGCAAATCTGCTGGTTGTTGTAATATTTGATAATAAGGGTCTTGGCTAAGGGTTGTGACAATAGTACTGGTAGTAGGAGGGCGAACATCCATTTGTGAATCGGCAGAGTGAGTCACTGACTTTTGTAACCAGTCATTTATGGACACAGGCGCAATAATAAGAGGTGGACGGTTAAGACCGCATTGTTCACACGCGGCAATGGCAACTTGCTGCCAATGTGCCAGTTTTTTTTCTACTTGGGCAGGCTTTAGATTGACCTCGCCATGATGGCTACTTAGCAATTGAATGGCAGTGACACCAAGCTCGGTGGATTTTTGAATCGCATAGTCCATGCGTTCACCGCGGCTCATCACTAGACCGATTTTAGTGAAGACAGCGGCACTTCGGTCAGTATCTACATGTGCTAATAATGTCACAGTGGCGTGTTTTTTACTGATGACCTGTAGCTGCACCTGATACTCGCCGCCAAAGCCATCGAATAATATGCCTTGATCGCCAATATTGGCACGTAATACACGGCACCAATGATGGACGATACTCTCTGTTAATTCGGCACTATCCCCAATAGCCAAGGTGCTAAGTTGAGGATGGAGTGAGCTTCTTTCATCACTGATGTCATTGCTGGTGTCATAAAAAAAACGTCGCACAGTTGCTTAGTCCTATTGTTTGAATAATATATTTCAAATATCTTAGCAGAATATCGTTTGAGAGGGTAAAGGGATTATCTTTAGTAGAATTTGCATTAGTGCAATTCTTATACCAAAAAGACTGGCGCTCCTAGGAACGCCAGTCTTTAAAAAATACATTCGATAAATATGATGAGTAATTAAGCTAAGCCGAGTGCTTCAACCAAGCGCTTGTTTGGCTCAACCTTATTCATGCTATAAAAATGCATGGCAGGTACGCCCTCAGCAATTAAGCGCTCGCATAAACGATAGACGACATCAAAACCAAATTCACGAATGGCTTTGCGGTCATCGCCAAAGTCAGACAACTGCTTACGTACATAACGCGGAATATCAGCGCCACAGCTATCGGCAAAGCGTACCAAATTACTTGAGTTAGTAATTGGCATGATACCAGCGATTAAAGGCTGAGCAACCGTATCGATACCACGCTTCTCTAAGGTATCTCGCAAATATAAGTAACTATCAGCGTTATAGAAAAACTGGGTAATCGATGCATTAGCACCCGCTTGGTATTTATTGACCAAGCTGTCAATATCAAACGCAAAGCTACGCGCTTGTGGATGCATTTCAGGATACGCTGCGACCTCGATATGGAAATGATCGCCTGAATGTTCACGGATAAACTTAACCAAGTCTAACGCAAATGGTAGCTCGCCCATACCAACCTGACCTGATGGTAAATCACCACGCAACGCGACTAAGCGCTTGATGCCCAAACCTTTATACAGATCGAGCAATTCAGCGATTTCCGCCTTATCATCACCGATACAAGATATATGCGGCGCAATGTCAGTCTCACCGCGTGCGCACAGGGCTTGAACGATATCTAAAGTGCGATTTCGGGTTGAACCACCAGCACCGTAGGTCACCGAAAAATACGCAGGTGATAGCTTATTCAGCTCATCATAAGTACTGAGTAGTTTTTCATGACCTAGCTCGGTTTTAGCAGGAAAAAACTCAAAGGAGAAAGCAGGCTTAGTCACAGTCTGGCTCCTTTTAGTATTTGTAAGCGTCAGGCTTAAATGGACCTTCGACAGGCACACCCAAATACTCTGCTTGTTTTTCAGTCAGCTTAGTCAACGTACCGTTAAAGCCAGAAACCATCGCCGCAGCGACTTCTTCGTCGAGCTTCTTAGGCAGTACTTTTACATATAAATTGTCAGTACGTGCGTCGGCTGGCAAGTCAGCAAACTTTTCTTCGAACAGATACATTTGTGCCAATACTTGGTTGGCAAATGAGCCGTCCATCACGCGCGATGGGTGACCAGTGGCATTACCAAGGTTAACCAAACGACCTTCAGCAAGCAAAATCAAATAATCATTTTCGTCGTCCGAGCGGAAAATTTGATGCACTTGTGGCTTAATCTCAACCCAGCGCCAGTTATCACGCATGAATTGGGTGTCGATCTCAGTATCAAAGTGACCGATGTTACAAACAACCGCACCAGGCTTAAGGGCTGCTAGCATATGTCTGTCACAAACATGGTAGTTACCAGTAGTAGTAACAATCATGTCAGTGTCTTCAAGCAGACGGGTGTTGATGTTTTCTGCGCCGCCAGTGTTATCACCATTGATGTAAGGTGACAATACTTCAAAACCGTCCATACATGCCTGCATGGCACAGATAGGATCAACTTCTGAGACACGTACGATCATGCCTTCTTGACGTAAGCTTTGTGTAGAGCCTTTACCCACATCGCCATAACCGATGACCAAAGCGCGACGACCAGCAAGGAACATGTCAGTTGCACGTTTGATAGCATCATTTAAACTATGACGGCAGCCGTATTTGTTGTCGTTTTTAGACTTAGTAACCGCATCGTTAACGTTGATAGCGGGAACTTTAAGTGTGCCTTTATTTAGCATTTCGACTAAGCGATGGACGCCAGTAGTGGTTTCTTCTGAGATACCATGGATGCTGTCAAGAAGCTCGGCATAATCATTATGAATCAATGCAGTTAAATCACCGCCATCATCTAAGATTAAGTTGGCATCCCAAAGCTGACCTGACTCTTCGCCGCCAACGTGGATTTGTTGACGTAAGCACCATTCGTACTCTTCTTCAGTTTCGCCTTTCCAAGCATAAACAGAGATGCCAGCAGCAGCAATAGCCGCAGCAGCATGGTCTTGGGTTGAGAAGATATTACATGAGGTCCAACGTACTTCAGCACCTAGCGCGACTAGTGTCTCGATAAGGACGGCAGTCTGAATCGTCATGTGGATACAGCCAGCGATTTTTGCGCCTTTAAGCGGCTGATCGGCTTCGTAGCGACGACGCAAACCCATTAGGGCAGGCATTTCAGCTTCGGCAAGGGTAATTTCACGGCGACCGTAGTCAGCAAGGCTGATGTCGGCGACTTTATAGTCAGTGAAAGAGGGGTCGATCGTATGGGCAGATGGGGTGTTAGACACTGCGTCCATAATATGCTCCTATCAGTGGTTAAGGTATGATAAAAAGAATAAAAACGCAGGTGCCGTTGTTTGCGCTGTGAGCGACCAAAATAGGGCGATCGACAGTTAACCGAGCCTAACATAATGATTGATTAACATGGCTTTGAAGCCTAGATGCAATAATCAATTATTATGGCGCAACACCTCTCGGAGGGTGTCATTGTAATAGATGACAGATAAAATGTCACCCATAAAAAAAGACCATCAATAGATGGTCTCTTTTAATAACAGAACGAATAACTCTAGTACCAGTTATAAGTTAATGAGGTGAAGAAGTTAGTGCCGTCAGTATTATAACTAGGGGCTGTTACATATTTTTCATTGAACACGTTATTTAAACGTGCAGTCATAGATAGGTTGTCAGTCAGTTTGTAATTACTACTAATATTTACTAAATTATAACTCTCAACTTTCGTATCATTAGTAGCGTCATAATAATAATCATCCACGTACTGGTATTCAGCACGGATATCTAGATCTGATAATTGATAGCCGACATAGACCAAGCCTTTATGTTCAGGACGAATAGCTAGTAAGTTACCATCATTACCAAGTCCACTATCATTTTCGGCTTTCTGGTAATCATAGCTTAAGCCAAATAAGTAATTATCAATATTCCAGTCAGTGCTTAAAGTAGCACCTCTTATTTTTGCTGATTCAATATTTTCATTTTGTGAACCAGACCAAGAGATAAGGTCATCAACTGTATTATGATAGCCTGTCAAGCGCGTAGATTGAAGCAAAGTATCATACTCAATAAAAGCTTCATAGTTGTCACTGGTTTCAGGCTTTAAGTTTGGATTACTTCCCCAACTAGCTGGACCAAATAATTGGGTAAAAGATGGTACGCGATAACCTTTAGCATAATTCGCTCCGACACGTAATTCAGGAGTGAAGTGATAAGCGGCGCCTAAGTTATAGGTGGTTTCACTATCAAAATCAGAATAATCATCATGTCTAACATTAGCCTGAGCGTCTATATTATCTTTAGATAGAATATATCCTAGATAACCACCAGTAACTTTACGGTCATCAGCTTCATAAACACTAGAGTCTAACTCTTGTTTTAGGTGCTCAATACCATAAACAGCAGTACCAATAGGTAACTTATAATCACCTGTTAAGGTGATCTGCTGTTGAGTGGTATCATATTTATCTGGATTGCCCACTTTGGATTCATATTCATAGGTAGAAGAGTCGGCAACACTGTATCCATAAGCTAGCTTAGCTGTTTTTTCAGCATCTTTGTACTGGATATAGGCGCTAGCAACCCCGTTTTTTTGATTGACATAAGCGTCATGTAGAGCTGTTTCTAGCTTTTCATAGGGAGATTCCCAGTTATACTGATCTGCTGAATCAATATCTGTGGTTGAGTCAGTATATAAGCCACTAATACCTACCGTGACCGCTTCATTCACCTTTTGGTTAAGATTCAAACTATAGTTATTGCTCTTAAATCCATCATCGTCTTTATTATAACCATAGCCATCGGGAGCAACGGCGCTAAAACCCTTGGTTTCATTACGGCTAGCAGAGAGACTTAGGCTCGTACCTTGATCGTTTCTGAACTGTGCAGTAGCACCATATAGGTAATGGTCGTGAGAGCCTGCTCCTGCAGTTACAGAAAATTGATTTTTTTCAATATTAGAGCCTTTTGTGAATATTTGAATCACGCCACCCATGGCATCAGCACCATACATACTTGAGCCTGAAGCACCGTATAATATTTCGATACGTTCAATTTGCTCAGCAGGCAATAAACTTAATGCTGCACCGCCATCATCAACAGAGCTATAACGTATCCCATCAACTAAAACTAAAATCTGTCTTTTGTCATAACCACGAATGTAGAAGTTGCCAGTAGTTCCCATGCCACCGTTAGAAAAGTTACTAAAACCTGGTTGCCGAGAGATTATATCTTGCACGGTTTGACCTTGATAACGCTGTAATTCTTCGCTATCAATAACCCTTGTTTGGGCAATGGTATTGCTGATTTTGGTAGGGGTGCGGGTAGCTGTTACAACGATTTCATCGAGTTCAACTTGTGGTAGCTCGCTATCGCTAATAGTAGCAACGTCAGGTGTCACTGCCATTGCTGTGTTAACCGCAAGTAAACCTAGTGCGCTTAAGATACTCAAACGAAGGTAGGTACGTGAAGATGAACGTGATAAAGACATAGTCAATTCCAAAATAATCATATTAAAAAATGCAGCGAAAAAGCAACCATATTGACGTTAATATGGCTAAAAATTACAAAAAACAGTGGACAAGCAAAACTGCGTTCATTATCTACAAAACAGACCGCTTTATAAACCACTTTAACCTAATGTTTATTCACGATAAGCTGAGGAGTTTTCATGATAGATTGCGGTTTACTCATTTAACGATTATCACTCTCATTCATAGTAGGCATTGAGAAGGAGTATCGTGAAAGGTGATAAAAAATCAGAAGCCATAAGCAAAGGTGAGAGCAGATAACTCACATAGATGACCATAAAAACGTGTAATCAAAAGCACTGCTGTTATAAATAATTGCTATTATGGGGAAGTGCTCATTTGTTCTTCGTTGTACCATTCATAATGCTAAGAGGTTTGTTTTGTCTATTAAGTATCGCCTGATTCCTATGATTACCAGTCCCGAGTTGTCTTCACCATACTCAATCATCAAAATGCCACTAATGGCAATTTTGTTTTTGCTTGTGATGCTGTTGAGTGCGTTGTTACCAAATAATGCATTTGCTGCTGAAGCTAGCGCACTGGGGATGGGTGGCAGTACCAGTGAGGAGTCGGCGAGTACGCCGATACCAGATTCATTCGGACGCGATACACCGCGCCATACCGTACAGGGCTTCATCAGTGCGTTAGGTGAAAATGACTATCTGCTGGCGAGTAATTATTTAAACTTATCAAAGTCTGACAATCCAACCACAATCGTTCGTCAATTCAAGCAAGCGCTGGATGCAGGCGGGCGTTTTCAGCCTGATTTGCAGATTAATAATACGTCTGAGGGCAATCTAACTGATCAGCTACCGCCAAGCCAAGAAAACGTCGGTGCGATTAATGTGGGTGAAAAAAGTGTGCCACTGATACTTGAAAGAGTGGTGTCTAAGCAAGGAGAGCAGTACTGGCAGTTTTCTACGGATACGCTTAGCTCAGTACCAGAAGTCATAGAAAATACCGAACCAACGTTAGTGTCTCGCTATACTTTTGATTCATTAGAAGGCAAAAAGCTGTTTGGCTATCAAGTGGCGGATTTAGCCGCAGCGTTAATGATGACTGTCGGCAGCTTTGTATTTACTTATATCATGGTATGGCTGCTGTACCATCTATTACGAATCGTCTATCCTCGTGTACGCGGCGTACCATTGCCATTACCTGATAAGGTCGTATTGCCGCTGGCTGTGGTCATTATGGCGCTGATATTGTCAGAAGTGATGGTATATGCGGGCGTGTCAGTGACGCTGCGAGAACCGGTCAATCGCTTTACTGAGATTGCATCTTGGCTTGCATTAACTTGGTTGCTGCTACGAGTCATCGATGCCATATTCACTCGTGCGGTAAATTTAAGTTATAAGAAAAACTATACTGAACGGGTCTCTATCTTGGGGCTGCTACGCAAAGTCGTCAAAGCGTTGCTGCTGATTTTTGCTGTGATTGTTATCTTCGGTAATTTGGGTTTTGATTTGACCACGGGTATTGCCGCCTTGGGTGTGGGTGGTTTGGCATTAGCACTGGGTGCGCAAAAAACCATCGAAAACCTTGTTGGTAGTGTCGTGGTCGTGGCGGATTCGCCCGTACGTATTGGTGATTATTGTAAGTTTGGCACTTATGAAGGCACAGTCATTGATATTGGTATTCGCTCATCACGTGTGCGCACCTTGACGCGCACTGTTGTGACTGTACCAAATGGTGATTTCTCATCGATGCAGATTGAAAACTTTACGTCCCGCGATATGTTTCGCTTCTTCCATCAGTTATATATTAAACGCACTGCTGATATTGATGTAGTCTTTAAGATGGTCAAGGACTTGGATGAGTTTATAGATGAGCATTATTTGACCAACCAAGAATGGAATCAGGTCAATATTTTAGAGCTACGTCAAGACTGCTACATCATTCAATTACAGGCGTATGTTAATGCTAATGGCGTGACTGAGTTCTATGACAAACAGAACGTTTTGTTTGTTGATTTATTGAACCAAGTGGCGAAATATGATGTCGAGCATGCCTTGCCAACACAGCAGCTTATTGTCAATCAAACTGAGCTTGAGCATCACATAGAAAACGAAATTGAAGATAACAATAAGGAAGGTAACGTCGCCGAAACGACAAAAGACATGTCAAACGATGGCCATGCTGATGATGCTGCTGATGATGCTGCTGATGACGATGCTAGCGACAATAAGGATAACAGCAACGATGATAAGCATGCCGTGGACTTGAGTAAAGATAATGTCAAGGTAGATGAAAAAGGCAGTCAGCGAACCTCTAAATCAGTCGAGAGTAAAAAAGACAATGCGTTTAAGGCATTGAGAAATAAAAGCCGTATGATAAAGAAAATCAAGTTCAAGTACGCAAAAAGAAAATCTGGCTTTTCTATATGGAATCAGCCATAAAATTATGGATTAAAAACGTTATAAGATAAGCACTTGAGGCAAGTATCAAGCGTTTATCTTATACCATCCACAAAAATTAGAGCAGCAAAGAAAACGAGTGCTAGACTAAGCTTAAGCTAAGCGAGTTTGACATAGTGAATCGTACTTTGATGTTTGGCCTTATAAAGGGACAGCGGTTTGATTACGTAATAAGCCGTAGTATGACCATAGCAACAGACTGGCAGCGCTGCGATGTGGTGACCAATCTTGAGTTAGATTCTTTAACTGTTTCGGCGTTGGGCGTTCCGTTAAGCCTAATAACGCCATCGCCGCTACTTTAATTGCTAGATCATCGACCGCAAGTACGTCTGCACGTTTCAGAGAGAATAATAAATACATCTCAGCCGTCCAGCGACCAATACCAGTAACGGCTGTCAGCACTTCTATTGCTTCTTCATCAGGCATAATTTCTAACGCAGCAAAGTCTATATCATGATCGACTAATGAGCGAATATAACGGGTTTTTTGTTTAGATAACCCTTGCGCTCTTAAGTCTTCATCTGTTGCTTTGATAATCGCCTGTGGATTCGTTAAGGCGGCATCAAGTAGTCTTTGCCAAATACTGGCTGCTGCTGTCACAGACAGCTGTTGACCAACCATTGCTCGCATCAACTGCTCAAACCCACCGATATTATGCCGTAGACTGGGCATACCAACTTGCTCATAAACAAGAGCGAATCTTGGTTCGATGGCAATCAAGGCGATGATATGCTCTTCTAGTGCTTCAGTGTTTTCAATAGTCTGTAGGCTCATAAATGTCTTATCCTAAGTGAGTACCCTGCCGCTGAAGTTGGACGCTGCAAATGATGTATAGTCAAAACACCCTAGAAACGCTACGGCACTATTGATGTCAATTTTTTGTAGCCTCTGTCTGCACAGGCACAGCAAGCAAGAAAAATTGATATCAATAGTGCATGATGTATCGATATTACTTTTCACTGACTATAAACAGTTTTTTTTGATAATGAACATAACAAAAAGGACTGCCAATAAGCAGTCCTTTTTATGTTTAACGATGCAGCTTATTCGCCATCAGTTTTAGGCTTTTTAAGCAGTACTAGTACCGCGCCGTTTCCACCATCTTTTGGCGGTGCAGAGCAAAATGCCAGTACTTCTGGCAATTGACGCAGCCAACCGTTGACGCAGGTTTTTAAAATGGCCTCAGAGCCTTTACCATGAACGATTTTTACCATAGTCTCGTTTTTCTGTTTTGCTTGACTTAGGAGTTGAGTCATTGCCACGCGCGCTTCTTCGATGGTACAACCATGAATATCTACGGCGTCATACCAACGTAGCTTGCCTTTTTTAAGCTGATCAAAGATTTTATTCTGCAAAGTCGGCTGTTTGTAAGATAAATAGGCTTCAGCAGCGACAGGGTTGAGTAGTGCTTGCATATCTGACAAGCCAGCTCCCAAATCACTCGCTTCACTACCTTGCGCGGCAGCACGTTTAGACAAGGTGGTCGCATCAGGTTTGCCCGCTTTGCTAGCATTGGCAGGTGAGCGTACGTTTTTGTCTTCAAGCTGATTGACGCCATGCATTGCTTGCATAAACAGCACTTTATCATCGTCAATATGCTCGCTAGCCATTTGCTTGACAGTCTTGTTTACTTGCTTTTGCGTAGGCAATGATACAGGCTCAGTAGGCTTTTGGTTTTCATCTTCAGGCGAATTGGTATCGCGACCTTTGCTAAGTTGGCCTTTTAGCTCTTTGAGCTGGTCTTGCATTTCTTTTGAAAATAGAGAGTTTGACATAGAATTTAACGTATCGTTGGTTGATGAATGATGGATTGATTTAAACTGTTTAGTAGACTTAAGCCACTTTACCCGTCTGCTGCGACGCCCGCAAGTAAGGATTGTAACGCTTGTCCAGGATGATTAGTCTTCATGAACTGTTCACCGATTAAAAAATGCTGAATGTCATTATCTAACATCAAACGAATATCAGCGCTATTATGAATGCCACTTTCGGTGACGATAAGCGGTTTAAGCGTGCTATCCACATCAGCTGCCAGTGCGTCGATTAAAATATTTTTTAGATCTAGCGTGGTTTGCAAGTCGACATCGAAAGTATTCAAATCACGATTATTAATACCGTAAATATTATGCGCTGAGCGCGGTAGCTGTAGCGCACGTTCAAGTTCGAATTGGGTATGGACTTCTATCAATACATCCATACCCAATTCGATACTTAGCGTATGCAGCTCTTGTACTTGGGTGTCGTCAAGGCAGGCCATAATGAGTAAAACACAGTCAGCGCCCATCAGATAAGATTGATAGATCTGGTACACATCTATCATAAAATCTTTGCGCAGTATCGGCAGGCTTGAGGTATTAGTTGCTTGAATAAGGTAGCTATCATCGCCCTGAAAATAATCGCGATCAGTTAGTACTGACAAACAACTGGCACCAGCTTGCTCGTACTGCTGAGCAAATAGCGCGGGTGCGAAGTTATGATTGATAACGCCTTTAGAGGGAGAGGCTTTTTTAATTTCAGCAATGATACCGATACCGCTCTCTTCAGTACTGATAGCTCGCAATGCCTGAGCAAAACCTCGACGCGGTTTATTATCAGCTGCGACCTTGGCTTGTAAATTTTCAAGAGATAGTACCTCTTGAGCCTTTTTTACTTCTTCTATTTTAGTGGCGACAATGCGTTGCAGTACGGAAGGAATATCTGTCTTAATTTCTGTATGAGTCATGCGGGTATCCGAATATCGTTGAATGTAAATAGACAAAATAGCTAGAGTGCACAGTAATGGTGCTTAGCCGTTAAGCATGAGTCACCAGTTGCTGCGTGTATGTGGCGAGAGACTCGAGCTTGAGTAGGGCATCACCATTCTGAATGACTTTTTGTGCCCGACTAACACCATTAGCATAGTTGCTGGCAAGCCCTGCGGTATATATGGCTGCACCTGCATTTAGTGCAATCATATCACGTGCTTTAAGTACAGCACGGTCTTGAGAGTTTTCTCCTGATAGAGCCGCGCGAATCAGCTCAAGACTTTGCGCTGGGGAATTTACATCGAGACCGATAAGGGTTTGTGACTCAATACCTGCATCTTCTGGCATCATCTCATAAACGGATATCTCACCGTTTTTTAATTCAGCGACAGTGGTAGAAGTGGCAAGGCTAATTTCATCTAAGCCATCTTTTGCACCAACCACCATGACATGACGTGCGCCTAGGTTTTTCATGACCTTGGCGATAGGCTCGCACAGCTGAGCGGTAAAGACACCGATTACCAAATTGGGTGTGCCAGCAGGGTTGGTTAATGGTCCTAAAATATTAAAGATGGTGCGCGCTTTGAGCTCGCGGCGTACTGGATTGGCATAACGCATCGCACTGTGATGATTGGGCGCAAACAAAAAGCCGATACCTTGGTTTTCGATACATTCTTTAGATTGCTCAGGGGTAAGTGCCAGACTGATACCTGCTTGCTCAAGCAAATCTGAGCTACCAGAGTTGGTAGAGACGCCGCGGTTACCATGTTTGGCCACTTGCGCACCAGCAGCGGCAGCAACCAAGGCTGATGCAGTAGAAACGTTGAATAAATTGGCACCATCACCGCCAGTTCCGACGATATCGACTAAGTAATCACAGCCCCGTGGTTCGATATTGGCTGCTAACGCACGCATTGCACTGGCAGAGGCAGTAATCTCATCGATGGACTCACCTTTCATACGTAGACCAGTCAAAATAGCACCCATCATGGCGTCGCTGCATCTGCCTTGCATGATAATCAGCATCACCTGATACATCTCATCAAAGGTTAAATCAATGTGCTGAAAAATTCGCCCCAAAGCTGTCGTCAGTAGCGTATGTGTCTCTTCATCAGACAGTTGAGCAATATTAGTTGGAGTAGGGCTTTCATTTGTTTTTGTCGTACTCATTGTGATCTCTCTTAATATTTTTATCCGTTAATCTTAAATTATCAATAGAATAGTTTTGATTTTAATTTTGTTATTAACGCCTTTTTTAGAACATACTTTAATAAACTATTAGCCGACTTGTGGTAGTTCATCTGAGGTTAGGACTGACAAATGATGCGTTTGCAAAAAATTGTTGAGCAGCTGATAGCCTGCTTCGCTTAAGATAGACTCAGGATGGAATTGTACCCCTTCTATCGCAAACGTTTTATGACGGATACCCATGATTTCTTCAATACTGCCATCACTGTTTTGTGTCCATGCGGTCAGCTCAAGACAGTCGGGCAGGCTGGTTTTATCAATGACAAGCGAATGATAGCGCGTGACTTGTACGGGATTAGGCAAGCCTTCAAAGACACCTTGGTCAGTATGATAAACGGCGGATAAGCGACCGTGCATGACTTCGCCAGCCTTGACGACTTGTCCACCAAATGCCTGTCCAATGGCCTGATGTCCTAGACAAATACCTAGTATCGGTATCACGCCCTGAAAAGTCTTGATAGCTTCTAGAGAGATACCAGCCTGATCAGGATCGCAGGGACCGGGGCCAATGACGATCGCATCTGGCGCAAGGGTTCTAATATTTTCAATCGTGGTTTGATCGTTACGCCAGACGGTGATGTCCTGCTGTAATTCACCGAAGTACTGTACAATATTGTACGTAAAGCTGTCGTAATTATCGATCATCAGAATCATTAGCGTTCTACTTATTGAGTTCTACTTATGGAGATGGTTATATAACGCCGTTATCTTACCACTATTTTGTAGACTATCAAATGTAGGGTGCAGGCGACCCAAATAAGTGGTGAATAACAATCTATTTTTCTTATTGGATGACATTCGTTAACATCTCAAACGCACTAAAAAAGTACACAATTTTTATTTATATATTCAATATGCACTAATTTAGTGCAGTCATGCGTTATTAATGACTTTGGATAAATAATTTGTATGACACCACTGACGATAAATCTACGGCTGAAATAGTTTCAAAGATATTATAAGTTGCTGTAATTATTATTAATAACTATCCTTTTATCCTCTATATTTTCATCGTTATAAAAAACTGGCATAGCCTTTGCAGTATTACTGTTATGATTATCTTTGGTGATAAAGTGGTTCAATAATTATTATTAACGAGTGCCTGAAGAGTTCAGCATAATGAGTGATATGTTGTTAGAATAATATCGAACCAAAACACTGGCGGGTCTTATTAAGCGCATAACTCAGGTGACTATCTTGACTAATAATATTGACAGTGCTGAGAATAAGCATAATATTAAACAGGATATTTAGCTCTAAACGCAGCGCTGACTGTTATCAAACCAGAGATTTTTAACCAACAGATTGTACCTATAATTTTAAATCGCAATAACCTAATCAACACAACGGAGACTATTTATGTCGAACAAACTACTAGATCTTATCCAATCCTCTAATGCTAAATGGGTTGATTTTCGCTTCACTGATACACGCGGTAAAGAGCAACATATCAGCTTTCCAGCGCATAGCGTTGACGAAGAAGTGATGGAAGATGGCAAGATGTTTGATGGCTCATCTATTGCTGGTTGGAAAGGTATCGAAGCGTCAGATATGATCTTGCGTCCTGATCCAGAGACGGCTTTTCTTGACCCGTTCTTTGATTCACTTACCGTAGTTGTTACTTGCGATATCATCGAGCCATCAACGCTACAAGGTTATGATCGTGACCCACGTTCTATTGCGCGCCGCGCCGAAGAGTACTTGAAGTCAACAGGCATTGGTGATACTGCTTATTTTGGTCCTGAGCCTGAGTTTTTTATATTTGATGATGTGAAATGGTCAATTGATATGTCTGGCGTTAGTCACAAGATCACAGCCGAAGAAGCGGCATGGTCGACTAACAATGACTATGAGTGGGGCAACATGGGACATCGTCCACGTGTTAAAGGCGCTTACTTCCCAGTACCACCAATCGATAGCTCGCAAGACATGCGCTCTGTTATGTGTGAGCGTTTAGAAGAAATCATCGGCGAAGGCTGTGTCGAAGTTCATCACCATGAAGTTGCGCCTTGCCAGTCAGAAATTGGTGTCGCTTTCAATACGCTAGTCAAAAAAGCCGATGAAGTACAGCAATTAAAATACGTTGTGCATAATGTTGCGCATCAGTTTGGTAAAACGGCTACCTTTATGCCAAAACCAATCGTTGGTGACAACGGTTCAGGCATGCACGTGCATATGTCAATCTCTAAAGATGGTGTCAATACTTTCTCAGGTGATGAATACGCTGGTTTGTCTGAATCTGCACTGTATTTCATCGGTGGTATTATCAAGCATGCGCGTGCGTTGAATGCGATTACCAACCCATCGACTAATAGCTATAAGCGCCTAGTACCGCATTATGAAGCGCCTATCAAACTTGCGTACTCAGCGTCTAACCGCTCAGCATCTATCCGTATTCCACATGTTAGCAGCCCAAAAGCGGTACGTGTTGAAGCACGTTTCCCTGATCCAGCGGCCAACCCATACTTAACGTTTGCAGCGTTACTAATGGCAGGTCTTGATGGTATTCAAAATAAAATACATCCGGGTGAAGCTGCTGACAAAAACTTGTATGACTTACCACCAGAAGAAGAAGCACTCATCCCAACCGTTGCGGAGAGCTTAGAAGTTGCATTACAAGCCCTGCGTGATGATCATGAGTTCTTGTTAAAAGGTGATGTATTCACTGAAGACATGCTAGAGGCATTCATTGCCTTGAAAGAAGAAGAAGTGCAACGTGTCAATGTAACCGTACATCCAGTTGAGTTTGACTTATACTACAGCTGCTAATTTATAGCTAAAACACTCAGTTATTTTAAGTCATAAAAACCAGCTAAGTTAATCTTAGCTGGTTTTTTTACGTCTCAATAATAATTTGCTAAATCAACGGATCTGTCCTCTTTGAAATTATTACTGATTTAACGCCCAAAGTATCGCATAATAGATATTCATAATATTAGGTACTCATTAGGTTGACTGACTATGACTTCATTATCAAAACCGGTTTTTTCAAACAGTAAGTTAGGGTTGGCACTGATTGCTGCTACGATGATTGGTATGGCAACTCTCTATGTCCCTTTAGCAAATGCTGCGCCTATTTATAAAGTTATTGACGAAAAAACAGGTCAAGTCACCTTTACCGATCGCCCGCAAAATTATGAGCAGCAAGCAGGTAAACAAATCAGCCAAACGGGTGTCACGACGAAAGAAAGTCGCGTCAGCTCAAGTAACAGTGATAACACGACTAGTCAACCTCCTTCTAGTAATGTTAATACGACTACGCAAAATACGGCTGCTAAAAATAGCCCTGTCGCCAAACCAGCCGTCAATTACCAGCTTGCTATTGCTGAACCAAACGCAGAGCGTGCATATCGTCGTCCAGCACAAAATATCGTTGTAAATGTGCAAGTGACGCCGGACTTACAAGCAGGTGATAGTGTTAGTATTTATTTGGATGGTAATGAAGTCGCGCAAGGTCTCAGTGCATCGATTGCAACGGTAGATGTTTTGCCAGGATCGCACAAGATAAAAGCCGTGTTAAAAAATGAGAAAGGTCAAACACTCAAACAATTAGAGCGTACGGTTTATGTGATTCAAAACAATACAACATTGCAGAATAATAAGAAAATCGCGCAACAGCTTTTAGCTTATCAAAATCTACCTTGGTATCAAAAAGTGCTGTTAAAAATGCGTCAAGAGGGCAAACAACCGAATATGCAATCATTTACTAAGCCTATAGTGGATAAACCCATGACGCTTGAGCAACCAGTGACAAATTAACTTGTAGGCAATGTGTCAATCATGGATAAGTATAAGAGTTCATACAAAGTAGAGTAACTTTATAAGTTAATTTCTTCTATACAAACATAAAGGCAAGCGCTGATTGCAGCGCTTGCCTTTATGTTTATCAGGATATTTATTAATTCTATGTATTTATAGCTTATTTAGTCAATTCAATCGTACCATTAGCGGTCACAGAGATAGTACTATTGCCAGATTCAAAACTTTGGCTAGGTACTGATTCGTCTGCTGCGCCTGCTTTCATATTCATAGCACTATACATCGGACGTGGGTAGTTGCTACCTGTATTTAAATTCACATTGACCACACGATAGCCACGAGCATCCCAAGCGCGTGTTAGGTTTTTAGCTTGTTGCTGAAAGGCACGAGACGCATTGGTCATCAGCTTTTGCTCAAGCGCATCCTTTTTGGTATCTGAGACACCAAAGTTCAGATTGTCCATCACCAACGTTTCTTGTAGGTCAGCGATGAGTTGGCTGGTTGCTGCAAAGTCGGTGCTCTTTAAATCGATGTTTGCTTGTCCTGTCCAGCCAATGATTTTGTCATTTTTATCATAGCGAGGGTAGGTGCGCTGTTGTCCAGTGCTCACGGTAACCGTTGGATAACGCTTAGCAATTTTCATGGCATTATTAATTGAGGTGTTGAGCGTTGCCGCTAGAGTTTTAGAATCCGTTGCCTGCGCTTTTTTATATAAGCTGGCTCGTACTTCATCATTCTGGATTTCTTCTTTTACTTCTGTCTGAAAAGTAAGCTGATCGTAGCCTGTTGGTTCTGCATGTGCGCTACCCATCATGGCTGTGAGTAGAAATGCAGTACCAGTCGTTAGAGCGGCTTTATTAAGTAAAGTGGTTTTCACAATGATCTCCTGAGTGAGTTATATCAATAGTATTTAGGTGAGCCATACCATAGGTAAGACTCGCCTTTATATGAGAAGCTGTCCATTTTAGTTATTAGTTGATACCGAGTATGCTCAGCTCCCTCAACTAAAATAGCAAAATTTAACAGGCTTGCTGTGAGAATTTTGTCACCTAAGTTACAGGGCGTTTTGAGGTCATAGAAAGAGTTTTACGATAGGGGTTGTAATATTTAAAAATTCTTGTATAATTTGCAACTGGTGGCTCCATTGGTAGCCTCGCAACATTGTTCTATGAACCCCGCCAGGACCGGAAGGTAGCAACGGTAATAGTCACAGTGTGTGCCGAGGATTTGCTTTTGGAGTCGCTTTTTTTTGCCTAAAATTTGATACCTGTTTTGATATTTAATCAGAAATGCTCGTTTGATCTATTAAGCCCTTCATTGTAAAGGGCTTTTTTTCGACCTTTTTTTGTCCGATTTTGACCTTTGATTGATTAAGATGGGTTAAAATACAATGTATTAACTTTTATTAACATTCTGGACACTTTAGGGTTTTCTTATGAAGATGTTTGTTTGGTTGTTCATTGCCTTCGTGCTACTAGTGGTTGTGTTTGGCGTATCTATATTTAATAAATTGGTACGCGCTCGCAACCAAGCGAAAAATGGTTTTGCTCAAATCGATGTGCAACTGAAGCGCCGTCATGATTTGATTCCAAATTTAGTTGAAACCGCTAAACGTTATCTAACGCATGAAGAAGAGACGCTGACCCGTGTGATTAGTGCACGTAATCATGCCCAGAGCTTGCAAGACTCCAATACACATCAGCCAGACTCGCTTGAGCATATGGCGCTATTTGCCAAAGCTGAGAGTATGCTGTCTAAAGCGTTAGGGCAGTTTTCAGCGGTTGTGGAAGCTTACCCTGAGCTAAAGGCGGACAGCATGATCAAAGAGTTGATGGATGAGCTGACCAATACTGAGAACCGCATTGGCTTCGCCCGTCAGCACTATAATGACAGCGTGATGTTCTACAACAATGACCGCGAGGTATTTCCCAACAATCTTATTAGCACGACTTTTGGCTTTCGCCCGTTAAGCCCGCTAGTTTTTGAAGACAGAAAGATGATCGCTCAAGCACCTGTCGTCAATATGGGCTGATATTGAATTATATTCATATGTTCAGATGCGTTTAGCTATTTTTAAGTCAGGCAACTAGATGGATTTTTTTGGTGAACAGCGCACCCGTACCCAGCGCAGTCTGTTGCTCTATGGGCTATTTTTTCTCATTGTCTTTGCCCATCTGGCAGTAGCGCTGGGTATCATGGCGCTGCTACTAACGATATTTACTGGTGGCATTTATCATTGGGTGTTGATACTGGTTGCTATCTGGACAATCGGTAGCTTTGTGATCGGTAGTTTTTTAGAGTACAGACGTTTAGAAGCGGGTGGTCGCGCTATTGCTCAGCGTGTGGGCGGGGTTCGGCTGTTTATCGACCACAGCCAAGATGCGTGGGAGCATAGTCAAGGGGTTGCCCATCAGCATGAGCCTATACCAAAGGTTCGTTTCAGCGCCCACCATATCGCCGTACGTGATGAGCGAGATTTCCCGCCTGTCTACCGTCGTTACTATGAGATTGCCCAGCAGCTAGCCATTGCTTCGGGTGTACGTATGCCGATTTTGTATGTACTGCCTGATGAGCAAGGTATTAACGGCTTCGTTGCGGGTCGTCATAGTCAAGATATGGTATTGGTCGTCACTCAAGGCGCGCTTGATAAGCTGTCCGATGAGGGGCTGTATGGGCTAATAGGGCATGAATATGGTCATATATTGCATGGTGATGCCACTTTTAACTTACAGCTCATGGTCGTGCTGGCAGGCTTGCAATTACTCTATGACTGGAGTGATTCTATTAATAATTTTGGCGCTGGTAATCAACGCAATCATCAGAATAGCCATCACAATTATTTTGATGATGCGGTCAATCGACGCAATCTCTTGTCACAAAGAGCCGTCGATAGCCATGCGCGTAGCACTGAATCTCAAACAGCAAGCTTTACCACCCATAGTGAATGGGTAAGCTATTGGCAAAGTCAATCACAAAGCCAGCAGTCGTCAGCTAGGAGCCAGTCACGATGGCTACAAAATAATAATAAGTTCGATAGTCAAGCACCGCGCAATATTTGGACGTTGTTGATACATGGATTGAGTTTTTCGAGTATGGCCAGTGCGCAACTGATTAAACACAGCTTTAATCGCCAGCGTGAATTGCTTGCTGATGCCACCAGTGTGCAGCTGACACGCTCGCCGGCCATTATGGCAACACTGAAAGCCATTCATCAAGATTCGCTTGGTTCGCGCTTAACCAGTATCGCCGATATCAATGGCCTTAGTCACTTCTTCTTTGCCAGTAGTGGTGCTGATTTGGGTGACGTCTCTTGGTTTGCCACCCATCCTAGCTTGGCTGAGCGAATGAGTGCCATTAATGCCAACGCTTATCACGATTTTGCGGTAAAAGTGGCTAAAGAAAAGCGCATAAATCAACAGAAAATAAAAGAGATATATGAGCAGCGGCGATTAGGGGATTGGGGCGTCATAAAAGCAAATAGCCTAAGCAAAAATAAACAAGAAAAAAATACTCAATCATCGTTAAATAACAATGAAAGCGATAACGATAAAAGCCTTACTAATAACAGCAATGATGTTATAGACAAAGAAATTACTGCTTTTCCTGCAAATGAAATAAAGAATGAGTTGGACGAAGATAAGGGGCTAGAGTTTGTTATCGAGAAAGATGTCGTTGTTGAAGGACGTTTACAGGTTCAAGCGCAAAATACCGGTATTCATCAGTTGCTCAAGCCATGGCAAGCAAAACCTGATAGCGATTTGCCATCGGATACATTAATTGGTATCGATGATAGACAAAAAGTTTCACTGCCGCAGTATATACTCAATCACAGTTATCACTCGCTTGGGGCGCAAGCTTTGATTGAAGCAGTTATGTTGTGCCATCAAGGTCGTATATTAGCAACGACTGAGAGTTATGACTTGAGTGATATCTGGCTTGGACTTGCTAACGATAAAACGTCTGCTGCTGAAATCGATAATAATGCTAGCGCTAATATTAGCAGCCACCCCCAATTTTTAGCGCATACGATAGATCATAAATTATTAGCGGCAGTGGCACATCTTGATAGGCGTTTAGACAACGCATTAATTGCATTGGCAATAAAGCAACTGAGTCAGCATGACCTGTCAGAAACTGCTATCAATGAATTACACTTCAGATATGAAGCGAGTCATAGCAATCAAGATCATCAACATTATGTGCAGCAAAAAAAGTGTCGTACAATGCTGATGCGCTATCAACAGGGTATCATTGAGCTATTTGAACACTACCTAACGGCGGATTTAAGTCAAAATATCGCCGATAATATAGATAATGATGATTCTATTGATAAGCCTCAATTATTATCAAATCCTTTAGAAAATACCAACTCTCGGTTGCCATCGATTTTATCATTATGGCAAGCGCTACAGTTGCAGCAATTATTACCTATATTGTCTACTGTATTGAACGAGAAATACGTGCATGCTCAGCCTCAGCTATTATGGTTATGGCAGCAAACATTGCAAGCGGGTAGAGATGATATTTATGACCAGCTTGACCCTTCAGGACAGGTATTTGATGGTCTCGATGTTGCCGCGAAAGCAATGCTTATTTTATTGGCTTATCGCCTATCAAAAGATGTCAAGGGTCAGGTCGTATCAGCACTAGATAACTCAGTACACGTTTCAGCACCTATTTTAGCACTCGGCTATAATAATGACAGTGTTGCTCACTATATCGTGGATTTGCGGCGTCATGCACGTTTGATTGATATTGACTTAGCCGCCGTTAGTGACGCAAATTTGCAATGGCTACTATTGACTGTGCAAAATATAAATAGTATCCAATTATTGGCAGTGATAGAAACGGTGCCTATTTTTATCGCGCCTGCCAGTCAGTCGCCTGCATCAGAAGCCAAACGTAATGATAATTATAGACAGAGGCAACAGGGCGGCGATCAAATAGATTATAATGTGATTAATAATAAGCCTTATGATTACAATGATTACCGGCAATGGCTGAGCACATTGCATACGGTGATGTTACACGATACGATAGTCAGTCAAGATGAATATGATTGCTTGTCCATGTTAGCCAATCATTGGTTAGGCGTTCGGCAGATTTTTTGAGCCATGTCATTGAAGTCATCTGAGTAAGTATTTTGCTAGGAAGGAACTTTATATTGAAGGAAATGTATTTTCTTAATCCTTTTTTAATATGTTTATTTTTCTTGCCATTAAAAGTCAGTAAATCCATTTTAGATAAGTAGGATAGTAAATAAGCATGAGTGATATCCAAGAGCCGCTAGTTGTATTACAGCATCGTATGCAGCAGCGCCAGATTTTAGCGATGATGGGTATCACTCAGTGGGTGCAGCCGAGCTCTGAAACCCTGAGTATCGCAGATATTTCCGCGCCTACTCTGTCTACCACTAACTCGACTATCGTTAATACCAGCACCACCTCTATTCCTGCTGCTGCGACCCTTGAACAGCCAAGTGTTAGGTCTCTCAATGGTGATGATATAAGCGTTGGGATGTCGCATTCAGCATCTGCTGATTCGCTATCAGGTATAGTGGGTGATGAGTCTATTAATCATTATTATGATGATGCTAATGAGATAGCTTTACACCATTCTGACCAGCAAAGCCCTGTTACTTATAGTTTTGACTCGACTGCTCCTAATGCCCTTAATATGTCTAAGCCAGCCGTTACCTCCTTTGTAGATACTGTTGTACAGCAAACTTCTATTGCTGATATAAATGACGCTTCGAGCTTTGAAGATGGTAGTTTTAAAGAAGAGGGCTTTCAAGAGGAAAGTTTTACAAAGGTAGCACCCTTTGATTTGCAAGGTGGTCGCTATGGCGATTGGGTGATTTTGGTGGACATCCAAGCCCTTAATCATGACAGCCAAAAACTGTGGCAAAATATCACGCAAGCCTTATCCATCAGTTGTGAGACGACATCGTTCCCTATTTGTGAAGGTATGGATACGGCTGAGCTTGCCAATGCCAGTCTTGCTGGATATGTCTTTAAAATCGGCCGTAGCGAAGAGATAAAAATTGCCGCATTGACAGTGTTGCCTGACGGTCTTGAGCATCCTAGCGTAACTACTGTGCCCACACTCGATGAAATGCTTACTGATAGTAGCCTTAAACGTCAGCTTTGGGAGCAGTTATCGAGTCAGAGTTAAAGGCTTATCACTTACTATGACAGAGATTAAAAAATAACGATAAAATTCACCTTCAACCTTTAATAACCACGATGACTTCATCATATTTAGGATATTGATTATGACCAATAAAGCCGCTCCTAACCGCGTACCCAATTTTTCAGCGGGACCTGCTACTATACCGACGGCCGTATTATCACGCGCTCAAGAAGAGTTGCTTGATTGGCAGGGACGCGGTATGTCGGTCATGGAAGTGAGTCACCGTAGTAAAGAATACATCGCCATTACCGAAAAAGCCGAAGCCAAATTGCGCTCATTGATGGACATTCCAGATAACTATAAAGTGCTGTTTTTACAAGGTGGTGCTAGCTTACAGTTTTCAGCGATTCCATTAAACTTGCTAAATGGTGGGCGCGCAGACTATCTAACGACGGGTGCATGGTCTGGTAAAGCGGTCAAAGAAGCACAGCGCTATGCCAAACTAGGTCTTGGTGAAGTGAATCAGGTCGCAACGGGTAAAGACAGTAGCTTTACTGATGTACCAGCCGAGAGCGAGTGGACTATTAGCAAAGATGCCGCCTATTTTCATTACTGTGCCAACGAAACCATTCATGGTTTGCAAATATTTGAGCCGCCACAAGTCGATGCGCCAATTGTCGCCGATATGTCTTCTTGCATTTTGTCACAGCCAATCGACGTCTCTAAATTTGGCGTGATTTACGCGGGTGCGCAAAAAAATATCGGGCCAGCAGGTCTGATTATCGTCATTATCCGTGAAGATTTATTGGGCAAAGCGAGTGAATGGTGTCCACTGCTGATGAACTATGAGCACCAAGCTGAAAAAGAATCCATGTCAAACACACCAGCGACGTATTCTTGGTATTTGGCAGGGCTGGTGTTTGATTGGCTAGAGGAGCAGGGCGGCGTCGCTGCTATCGGCAAAATCAACCAACAAAAAGCCGATTTACTCTATAAAACAATTGATGATAGCAGCTTTTATAGCAATCCAGTTGATCCCAAATATCGCTCTATCATGAATGTGCCTTTTACCTTAGCCGACAGCAGCCTTGATAAAGTATTCTTAGAAGAGTCGGAAGCGGCAGGCCTCATGAATCTAAAAGGTCACCGCGATGTGGGCGGTATGCGTGCCAGCATTTACAATGCAGTGTCATTAGATTGGGTGCAGCAGTTGGTTGACTTTATGATTGCGTTTGAGAAAAAACACGCATAAATTATGCATAGACTTTAAAATAAAAGACGCAGCTTATAAAAGTTGCGTCTTTTTTTATACGCGTTAGTATTCTTTTAAGATAAATGATGCATCATGTAGCAACTCTAACGCTGCAAATCATTAGGTTAAAAAACCTAAGTTTGTTATGATAAAATTCTGCAGCACTCACTCTTTTCAATTATGTGGTATCACTTAAGTAAAATTTCATCATATTCATTGGGTTAGCACAAGGGTTTGTTATAACTTTATTATGATAAAAAACACCATGCTAAAAACCGTCTTGTTAGCTGCGGGATTAGGGGCAGCAATCGGCTGGATACCTGTTAGTATCGCAGCGCCAATCACCACGACTGCGCTTGGGCATAATAGTACCACTGAGTATATTGACGTGCCCTTTATGCCTTATGCCAATCCAAAGGCACCGACAGGCGGTACATTATCACTTGAGGCGCGTGGTACTTTTAACGCGGCCAATAAATGGATGACCACAGGTGTGGCGATGGTTGGCACCGATTATCTCTATGACACCTTGATGACAGGCTCATTAAATGAAGCCTTTACCATGTATCCGCAGCTGGCAACCAAAGTAACTTATGATCCCGACGATACTAGTTGGATTATTTACCATATTAATCCTGCTGCGCGCTTTTGGGATGGCACGCCGGTCACCAGCAGTGATGTCAAAGCGACTTATGATGCACTGTTAAATAAAGGTCCGATGTATATTCGCAGCTATTTGGGTGATATTAAAGACATTCAGATTATTAATGACCAACAAGTGAAGTTTATCTTTGCTTCTGATGACAATAAAGAAATCTTATTAACTGTCGGACAGTTTCCTATTTTTGCTAAGTCTTCTATCGATACTAATTTTGAAAAAATAACCTTGACGCCATTGATGGGTAGTGGGCCTTATAAGTTAGGGCGTGTTGATGCAGGGCGCTCGGTCAGCTATCTACGTGATCCCAATTATTGGGGTCGTGATTTGATGGTCAATCGCGGTCGTTATAATTTTGATATGATTAAGTTTGTTTATTATCAAAGCGATGAGATTGCCTTCGAAGGTTTTAAGTCTGGTCAATATCGTTTTCGCCCTGAGAATAAAGCCTCGAACTGGGCAACGGGTTATAACTTCCCTGCAGTCAAGGCAGGGATGATTAATAAAGAAACGATTAGCAGCGAAAACCCAGTACCGATGCAAGGTCTGGTCATGAATATGCGACGTCCCATCTTTCAAGATATTCGCGTTCGCCAAGCACTGAGCAAGGCTTACGACTTTGAGTGGATGAATAAGACCTTGTTTCATGGGCAGTATGAACGCTTACAGAGTTTCTTTCATGGCTCTGAGCTTGCCGCAACAGGGATGCCGTCTGCTGAAGAGATGCAGGTGCTTACGCCTTTATTACCTAAGCTTGAACCGCTGCAACGTCAAGCCGTATTAATGGAGTGGCAATTGCCGACCAGTGACGGTAGTGGCTTTAACCGTAAAGAGTTACTAGAAGCACGGCAGCTGTTGCTAGATGCTGGATTTTATTATAACGATATGAAGCTATATCAGCCCAATGGACAACTTGCTCAGATTGAGGTTTTAATGATGGGCGATACTATGGGTCGGGTGCTGCTGCCATATATTCGAAATCTAAAGCGCTTGGGATTTGATGCCACGTTACGTCAAGTCGACGGACCACAATATTATGAGCGGGTACGCCGTTTTGACTACGACATGATAGTTGATAAATTTGCTCAGAGTTTATCCCCTGGTGCAGAACAAGTTGGCTTTTGGGGTAGCTCAGCGGCTGACCAAGCGGGTAATAGAAATACTATCGGCATCAAAAACCCAGAGATTGACGCGGTGATAGAGCAGCTTGGTAATGCTAAAACTCGCGACGATACTATATTATATACTCAGGTGCTCGATCGCCTACTACGTGCTGGTCATTATTTAGTGCCTTTATACGGCAAATCAGCGACCAATGTCGCCTATTGGGATCAATATCGTCATACTGAAAAACTGCCCTCTAATGCCATCGGTATTGACTACTGGTGGACGGACAAAGAAGCAGAAGCACGTGTTAACCAATACTTGAAGCAATGATTTAGAACAATAAAGGAAATAACGCTGCATCTTAAAATTTTATTTCGTTTAAAAAAATCAATAAAAGACATCAGCAATAAAGATAACTACTGGTAAGGATTTAATATGACCATCCGCATTCACCCAATCAAAGCGTTCAATGATAATTATATTTGGACATTGATTAATGAAAATAATAAACAGGCGATCGTTATTGATCCTGGTCAAGCTGAGCCTGTCATGAGTTATTTGGAAGAAAATAAATTAGAGCTGACGTCTATCTGGACGACTCATCATCATCATGACCATATCGGCGGTGTCGCAGAACTGCAAGAGTCTTATCCGATGACGCATCTGGTTGCGCATACTGAGCATAATGTCGATGAAGATCAAACCATCAAAGATGGCAGTACCGTCAGTGCTTGGGGCTGTGCAGCGCAAGTATGGGATGTGTCCGGTCATACCGCAAGCCATGTAGCTTATATTTTGGATATTGACGGGCTTAAACATTGCTTTTGTGGCGATACTTTATTTAGTGCTGGATGCGGACGGGTCTTTACCGGCACGATTGAGCAATTACACAACAGCTTTAAGCGTTTAAATGGTTTGCCAGCTGACACGCTGCTATATCCTGCGCATGAATACACTGCCAGTAATCTGCGCTTTGGACTATCTATTGAACCTACTAATGAAGCAATGCAGCAAGCACTGATTCAAGCAGAAGAAAAAACCACCCAAGGTATTCCGACGTTGCCAGTCACTCTAGAACATGAGCGCGCAGTCAATGTGTTTTTACGGACGCAAGAGCCGAGTGTGATAGCAGGGGTGAAGTCTAAAGCAACTATCGATGATGATAAATCTTTGGCTGTATTTGCTGCGTTACGTGAGCTTAAAAATAACTTTTAAACCATGACGGGCGCTTCGACTGACGTTTTTATAGTTATTAGCTGCGTATTCTTTCTGTCGTCATATTTATTATCTTAGGAAGCCGTCGTTATGGGTCGTTATATCTTGAAAAGGTTACTGCTGATATTACCGACGCTTTTTTTGATATTGTTGGCGAATTTTGTCATTGTACAAGCAGCGCCTGGTGGTCCTGTCGAGCAGCAGCTGGCGCTTATCGAGCAAGGGGCAAAAGACAATGCGCTTGGCGGTAATATTGGCGCAGGTAGTGCGGGAAATAACAGTACCTATCAAGGTACGCGTGGCTTATCTGAGGAAATGGTTGCAGCGATTAATGCCCAATACGGCTTTGATAAATCGGCACCTGAGCGCTTTTGGCTCATGTTAAAGAATTACGCTCAGCTAGATTTTGGCGAGTCTTTTTTTAAAGGGCAGTCGGTAACAGATTTGATTATCGAGAAATTACCCGTTTCTATCTCGCTTGGGCTCTGGAGCACGCTGCTGATTTATATGATAGCGATTCCACTAGGTATCTATAAAGCCATGCATCATGGCTCGGGGATTGATAAAGTTACTGCTATGCTGCTTGCTATCGGGCATGCAATACCTGTTTTCGTATTTGCCGTTATATTACTGGTATTTTTTGCTGGTGGTAGCTACTGGAATATTTTTCCACTGCAAGGCTTGACCTCTGAGAACTTCGATCAATTAAGCACGCTGGGCAAAATCAAAGATTACTTTTGGCATTTGGCGCTACCACTGCTAGCAAGTACGGTTGGTGGTTTCGCTGGCTTGACTTATTTGACCAAGTTTAGCTTTTTGGAAGAGCTCGGCAAGCAATATGTGCTTACTGCTCGTGCTAAAGGTTTGGCTGAGCGTCAAGTGCTATACGAACATGTGTTTCGTAATGCCATGCTGATTATTATTGCAGGTATTCCAGCGGCTATCGTTGGCATTTTCTTTGCCGGAAACTTCTTAATCGAGATTATTTTTAAGCTTGATGGTTTGGGGTTGTTAGGTTTTGAAGCCATTCAGCAGCGCGATTATCCGGTGATATTTGGTACATTGTTTATTTTTACCTTGGTCGGGCTATTATTACAGTTAATCAGTGATTTAAGTTATCACTTAATTGATCCCCGTATTGATTTTGAGGGGCGCTAATGTCAAGTCATCCATTATCTTCAGTGCCCTCAAGCACATCTTCTATTGCCCTAGAAAAAAAACGCCGCCTAAATCCTATCTGGCAGGCGCGTCTAAACCGTTTTCGTCATAATCGCCTTGGTATCATATCGCTATTTATATTTACGCTGATATTCGTCATTTGTATGGCAGCCAATGTGATTGCCAATGACAAGCCGCTACTGGTGAAGTATCAAGGCGATTATTACTTTCCTGTCCTAAAAGCCTATCCTGAAACGGCTTTTGGTGGGGTGTTTGAGACTGAAGCCAATTATAAAGACCCTGCGGTGCAAACGCTGATTAATGAGCAGGGTTTTTACATTATGCCGCCGATTCCATTTGCCGATCAGACACCAAACGTTGAGCTGGGTATTCCATATCCAGCAGCGCCCAATAGCCAGAATTGGCTTGGTACTGATGACTTAGGCCGTGATGTGTTGGCACGGATACTTTATGGCATGCGCGTGTCATTATTGTTTGGTTTAGCATTAACACTTGCTGGGGCAGTGATTGGCATCATCGTCGGTGCGATACAAGGCTATTACGGTGGTTGGGTAGATTTAGCAGGACAGCGCTTCATGGAAGTATGGGGCGGTATGCCGCAGCTGTTTATGATTATTATTTTGGTCAGCTTATTCAGCCCTAGTATCTTCATGCTATTTGCTATGATGTTATTATTTGGTTGGATGGGACTGGTTGGTTTGGTACGGGCAGAGTTTTTGCGCGCGCGTAACTTTGACTATGTGCGTGCGGCGCGTAATCTTGGCGTTTCGGACAGTCAAATCATGCTAAGGCATATCTTGCCCAATGCCCTAGCGTCAAGCTTGTCACAGCTGCCATTTATATTGACAGCTAATATTATCGCTTTAACCGCACTAGACTTTTTAGGTTATGGCTTGCCGCATGGGTCACCGTCTCTCGGCGAACTGATGGTACAAGGGAAAAATAACCTAGATGCCCCTTGGCTCGCGCTATCAGGGTTCTTTAGTTTAACCTTTATTTTATCACTGCTAATATTCGTTGGCGAAGCGCTGCGTGATGCGTTTGACCCGAGGCGCTCCTGATATGACAACTGATAATGTGATTACTGATAGTTTGACAACTACTAATATGACGATTGCTACTGAGCAAAATGCCCATTTACATGATAGTCATAGCAATAACCAAAATAAGCTGATGCTGACCGTGGATAAGCTGAGTATTGTTACCAATACTGGCGTAACGTTAGTTGATAATCTGTCTTATGCGCTGCGGCAAGGACGAACCCTTGCTATCGTTGGTGAATCAGGCTCTGGCAAATCTATTGCAAGTCTCGCGCTATTAGGATTATTGCCAAACAGTTTGACTGTTAGCGGTGAGGTGAAGCTGGCAGGGTCAGCAGGGTTGACTGTGCTACCTATAGCCAATGCCAATGTTAGTGTTAGTGCTAAGGCACGTAACGCTGCGCTGCGCTCTATTCGTGGGCAGCGCATCGGCATGGTGTTTCAAGAACCGATGACGGCGCTCAATCCACTACATACAGTTGCCAAACAAATTGCTGAATCACTACGTCTAGTTGATGTGCCCAAGAAACAATGGCAAAGTCAAACAATCGATTTACTAAATGATGTCAATATTACCAATCCGATTGATAAGCTGAACCGCTATCCACATGAGCTATCAGGTGGT
This sequence comes from Psychrobacter sp. NPDC064578, assembly GCF_044901245.1. NCBI lineage: Bacteria > Pseudomonadati > Pseudomonadota > Gammaproteobacteria > Moraxellales > Moraxellaceae > Psychrobacter > Psychrobacter sp. NPDC064578. The sequence goes on from NZ_JBJDPI010000003.1 coordinate 315,324, forward strand.
CAGCGTCAGCGCGTTATGATTGCCATGGCATTAGCACAGCAGCCTGATATTTTAATCGCTGATGAGCCGACCACCGCGCTTGATGTGACTCTCCAACATGAGATTCTCGCTCTATTAGATGATCTCAAACGTCAGCATAATATGGCGATGGTGCTTATTAGCCATGACCTCAATCTGGTCAGGCGCTACAGTGATGAAGTAATCGTCATGCACCAAGGTAAAACGATTGAGCAGGGGCAAACCATAAGTGTGTTCAATCAGCCTAAAGCCGAATATACCCGCTCGCTAATCAAACAAGACTTTGGCCAAGCACTGAACTTCTCTAATGATGATAAAATTCAGCAATCAAGCGTATTGCAAGTCAGCAATTTACAAGTACAGTTTCCCATTGAAAAAAGTCTGTTTGGTGGTACTAAGCGCTGGTTTGATGCGGTAAAAAATGTTGATATGACGCTACAGAAAGGGTGGGCGTTAGGCATTGTAGGTGAGTCAGGCTCTGGAAAAACCACGATAGCACTTGCGTTAAGTCAATTACTTAGTAATCAAGCGCGTGTGGGTGGCGAAATAATAGTCAATGGACAAGATATTTCAGTATTGTCCAAGGGTGAGCTACGTCAGTTTCGCTCGCAAATTCAAATGGTATTTCAAGACCCCTTTGCCAGTATCAATCCACGTATGACGGTGATGCAAATCATTGAAGAAGGATTGCTCGTACAAGGCGTTGATAAGGCAGCACGGCAGCAGGCGGTGATGGATAGCCTTACTACCGTGCATCTGCCAGCTGAGTTTTCGCATCGCTATCCGCATGAGCTATCAGGTGGTCAACGTCAACGGGTAGCACTTGCTCGCGCACTCATTATGCAGCCGAGTCTATTGATATTAGATGAGCCGACGTCCGCGCTTGATAGTACCACGCAGGTCACTGTAGTTAGCTTGCTGCGTGAAATTCAGGAAAAATTGCAAATCAGTTATGTGTTTATTAGTCATGACTTAAAAGTGGTGCGCGCCTTATGTCAGCAAATTATGGTGCTTAAAGATGGCATATGTATTGAGTCTGGACGTACTGAAGATGTTTTTAATAGCCCACAGCATCCCTATGCGCAGCAGTTGCTGCAGGCGAGTATGATTTAGCTTAGCCAAAAAGAGTTAAGCAGATAGAGCCAAATAAGCAGAACATGGCAGTTCATACTAATTACGATATCCTAAAAATAGCAGTGATACAATAAGTTAAACAGACGTTCACTTTAGTTAGATGCTTAAATTTGTTTAATTTTTAGTTAAAGAGCCGTTTAAATCGCTGCTTTAAAGGATTGTTATCGCTATTATTACTATCATTAAAAAGGATTTTTACTTATGAAAAAGCAAAACAGTATTGCTAAATTAGCAAATAACAAGTTAGTAAATACCAATGGATTGCAGAATGTCGGTTATTTAGCCGTTGCTAAAACACGCGCTAAAGTCTTAAAAGCGTTCGCTTATGTTGTTCCAATTAGAAGACCAATGCTATTTGTTGGTGAGACCTCTTGTGAAGAGCTATGTGATATGGCCATCAACGAAGGCAGCACCAATGTATTTATCGTCACTGATGCCGTGCTTAATAAGCTTGGCATTCCAGCCAAAGTGACTGATTATCTAGATAGCAAAAATATCAGCTATACCGTTTATGACGGCATTACCCCAGATCCTACTTTTAAAGTTGTCGAAGAGGGACTGCGAAAATCTGTCGATGCTAAATGCGACTCGATTATTGCCATCGGTGGCGGCTCTGTGATTGATGCGGCTAAGATGATTGCGATGTCACAAGGCAATAGCTGCAAGCCGCAACAGCTTATCGGCATTCTTAAAGCCAGAAAGCCTTCTATGCCGCTTTATTGTATTCCTACCACAGCTGGCACAGGTTCAGAAGCAACCCTTGGTGCAGTAGTATCAGACGATAAAACGCATCAAAAAGCGCTGTCTATTGACCCAAGAATGGTGCCATTAGCAGCGGCTATTGACCCTGTTATTATGAAAGGCCTGCCGGCTCATATCACAGCGGATACAGGTATCGATGTTTTAACGCACGCGCTTGAAGCTTGGATGAGTGCTAATGCGAGCGTAGAGACCGATTATTATGCGGCTTCTGCGGTCAAATCTGTGATGCAAAACCTACCGCTGGTTTATAAAGACGGCGGCAATCTTAAAGCCAGAGAAGCAATGGGTATTGCCGCTCATTACGGTGGTATCGCCTTTAATAAAGCGGGTCTTGGTTACGTTCATGCTATCGCTCACCAGTTAGGCGCGCACTATAGTATTCCTCACGGTCGTGCCAATGCCATCGTGCTGCCGTATGTGCTTGATGTCAATCGTCAAGGAAGTAAAAAAAGATTGGCAGAGTTGGCTCGCAAGACCGGTATGGTAAAATCAGGACAAGCTGGCAAGAGTGATGCTGAGATTGCCGACCATCTCATCGCGCAAGTACGTGAACTGATTGCCGCCTTGAATATCGATCCAACGGTGAAAGGCATGCAAAGCAGTGATTTTGATAAAATTGCCAAAGCAGCAGCAAAGGAAGTCAGTGATACTTATGCCGTACCGACTTATCTATCAGCGTCTGAAATCAAGGCTATTTTAACCAAGATTCAGCGAGCCAGTGATGAGCGATCTACTGAAAAATAAAAGAGTAACTACGCTACATAAGTTGCCTAAGATATATTGATATAATATGAAAGAGCACACTACGCTATCCGTAATGTGCTCTTTTTTAATAATCATACTTTGTAGCAAACTTATCTTATTAAGAGATTGTGTATAATTCAGGATTATACTGTTTAATTATATTAAATAATATCTAATAACTATTAAATTTTTATAACAATATAGGTATAGTTTAGTGAGGTCAAAGAGTTACCATGGATATATTATATTACTTTTAGGAGGTATCGATGAATCATAAATTAAAGACGGGCGCTATTGCGATGGCTGTAGCAGCCATCAGTATGGTTTTCGTTGGCTGTGCTGCCACCGAAAATACGCCCGCTGTGAAAAATACTGCCATCGATAATCCTTATGCGCCAACGGATCCAAATCTCGCAGTCGCTACGGTCGCTGGCGGTTGTTTTTGGTGCGTGGAAGCGGGTTATGAAAAAATACCTGGAGTGGTAGAGGTGGTCTCCGGCTATACTGGCGGTCAATCGACCAATCCAACGTATAGTACGGTGTCAGCAGGTGGTACGGGACATACTGAAGCCGCACAAGTGTATTATGATCCAACGAAAATTACCTATAACGGTATTGTCCAAGCACTATGGCGAATTGCGGATCCTAGCGATGATAAAGGTCAGTTTGTAGACCGCGGTACTCAGTATCGTCCCGCTATTTTTTATAGTAATGCACAAGAAAAGCAGATAGCAGAAGCTGCTAAGCAATCACTGCAAGACTCTGGTATCTATAGCAAACCAGTTGTGATTGAAATTGTTGCTGCTAGCAAGTTTTACCCTGCTGAAGAGTATCATCAAGATTATTATAAGAAAAATCCAATCCGCTATAAGGCCTATACTTTTAATTCTGGGCGCTATCAGTTTATCGAAAGTGTCTATGGTAAAGACTATGAGCTGGATTTTAGCCAGTTTAAACCTACGGCGGCAGATAGCGTACAGGCAACATCAAACAATGCGTCAGCTATTAAAGCTAGTACAGGGTTCAATCCTGATACCTTTGTGAAGCCTGCACAGGATGAGCTAAAGCAGTCACTCAGTGACATTCAATATAAAGTCACTCAAAAAGACGGCACCGAACGCGCTTTTGATAATGAATATTGGGATAATAAAGCGCCTGGGCTGTATGTCGATGTGATATCGGGAGAGCCACTATATTCCTCTCGTGATCAATACAAATCTGGCACTGGCTGGCCAAGCTTTACCCGTCCATTGAGCACAGCTATGGTCGTTGAGAAGGAAGACCGAGGCATATTTGGCACCCGTACCGAAATTCGTAGCCGCTATGCAGACTCACACGTCGGTCATGTATTTGACGATGGTCCAGCACCGACAGGCAAGCGCTACTGTATGAATTCAGCGGCAATGCGTTTTATTCCACTGGCGCAGATGGAAGCAGAAGGTTATGGCAATTGGATTGATGACGTAAGCTAGGTTAGTTAAGCTTCCTTATATTGCAATCAAGGATTGATTGCTAATTATTAATGATAGCTATATTGAAAGGTACGCATTAAAAAAGGATACTTAAGTATCCTTTTTTTATTATCTATTATTACTTGAAGCGTTAGAATGCAGGCTGACGTCTAGGGATCGCACTCAAAAACTCATTGCGCGCTTGATTGTCATGTACGTACTCACCCAACATCGATGTTGTACGTGTGGTGGAGTGCTGCTTATTTACGCCGCGCATCATCATGCACATATGCGCTGCATCCATCACTACTGCTACGCCGCGACAGCCAGTGACATCCATGATAGTTTGTGCCACTTGCTCGCTTAAATTTTCTTGAACTTGTAAACGGCGGGCGAACATATCGACGATACGGGCAAATTTTGATAAGCCCAGTACTTGACCATTGGGTAAATAGCCTACATGAGCGATACCATGAAAAGGCAGCATATGATGTTCGCACAATGAATAAAATTCAATATTTTGTACCAATACCAGCTCGCGATTGCTCGATGGAAACAGGGCGTCGTTGACGACTTCATCCAAGCTTTGATGATAACCTTGGGTTAAATGTGCAAAAGCTTTCGCGGCACGCATCGGCGTTTCTTCAAGACCGGGACGCTGTAAGTCCTCGCCAGTTGAGAGAATCAGTTGACGATAAGACTCAACGCTTTCTTGGTAATTTGATGCTATTGTTGGGGTGTTACTCATAAGTTTGGCAGCCATCCAAAATGTGGGTGTAGCTTAACGCTAAATCCCTAATTACGAACAGTCACAAATAACTGTGGTAAAGGATTTTTATAAAAATTGTGCAAGCTGGGAAGGGCTGTGATTATACTTGAAATCTACTTAACTTCATACTGCTGTGGCGAGCAGTTGGGCGTTTAATCAATATTAGACGCCATTATAAGGGAATACAGTTTACGACTGTTTACTTAAATTAATTCGTGTATAATGACTTATTTTATAATTTATGCTTTTTACGCTGTGATATTCATCGTATCTAATCACTCTAAATAACCTAATATGATTAAATAATTTTGATCGACCCAAAAGGAAATATTATGCTACTACAAGGACAACGATTTGTCGTGACAGGCATTGCGAGCAAACTGTCTATCGCTTGGGCTATCGCTGAGGCACTGCACCGTGAGGGTGCCTCATTAATTCTCACTTATCCTAATGATAAGATCAAAAAGCGTGTCGATATGGCAGCGGAGAAATTCGAAGCAGATTTGGTACTTGAGTGTGATGTGGCGTCTGATGAGTCTATCGCTGCCTGCTTTGAGCAAATCACTGCCCATTGGGGTGATGGAATCGATGGTGTGGTACATGCGATTGGCTTTGCGCCGATGGATCAGCTTGATGGCGATTTTGTTAAGGCAACGACCCGTGAAGGTAGTCAAATTGCCCATGATATCTCAAGCTATAGTTTTGTGGCATTAGCCAAAGAAGCCCGTGCTTTATTGGCCATGCGTCACGGTTCGATGCTGACATTGACATATGAAGGTAGTATCTCGGTATTGCCAAACTACAACGTCATGGGTATGGCAAAGGCCAGCCTCGAAGCCAGTGTTCGCTATCTTGCTACCTCTATGGGCGGTGAAGGCATTCGTGTCAATGCGATCTCAGCAGGTCCTATTCGCACGCTTGCTGCCAGTGGCATCAAATCATTCCGTAAAATGCTCGATATCAGCGAAAAAATCGCGCCGCTACAACGTAATATCACACAAACCGAAGTCGGTAATGCGGCGCTTTTCTTGCTATCACCTTGGGCATCTGGTATTACCGGCGAGATCATGTTTGTTGACGCAGGTTTTAATACTGTGGCTATCAGTGAGCAACTAATGATGCTTGATGAGCCGAAATAATCCACTTCAATAGTCGGTTATAGGGTTCTATAGATCAGGAAGGCAGCCAATAGGTTGCCTTTTTTGGTTATAATAGATGCTTTTTGGTGATAAGCCATTAGGCGGCGAATATGATAACCAAATTACCAAAGTGGATATTGTGGGGCGGGGCAGTACTGGCATTCAGTGCTGGCTGTGTTAACACTGCTGCGTTAATGGGGTTTACCAATCTATCGGTTTCTCACGTCACTGGCAACGTAAGCTTATTTGCAGCGGCTATTGCTTACTTGGATGTGCGTAGTATCTTGTATATCGGTGCGCTGCTATTGTCTTTTTTGGCAGGTGCGATACTGAGCGGTTATGTGATTGGGCAGACATCATTAAAGTTAGGTAGGCGCTATGGTAGTGCACTATATATCGAGGCGGCACTGTTAATGGTCAGCTACTGGTTGTATCAGCAGCATGATTATTTAGGACAGTTGGCAGCGGCAATGGCATGCGGATTACAGAATGCCATGGTAGCGACTTATAGCGGTGCGGTTATTCGTACCACCCATTTGACAGGTTTGACATCAGATATGGGCGCAGCGATTGGCAACTGGTTGGCGGGTCGATCGATTAGCAAACCGACATTAGGGTTTCAAGCCATTATTTGGTATTGCTTTTGTGGTGGCAGCGCCGTTGGAGCATTTTTATTCGCCAAGGTTGGCTATGAAGCGCTATTTGTACCCATTGCTATCGTCTTGACGGCAGCATTTATATATAACTATGTCTCAGATCGCCTGCCAGAAAAAAGAGAGCCAAAACACGAAAGGCGCTCATCATAATGATAAGCACCTTTCGTGTTTTGGCTTGGGTAATCATAAAACGTTGGTTTACTTCTCACCTTCATGGTCTTCATGTTCATGCATGCCCTGCATCATATCGAGTGCAGAGTCATCGGTACGCTGCTGATCTTTTTTAGCCAAACCGTCTTGATTGATATCTCTTGGTGCCATTTTAGTGGTTGAGTCAGTTTTATTTGCATCTGTCATAAAGTGCTCCTATTTATTGTTATTCATTTTCCGATATAAATACTAATAAAAAATAGTTGTTAAGCTATTACTGGTATTAGAAATTTATTTTGACTTATTTAGTATGAGATAGCACCATACGCTTGTACATACTAAGTGTACGCTTGTTTAGTGACGATGTGTAACTGCAACTCACAAGGCTTGCTGTTTAATGAGAAGTGATTACTTAGTTATAAGTTGCTCTCACTCACTCTCGGCATTCGGTTCAAAAATTAAAAACTCATGAGATAAATGTCATCTCTATAAAGTACCGTTTTAAAGTACCTTTCCTAAAACGCATTAAAGTAATTCTTTACCTGTGAAATAACCATATTTATTGCAAATTTTATAAGGGCTTTTTTATAAAGGCTTTGTTGCATCAGCTTTTTGTTATATATCTGTTATGATAACGGCGTATTTTTTGTGGTTGCTGGTTGAATAGCCGTCAATCGCTAACATGCGTTTTTATTTTAGCGTCTTTTTACACTGTCTTTGGGAAAATAAGGACATTTTATGTCAGAGCAAAAACTAGATAGCCATCTTCCTGATGATGGCAATGAGTATTTATTTACCGATACCTTTCCAAAGGGTACTGGTAAAGGGTTGATAGTGGTCACTATTGCGGCAGTTATCAGTATGATTATTTATAATGTATTGCCATTCGATATCAATGCCAATAAGGGTCTTGCCTTATTGTTCTTCATCGGCGTATTGTGGCTAACGGAAGCGTTGCACGTCACGATTACGGCACTATTGGTAGTCGTGGTTGGTGCCCTAGTGGGTATACCAGAATTCGATGCCGAAATAGGCTTACAAAGCTTTGCCAATCCGACCATTTATTTGTTTTTTGGTGGTTTTGCTTTAGCGGCAGCCTTGCATGTACAGCAATTGGATAAAAAAATTGCCCTGAAGATTTTATCGATGTCAGGTGGCAAATTAAGCACAGCGGTATTTTTGATATTTGGCGTGACCGCATTTTTGTCGATGTGGATATCGAATACTGCGACGGCGGCGATGATGTTGCCATTAGCGCTGGGTATTTTAACGCAAGTTGACCGTGAAAAAGACCGAGGCACTTTTGTATTTGTACTATTAGGTATCGCTTACTCAGCAAGCCTTGGTGGTTTAGGTACGATCGTTGGTTCGCCGCCAAATGCTATCGCTGCAAAGGCGCTCAATATTGCCTTTGTGGACTGGATGAAGTTTGGTGTGCCGATGATGCTGGTATTATTGCCGCTATTGTTAGGCGCGATGTATGTGTTTTTGAAGCCCAACCTGAATCGTAAAATTGTACTGGTTGAAGATGAGCCTATTGTATGGAATAAACCTCGCGTAGTGACGATTATCGTCTTTATTGTCACTGCATTGAGCTGGATTTTCTCCAAAAAGATCGGTGCCGCGCTTGATATTACGGATACTGATGCAGTTATTGCCTTATCAGCCGCTGCCGCTGTGGTGAGCTTAGGTTTGGTATCTTGGAAGCAAGTGTCTGATAATACGGATTGGGGTGTGCTCATGCTGTTCGGTGGCGGTATCGCCCTATCGACGATTTTGAAGGTATCAGGTGCGTCCTTGGTTCTAGGGGAGACGGTCGCTAATGCCTTGTCTTCTGCACCGCTTATCGTGGTGATGATTGCGGTATCAGCATTTATTATTTTCTTGACGGAGTTTGCTTCTAATACCGCCTCTGCCGCCCTGCTGGTTCCCGTATTTGCTGCCATTGCAGAGCAGATGGGTTTACCGCACGAAGTGTTGGTATTGGTCATCGGTATTGGTGCATCTTGTGCCTTTATGCTACCCGTTGCGACACCGCCAAATGCGATTGTCTTTGGTACGGGATTGATTAAACAGAGCGAAATGATCCGTACGGGTGTCATTCTTAATATCATTGCTACCTTTGTCGTCGGATTGTGGGCTTATTTCTTCTTAATATAGTTTAGCAATCACATTAATCATAATTTATGAAACCCGATGTCTCAATAATTACGAGCCATTGGGTTTTTTTGTTTCTCTTTTCTATTCCTTTTTACAATTAGTCGATGTATAACATAGTGATTTGTTAGGAAAATAAATAGGATGGTGCACTCTAACTCCAACTCTAATAACAAGCAATTAAATACTATCGCGGCTATTTCCGACATTCATAGTAATGTCTTCGCGCTTGAAGCCGTGCTGACTGATATTAAACAGCGCGATATTGATCAAATTGTTAATCTGGGCGATATTCTATACGGACCGATTGCCCCTAAAGATACCTATGCGCTCTTAATGGCACAGCAGAACCATATCATTACTATTCGAGGTAATCAGGATAGACAGATTTATGAAGCGACAACGGCGGAGATTGGCAACAACGCAACCATGGCTTTTATCATAGAGGACTTACCCAAAGCAGCGGTTAATTGGCTGCAGAATTTGCCGTTTGATTGTCATTTGAGTGAAGATGTTTATCTGTGCCATGGGTCACCAACCGATGACATGGTCTATTTGTTAGAAAATATCGAGACGGGTCAGCCGACCTTACGTGATAATCTAGACATTTTGGCACAGCTTAACGGTATTGGCAGTTCAGTGATCATATGTGGTCATACTCATATTCCACGTACAGTCACGCTATCGACAGGTCAGATAATCATCAATACAGGTAGCGTGGGTTACCCTGCTTATAAAGATGATTTGCCTATCGCTCATAAGATGCAAACCTATTCGCCCCATGCCAGTTACGCGATTATTAAATGTGTTGATACTGAACAGGGTAAATGCTGGCAAGTTGAGCATATCAAGGTGCCTTATGATTATGAAGCTGCGGCTAAACTGGCTTCAATGAACGGTCGCGAAGATTGGGCGTTTGCACTGAGAACAGGGCGAGTATTGCCTTGATGAGCAATTAAATATATAAGTATCAGGATTTTACCTATTTTTAGCATGATTTACTAAGTTGCAAGCTATTATATGCATCAATATCTCTATGACCACACCAAACCTCTTTCAATGCGGGTAGCGCTTGAATATCTATTTGCCTAGAAAAACCGTCTACATTAAGCTGTCGATAATTCGCTCCTCGCTCCATTAGTTGATTAGAAAATAAAGAAAAGCTTGCAACTGGCGTCTCAGAATGGCTATAGATATGAATACTAATAACATTAGCTCCCTCTTTGCCGCCTAGACCTTTACGCCAAAAACCATGGCTTTGGCTGTTTATCTCATCGACTATGGCTTGCATTTTTTCAGGCTGATGCTTTGCGTCGTAAGATAGTAGAATAGGGTTTGAATAAGGGTTTTCAATTTCAACTTTGCTGATGTCATGATAAGTAGCTCTTGATGTTGAGCTTGATTCTTTATTTGTACAGGAAGTTAAACACAACACTATCGGTAAAAATATAGTCGCTATAAACGTCAGCTTAATAGCTATCAAAATGCCCATATTGATCCTTTTTATATGATTCATCTAACATCACACATTTTACTCAGAAGTTATTAACGTACAAGGTAATTCTTTATGCCAACACTCTTTATGGTGCAGCTTGGTGGTCGCCCCAAAGGTCGTTTGATTGAGCAGCACGATATTTTCTTCGGTGTAGCCAATCAGGTAAGCGAGCTAATAGACGATATCAATAATCATTGGCCGGAAGTCAACAATAAATGGCATATTGATTCATACAGAGCGATTACCAAAGTGGGAAACCATACTGTTAAATTGATTGAGTCAGATAACCAAGCCGCGAATGATAACGGTTTAAAACTGTTCTTTATTAATTTAGGCGGCTATCAGCGGGGGAGTTTTGAAGAGTTTCATCATAAGCTACTTATCGTCGCTGCTACTCAAGCAGAGGCTATTAAACAAGCAAAGCAAAGTACATTTTATAAAGAATCTACTTTTAAAGATAAAGACACACCTTTTAATGCCGCATCGCACATTGATGATAAATTCGAGGTAGATATTGATGATATATACAACGTGAACGACCTTGTCTCAAACATACAGATTTTAATTGAGCCTAGGATTCATAATAGTCACGAACTTGCAAATGCTGATGAAGATAAAGAGTATGTTGGTTATCTGAGCATCAAGAATTTAAGGAAGTTACTCTAGGATTTTTTTCAATTGACGAAGCTAGGATTTAATAGACTAAAAGCAGTTACATCTCCGTCATTATTTGCAAGTTTTTAGACAATATATTTACATTTTCTGCTAAATCTCCTTTGACTGACAAGAATTTATTTCATTTTTAGTTTCATCATTTAATTAAGGACACACCCTAATATGGCTTTAAATATGTACTATAAAAATGGAATGATTCGCAAATCGCGTTGCCAACTCTCTGATGAGCTATTACCGACCCTTTATCAGATTCATGATAATGCTAAGTTTCCAAAACTCACTTGGTTGATTGATAATGTATATGAAAATCCGCAGATTCAACCTGATGTCGCACAAGCATTAGCTGATGAAATGGTAGCGTTTGAGAGGTTAATACTTTCGCTGCATCTGCCTTTTCCTAGGCTGCCATTGCAAAAGTTGCAGAATTTCTTTACGGGGGCTGCCATTCGTCAACAGATTATTTATACAAGTAGCGTTTGAGCTTACAAATAATTTATTCACAGAAATAAAATAGGGCTGGCAGGTTTGAAAAATTTTATAAGAGGATTTGTTCAGTGGGTTATCGCAGGTATTGGTCTTGGGATAGGACTTTTTATTGTCCTAGTGGCTATAACACTTTGGGATAAAAAGGATAAAAAAGACACATCGGACGACACTACAGCTGTACTGAGTGATGCCGCTGAAAAAGCTAAAAAAGAAAATAATGAGTCGTTAAACCTCCAGTTTACGGTCGAAGATCAAGACGTACCAGCAGGGTATAAGTTGACTGAGGATGGAAGCCTCATGTTGGATGCGCCTATTATGGGAATGGAGTGGGAGAGTATAGTGGACGAGAATGTCACTACTGAACCACGAATTTATGAACCTTTTATGATCTATCAATGCATCACAGAAGAGGGTGAGCATTTACGTTTGGATGTGATCAATAGCGATATTGGTTATATGCTCAAGTATTATTTCGCCACCCAAGGTAATCCTTTAAGGTTAGAGGCGCAGCAAGCTACTGAGAATACCTATTATACGACTCTTTCTAATGGTACTAATCTCGTTATGCGGGATCCGAATAATTACTATGAGCTGACACAGTTTGAAGATAGCGATACCTCTTTTTATATTATTAGTGCCATCACTGGTCAGGAGATGAATTATTTTTCTTGTGAGGATAACTCAATTGAAAAGGATCAGTATGCTTTGATTGCTCAAATGGAGCCAGAGCATTTTAAATTTAAGCCTATGACTAGGGCGTGTCTTCAATTCACTCGATAGTCCTCTAAATGGGCTAAAAATGGCTAAATCTTGCCAAACATCGTCAAATAGCTGGTTAATATCCCGATATTATCTGCGCTATTTTCCTTGTTTGACGGCAATTTATCTCATTTTTATCACCATTTTTGAAATGAAGACACGTCCTAATGAGCTTAGAAATATTTTGACTGAGCGTTTTGAAAATAGATAATAGTCTGCATAGTTGCCAAGCAAACACTATAACCACCTTGAATCACGCCCAAATTACCCTCATAATCTAACCACTTCCAAACAATAAATAGCCTAAGTAAATATGCCGAATACTTCTAAAAACACCTCAAATATGCCGACTGGAAACAATACCAATGGGCTTAAATCCGATGAATTAAGTAGATTAGCAAACCCAAGTGGCGATAATTTGAATATTACGGCAAACAGTAATGAAGCGTCTTCACAACCTGATATGGTTGTTGATTTACCAGTACTCGCTAAAGACAGTTATTATTTAAGCCGTCTCGAGCGTGAGCTGGCAAGGGCTGCTGTAGCTAAAAAGAAAAAAGATTCTGACGATAAAGCGGATGATCGGCTAGCTAAAAAACGTGCGCAGTATGAAAAAATCAAGACCCGCTCACAGCAAGCAGTGCAGGCACGTATGGATAGTATTCCAGAAAAACTGACAGAAAAACTGAATCTTGATTTGCCTGTCAGTCAACGTGCAGAAGATTTAGTACAGGCAATTATCGATCACCAAGTCATTATTGTTGCAGGGGAGACAGGTTCTGGTAAGACGACGCAATTGCCGAAGCTGGCAATGCTCGCAGGTCGCGGTATCACTGGGCAGATAGGGCATACCCAGCCTCGACGATTGGCCGCGCGCAGTGTGGCAAACCGTATCGCTGAAGAATTGGGCGAGCAGCTCGGTAATACTGTCAGCTTCAAGATTCGCTTTAATGAGCAGGGTACGGCGCAATCTGTTGTTAAGCTGATGACCGATGGTATCTTGCTGGCTGAATTGGGTCACGATAGATTCTTGAGTAAATACGATACCATCATTATTGATGAGGCGCATGAGCGTAGCTTAAACATTGATTTCATTATGGGTTATCTGAAAAAGCTACTGCCCAAACGTCCTGATTTAAAAGTGATTATTACCTCAGCAACACTTGATACCAAACGCTTTAGTGAATACTTTAGCTGCTATGATAATAAGCTAAAACGCAACGTACCTGCGCCTATTTTTAATGTCGAAGGTCGTAGTTTTCCAGTGGAAGTTCGTTACCGTCCCCTCACTGATGAGCCAGTGAACAGCTCGGATGATGATAGCTACGATGACTTTGAAGAAAATCTGCCACGTGCGGTCGTTGCCGCCGTCGAAGAATGCTTTGGCGATGCACAAAATAAAGGTCATGCTGACCAAGCAGACATCTTGATATTTGCCGCCACAGAAGCAGAAATTCGTGAGCTACAAGAGGTGCTTGAGCGTCATGGACCCAAGCACACCGAAGTGCTGCCACTATTTGCACGGCAGACTTATGAAGAGCAGCAGCGCATCTTCCAACCGTCAGGTCGTGGCAGGCGTATCGTTATCGCGACCAACGTTGCCGAGACTGCATTGACCGTACCGGGTATCCGCTATGTGATTGATTTGGGTTTTGCGCGGATTTCTCGTTATTCGTATCGCTCACGCGTACAGCGTCTACCCATTGAGGCGATCTCGCAAGCGGCTGCCAATCAGCGTAAAGGTCGTTGTGGTCGTGTCGCACCAGGGGTTTGTATTCGTCTGTATAGTGAAGAGGACTTTACCGGTCGTCCAGAATTTACCGAACCTGAGATTTTACGGACCAATCTTGCATCCGTTATTTTACAAATGGCCAATCTGCGTTTAGGTAGCGTTGATGATTTTGCCTTTATTGAGCCGCCTGACAGTCGCTTGGTTACTGATGGTCATAAATTACTCGATGAATTGGGTGCCATTACCTCGAAAAGCGAAGCAACTGCTGCTCATCAAACCAATAAGCCAAAACCAAAAAAAGGTCTCGATCACTTAAGCCTGACGCCCACTGGGCAAAAAATGGCGCGTATGCCAATCGATCCAAGGCTGGCACGTATGTTGGTTGCCGGCAGTGATTTTGATTGTATCCGTGAGATGCTGATTGTAGTAGCGGCTCTTGCTGTACAGGATCCACGCGAGCGTCCTGCCAATAAACGCCAGCAAGCCGACCAAAAGCATGCGGAATTTCGTCAAGATGATTCTGACTTTTTATTCTATCTGAGTCTGTGGAAAGCGCTATTTGAAAAAGATGAAGATGGCAATAAGCTGTCTGGCAATCAGCGTAAGAATTTTACCAAGAAAAACTATCTGAGCTTCCCGCGTGTACGTGAGTGGAATCAAACCCATCGTCAGTTAGTACAAATGGTCACAGACCTCAAGCTGACGGATGTTAAAGAGGCAAAAGCTTCCGATAAAGGAACCGATAAAAATGCTTCGTTAGAAAACATGACCAGCGACCCTACCGCGATAGAAGATGAAGAACTCAAAGCGGTTAAATATGCCAATTTACACCGCGCATTATTGACAGGTCTATTGTCTACAATTGCGCATAAAACCGAAAATCGCGGTGAATATCTAGCAGCGCGCCAGCAAAAAGCCAAAATCTTCCCCGCGAGTACGGTATTTAAACAAGTACCACCTTGGGTCATGGCTTTTGAAGTGGTCGAAACCTCGCAAGTCTTTATGCGCACTGTTGCCAAAATTGAACCAGAATGGATTATCTCAGCCGCAGGTGACTTATTAAAGTATCACTACTTTGAGCCGCATTGGTCGAAGAAGACTGGACGAGTGAAAGCTTACGCGCAGATTAGCTTATTTGGGCTGATTATTATTAGTAAACAGCTGACCAATTATGAGCAAGTGAACTTGGCTGAGTCACGAGAAATCTTCATTCGTGATGGTCTGGTGACTGGTAATTTGGGGCGTCAAGCGCCATTTTTACAGCATAATATGGATAAAATTGCTGATATTGAACGTATTGAAGATAAGTTACGCCGCCGTGATCTGTTGGTTGACGAAGAAGCACTGTATCAGTTTTATGATAAAAAAATACCTGAGCATATTGCCAGCCGCAAAGCCTTTGAAGATTGGCGTGCCGAGGTCGAAAAAACCGATGCCAAATATCTATTTTTTACCGATGATGACGTGCTTAATAGCCAAGCACCGACCACAGGCGATTTCCCAGAAGTGTGGAAATTGGGTGATCTAAAACTACCGCTACGTTATGTCTTTGATCCGTCCAGCGATGATGATGGCGTGACCATTCGTGTGCCACTTGCCGCGCTACCGCAGCTTGATGCGATCGAACTATTGTGGGGCGTACCCGGTTGGCGTTATGAGCTAGTATTGCAATTGCTTAAGTCACTACCAAAGGATATCCGCCGTCAAATTGTACCGATTCCTGATACAGCTGATAGCTTGTTTGATGAACTGCAACCTGCTGGTGGACAAGGATTGCTTAAGCAGCTTTGCCAAGCGCTCAATCGTCGCGGCGTTATGTCAGTGACGCCTGATAGCTTTAATCCCTCGAGCATTGATCGCTATTTACAGCCACAAATCTGTGTGGTCGATGACAAAAACCGAATTATCGAAAAGGGTCGCGACCTGCAAACCCTACAGATTCGTCATGCTCAAGAGACCCGCCAAGCGGTGAATGAGCAGCAAGGTACGCATACTGAATTCCCTGAGCATTTTGCCTTTAGCAAAAATCATCATAGTGCAGGGGTGGTGATGAAACAGTTTGCTGCGCTCGTAGCAGATGCGTCAGGTGAAGCGGTATCGATTCACCAATATACCGATGTCAATGCAGCGTTACAGGCACACCGTATCGGAGTTTTGACCTTGATAAAAGGTAAGCTTGGTGCGAAGAAAAAACAGCTGACCAGCCAAATTGATAAGATATTTAAATTGGCATTCGCGCCACTTGGTGATATGGAGAAGCTAAAAACCATCGTCATCGACGCGGCATTGGACGCGTCGCTTGAAGAGCATTATGTGTTATTTGATCACAGTGCTGATTTGCCTGAAAGTGCTGATGATACTGCCGTAGCGCTTGCTGAAGAATTGCCCTTTACACCAGAAGAGTACGAGAAAACCTTGGAAGTGGTGTCGGGTAACTTTCTATTGACGGGGCAAAACGTTATAAAAATCCTTAAAAATGTATATACTCGCTGGCAGCGTATTCGCCAAAGCTTACTCATGCTCGATCGAGAGGTATTTGGTGAGTCTATCGAAGATATCGAAGACCAGTTAGAAGATTTGCACTTGGCTGATTTTGTTTATCGTATGGATTATAGCCATTGGCAGCAGTATCCGCGCTATCTAGAGGCGCTTGAAATTCGTATCGAACGGCTTGAGCACAATCTCGAATCCGATCTCGAAGGGGTATACGCGCTTGATGTACATATGGAGCGGTTGGCAAATCGTGCCAATGATAAAGCCATTAGTGAGTACCGCTGGATGGTCGAGGAGTATCGTATTCAGCTATTCGCGCAACCGATGAAAACCCGCATGGCAGTGTCACCGAAGCGCCTAAGCAAGATGTGGGATAAAATGAGTTAGGATAGCGTTAGATTTTTAAAACTTGATAATTGACAAAATATGACAATTGTCTTGTATAGCTCTTTGATTTAGTCGATAATATTTGATTAAATGAAAGAGCTATTATTTTTTATACCAGAGTTTTTTGGTCGTTACTTAATATATTGATGTAGGTTTTTGAGCAGGATAAAAAATAATGATTAAAGGTAGATTGATAATATTAGGATTTGCATCAACTATATTTATGAGTACGGGCTGTGATCAAACACAAGCCAGTAATAATAAAAATTTGAAGGTATTTGCGCCAACAAGCGTAGAAAAAGAAGTGCAGTTACGCGGCAGTTTTAAAAGAAGCTTTGAGATTCATGAGTTCGTTTCTGATAACATTATTTACTATGTGTCAGACCCAAAGCAATTATTAATTAAAGATTCAAAAAGTCTCAATCAAAAAGGCTATTACAAATATTTCGAAACTTGCGTCATTGGTAACATTAGCCCCATCGGTCAATATGGGCCTCTAGGCAAATATCAAAATCAAATAACTATTCGTGAGATTTGCGCGTAGCTTTGATAGCGTAGGTTATCGAATGGATACCCTACTGATTTTAAGTAACCAACCTTCACTCACCATCGACAAAAAGGCTGGGTTAGCAATTGCTAACCCAGCCTTTTGTTTAAGTATCATTGTTTTTTTGCGACGGATAAATCTTTTATGAAGCAAAAAAGCAAAGGTAGCGTCATGGAACCTTTGCTCTAAAATTTAGCATCTGAGTAAAATTAGTGGCTGATCTTTTCTGTCAGCACACCCATACTATAAAGCACGAATGCTATAACGGTCAGTGCTACAATAAATGGCGTGAGTATCCAAATCACCACGTTGATCAATAATGAGGGCAATAATCCATTAAATAATACCGTGTTTGGTGTAAAAAAGTCCGTCATAACATCGACTGAACGCTTAGCTACGGGGAATAACAAGGTGCTTAGTGCCAGCATATAAATATACTTGCTAAAACCAGGGTCGCTCATGACCACCATAAAATAAAACACCAAAAAATAAGTGACACCCAATGCCCAGCATTTGAGAGTATAGCTTAAACGAATCATGTTAGTGCCTCCCGAAGTATTCTGACGATCACACGTAGAAAAATTATTATAATAGTTGCAAAATTATGAATATATTATATATGTTATAATATGAATATATAGATCAAGTCAACTGTTTTTTTTCTTGAGTAAGATATTTCGTCGTTTGTTCGGCTGGAAAGAGGGAGGGTGTAGGCATCTGCTAAACAGATAATTACATTGTGTACGCAGTTAATTATGAAGCTGTCAAGGCGCAGAGGAATTGCCCTAGTCAGAAACCATTATAGTAGGCGCCTCATTCTAGATATTTAACTCACTGCTTGGGCTTACTCCAAATAGCCGCTTATATTCACGGCTAAATTGGCTGGGACTTTCATAGCCTACTTGCATGGCGATTTGCGATACTTGTGCCTCGCCGAGTTGAATCAGCTGCCGCGCTTTCATCAATCGTAGGCTTTTTTGATATTGAAGCGGGCTTAGTTGAGTGATTTCTTTAAAATGTTGATGAAATCCCGACACACTCATACCGCATCGACTGGCCAAATCTTCTATGATGACGGGCTCTTCTAAATGCGCTTTTAGCCAATCGGTAGCTTGGGCAATACGGTGGGTGTGACTGCCGTTGACCACCAGTTGCCGAAGCTTATGACCTTGCTGTGCTGAGAGTAGCCGATAATAAATCTCTTGCTGAATTAAAGGTGATAAAAACTCTATGTCACTTGGATAATTAAGCAAGTCTATCAGCCGCTCGAATGCGGTTAATATGGTGTCTTCTAACGGCCATTTTATCCCTTGATGCTCATAATCGGCATTTTTCTGAGGTGGTATTTGTGCCATGACCTCACGAATGAGCGCCAGATTTAATTTCATAGACAATACGATGACAGGCTTCTCTACAGTGGCGTGTTTGATATGCATGCTTATAGGAATATTGACAGGGCAGAACATCAGACTACTGTCATCAAATTTCTGGCAATCTGTACCTAAGTAAATTTCACGCGTGCCTTGTAAGACGATACATATGCTAGGTTCTTGGATATAGCTGATAGTCTTTCTTGGTCTGTCGGCACAATAAAAAAACAAGCCTGAAATGTCTGATTCGATGGTTTGGTTTTTGGGTAATATACTAAGTAGCTGCTCTACCGTTTTTGTTTTCATGATTTATGCTTACTTTATAATTTGCCTAATGATATAAATATTTATAGTATTAGGCAAGAATTCTGGAGTAATGCTCTACCAGATTAGCCTGCTCACTTCTATAATGATGGCATCAAAACACAGCAAGATTGATTTGCAGCGTTTTGCACAATACCAATAACATGCCAATCCATAAGGAGTATATGATGAAGATTTTCTATAAAACGCGAGCAACGGCAACGGGTGGTCGTTCTGGTCATACAGGTCTTGACGATGGTTCGCTAGGTTTTGATCTGGTCTCTTTTCAAGAAACAGACAAGGAAGGTGTCAATCCAGAGCAGCTTTTTGCAATGGGTTATGCGGCTTGTTTTGATAGTGCTTTAAATCTGACCGCCCAGCAAATGAAACTGCCAATCACTGCCTCAAAAACCTCGACCCAAGTGGGTATTGGTATGAAAGCCGATAGTAGCTATAACCTAGATATAGATTTGTATGTTGAAATGTCGGGCATTGATGAGGCTCAAGCGCAAATACTGGTCGAAACAGCTCACCAAGTTTGCCCATACTCTAATGCTACTCGCGGTAATGTCGATGTACGTTTGCATGTGACCGTGGTTTAACGGTCAGCAGTAGTTAATACCTAACGACTGATTCAACAGCTGCTCTAATAACTATAAACAAATATAAAAACGATATGACTTTCAACTGCTTGGGTACATAAAGTATTCAGGCAGTTTTTTATTGAGTGATTCAACGTTGATCATTAAGATTAAATTATCAGGCATGAAAAGTTAAGCACAAAAAAGAGCCAGTAGTTTGACTACTGGCTCTTTCGTTTTCAATAGATTCGAATAAAAACATAGGTTTTATTCAAATAACCACCACGTATTATTTACGCTTGTTTCTAGGGTTATTATAGTTGGCAGTTCACTTGGTATTGTTGACCATTGTCTGATGTGATGGTCATGATGCCGTAATCCGCTTTGGTGTGCCAATCGTAAGTGGTTTTAGGGTTAACATTATTGACATAACGAGCGCCAGAACCTGATACCGCTTGCTCCATGGTGATTTTTGCATTGGTTAAGCCAACTTTAGGCAAGGTCA
Organism: Psychrobacter sp. NPDC064578; assembly: GCF_044901245.1. NCBI lineage: Bacteria > Pseudomonadati > Pseudomonadota > Gammaproteobacteria > Moraxellales > Moraxellaceae > Psychrobacter > Psychrobacter sp. NPDC064578. The sequence continues at coordinate 335,637 of NZ_JBJDPI010000003.1, forward strand.
CGTTTAGGTTAGCAGTCTGACCGTTAGCAGTGTAGGCAGCAGTGAGTTGACCGTTGTCTTCACAAGTGAATGATTGGACGACTGGCTGAGTATTGGTCTCTGGGGTCGTAGTAATTGGTGCATTAGTGGCGCAGGCAGACAATAATAGAGCAAAAGGTGCTACGGCTAATAATTTTTTCATAATATGCCTCAAAAGTATCGGTAAAAGTAGGTTGTTACTTCAAGCAACATGATACCGTAGAGAATGTAACTTCATGTTGTTTTTGAGAGCTATGGTAGTAATCTTATCTGTCTTTTTTATCACTAAGCCTCTATTAGCCTATTAGTTTTAAATAACGAATGAGGATATTTCACGTAGGGGCTTTTTCTCTATTTAAAATAAATACCAATACTGCACCCAAGATAACCGAGCTTGCTATAATGAATGGCATGGTCAATTGCTCAGATAAAAACACCACGCCTAATATCGCAGCGAGTATAGGGACACACAATTGTACAACTGCTGCTTGGGTGTTTTTTAACAAAGGCATGGCCATATACCAGATGCTATAGCCTATACCAGATGCGATCGCTCCTGATGCACAGGCCAAAAGTACTCCCTTGATAGTAATGTCACCTAAATTGATGTTTTCCAAGCCTATATTGTCTAGATAAGTCATGCTTATCATTAACAGTATGGGCGCTGCTATCAGACTCCGAATGAAATTAAAACCTGTGGCTCGCAGCGGCGACACGCATGATTTGCCGCGTATGCTATATATGCCCCAAGCGGCACCACTGATTGCCATAAGCACCGCCGCTAGTAACGAAGGCACCGCTGCTGACGGTAGCATCAAATAGACAAACCCTGCTACCGCTACGATAAATGCCAGCCATTGTAAGCCGCTCAATTGCTCTTTTTTATAGATGCCCCAACCAATCATCGTCAGCTGAACCGCTGAAAATAGAATCAGCGCTCCTGTACCAGTATCCAACTCTACATAAGCAATCGAAAAGCATAGCGCATAAATCACTAAGCTCACGCTACTTAACCAGCTACCTTTATCGTTTAAAATAGCAGCGTGAGCAATACTGTCAGACTCTCGCGCGTGCTGTCGTAACCGATAAGCATGAATGGTCATGATAATACCTAGGCAGACAGCAGCGCTCAGCAGGCGCAAAATGGTAAAGCTCCAAGCATCTATATGACCCTCTGCTAACGCCATCCGGCAAAAGAGAGAGTTTGCAGCAAAGGCGATTAATGCAATAACAGTGTACAAGGTGGCTTTCAAAAATAATTCCTACAATAAAGAAGCTGGTTTTTTAATAAAATAGGCAAATTCGACTTTTAGGGATGTTGTTAACACTGTTTTACCAGCAAAAATAATGGCAAAAGTGACAAAAATTAGTTGCTAGTTGGAAAGTGTCTTACAACAGAGCATATTTTATTGCACTCGCAGGCGAAAGTGTTTTTTAAATTGGACTGATGATAGTTGAATTAACAATAAAGGCCGACTACAAAAGTGGTGTGATGTGGATCAAGCGCATACTCAGAACGATTGCTGAAGTTAATCGTCATAAATCAAATAAAAACAATAGATAGGAAAAAGTAATATGGATTGGGCAAGTATTTTTATTCATGACACCACTTGGGCATTTGCGCTTGAGATATTGGTGCGTGTCAGCGTCATGTTTGTGCTGATTATCTCGTTTTTGCGTTTGACGGGCAAACGCGGCGTCCGTCAGCTGTCAATCTTTGAGTTGACCATTATTTTATCATTGGGCTCTATCGCAGGTGACCCTATGTTTAACGAGGATTTGCCGATTATTCAGGCAGTACTGGTCATGAGCATCGTTATCGTGCTTTATCGATTATGCACGTGGATCATGATGGAATTCCAACCTTTTGAAGATTTATTAGAAGGGAAGTCGCTCTATATTGTAGAAGATGGGATGCTGGTACTCGATAAGATTAAAAAGGGTAAAATGTCTCATGATGAGTTTTTTACTGAAATGCGCCAACAAGGGGTTGAGCATTTGGGTCAAGTGCGTACAGGCTTGCTAGAGACGGACGGTAATTTTAGTATATTGTTATATCCGCCTGAAAACACCGGCTATGGTATGCCGCTTTTCCCTAAGCAGTATCAACCTGTCGAAGAGATAGAGTCAGAAACATATTACGCATGTATGCATTGCGGCTATGTCGATCATATATCTGACCCAAATCAGCTCTGTGAACGCTGTGAGAATGGATGTCGAGACTGGGCAAAGGCCTTGAATAGTGAGATCATTAGATGATAATAAATGAGATGATAGCTATATGAATTATCTATGAGTAGATCGAGCGGTCTTATGTTGGCAGACTTAATAATAGCCAATTATACCAACGTAAGACAGCCCTAGACTAAACGTTTTTAACATACCTTAATTGAGTTAGGCAATTTTATACCAATCAATTTTACGGGTCATGACCATCACGCAAGCGAGCAGCACAAAACAGAAGACAGCACCAAGCAATAAATTCATATCTTCGGTGGTTAATATGCCGAAAAACGCCGCATAAAATCCTGCCAATGTGACAGTGAAAATCGCTGCTCGCTTGACGCCGCCCAGTACATAATAAGTATACCAACCAATGAGTCCAACACAGGCGCTGGCAGCAATGGCATACGCTTTCCAAAAGACAATTTGCTCAGCAAGTGGTAATAGTAAGACATAAAACACAAACAGCGCGCAACCGACCAACAGATATTGAATAGGGTGAATACGGCTGGATTTGATCACTTCAAATAAAAAGAAAGTGCCGAATGATACTAAGATTAATAATAAGGCATATTTCATCGTTCGTTCAGTTTGTAAATACACATCATTAGGCTCAGCAAAACTCACACCAAAGCTGTTCAGGCGCACGTTTCGATAGCTATCAGGTATGGTGGTAGCTTCTGCTGTAGCAGCACCTTCCATTGCTATAAGCGCATCACCAGAAGCCATTGACTGGCTGTTGTTATCAAGAGTGGCTTGACTGGTGACGACACATCGGTTGTTGGCGATGCTGACACATTGCGACAAATCTTGATTGTTGGCTATTGTTAAATACTGATTTTGCCAACTGGCTTCAAAACCTTTAGCGGTAAGTTTCTTGGCATTGGGGAGCGCCTTACCAATAAAGTTTGGCGCATGCCAATTACTGCGCATCGTTAAGTTAAAGTTTTGTCCCGTCGGTACAGTGTTTACATTGCTAATACCAGCTAACGGTAAATCAATGACGATTTCTGTACTGGTCAATGACTCGCTAGTACCGTTCGTAGCAAGGGCGTTATTGCCATTCTGTTGGCTCGTTATATTTTTTACTGAATGCTGTAATATATCTTGCGGAATAGCTACTTCTACATAGGTTAGATTTTTCAGCAGCGCTGTCTGAGGGTAGGTCGCTTTTATCGGATTTTTATCAATGGTCACCGTTGGTAGCGTCGCCACGCCGCGCAGATCTGATACTGGAATAATCAATTTTGCTGCATTCCAGTGGATGATGGTTTTTTCGGACTGGGTGTTATTTTTATTGGTGGGTGTACTGACAGAACCTTGTGCGTCACTAGCTGTGCTCGTAGTGTCATATAAGCTGCTGATGGCTTGATCAAATGTATAGCGTTGGTCAAATGTCAACGCACCATCATAACTGGTCGCATGATAGATGCCACGTTTATAGGTATCAGTGCTGACTTCAAGATCTTGTATGGCTTGGGTCTGACTGGCAAAGACAATTTCATTTTTTGAATAGGATGGTGCACATTTGCTGGTTGTTTCAGGTGCTGTAATCTGACATTCAGGCGTAATCGTGGTAGGGATGATGATAAATGGGGTGATGATTTCTTGCGGATTGACGTGCTGCTGGGCAATTTCTTTAACCACCGACGCGGCATAATTTTGTCGTTCGTAGATGACTGAGCCAATCATACCGAGACCGATGGCAAAAATAATACAAAGCCCGGCGATGATGGACAATTTCGTCAATAGTGTTTTTTGCATGAAAGCTCCTCATATGAATCTTTAGTCCAAAACTGTGCATATAACAGTCAGTAGGTTCAAAGAAGATCATAGAGGAGAGATGAAGAAAAAATATGTAAGAACGATGGAGAGTATGTGGAAAAATAAGCCTTAGTGTTTTCTGGCATCAGTGTTTTTTAGTATCACCAACCACTTTATCCATAATAGCAAATAATAAACCAGACAACACAAAAGTCATATGAATGATGACTTTCCACATGAGTTTGTCCGCTTCACCCTCACTCAATTCATTAGGAATATCCATAAATGATTTTAATAGATCAATGGCGGAAATAGCGACGATGGCACCGATGACTTTTAGTTTTAGACCAGAAAAATCTACTTTGCCCATCCAACTAGGTCGATCAACGTGATCACCAGTATCAATTTTTGAGACAAATATTTCATAACCACTAAATATGATGATTAATAATAAACTGGCTACTAAAGAGAGGTCGACCAACACTAATATATTAACAATGACATCTGATACAGAAGCACTAAATACAGTATTGAACATCATGACTGTTTTTTGAATGAATTTTATAAATAATAAAATAATCCCTAAGACCAGCCCTAAATAAAAAGGCGCTAATATCCAGCGGCTGTTAAAGATGGTTTTTTCTAGGTATCGTTCAATGTTTTTTAGCATGGACATCTCTTAATGCTCTTAAAGGTAAGGTTGTAGGTCATTTACTTATAACGTGGTATAGGATGGGTTTAAGAAAGCCATTCGAGCACTTGTTGTACCCGCTCATATCTATCACCACCTATGCGATGAAATGGCTTTTGGTGATGGGTCAGCTGACTTTCAAAATAAGCACTGATTTCATCACGCTGATGTGGGCTATCTCTTAGGTCATCGGCGACCCACGGGATATCAACTTCGGTTAATAAAATCAAGTCATAATGATGCGTTAACGCCGCATTGGTAAGTGCTTTAGGGCAATCACCATAATACCAATTAGAATAAACCATTAGCTCAAACAGACTGGTGTCACAAAATAAATAATGGTTGTGATCGCTTTGAGCCGCTTGTGCGGCGAGCTTATTTTCTAACTCAATTTGACCTTGTGCAATAGGGAGTAAATCCTCCCAAGTGCAAGTGAGGTGTTCCTTATCCCATTTCGCTTGTAGATAGGTGCGCATGTATTCTGGTACCCAAGGGCAGCCAAAATGTGCTGCCAAGTCGCGACATAGCGTGGTCTTTCCAGTGCTCTCTGCCCCTAGGATAGCGACATTGATGACCGATTTAGGCGTATGCTGCTTTAGGTTGCAAGCGGTAACGTCGTTGCCATTCATAGTAAGCCCAAATTGCGATAAGAGTGAAGACTACGTATTGTAGCGCAGTAAAAGTGAGACCTTTATAAAAGTATAGCGGGACTGAAATAGCATCGGCGATTATCCAGAGTATCCAATGCTCAATTTTGCGCCGCGCCATCAGCCACATCGCCATCAAAAACAGCGCGGTAGTCAACATATCGGTGTAATCGACCCACGTAAATAAATGCAATCCTAATACCGCGCCATCAAAACTAAAGTTATTATTGATGACTGGTCTGAAGTAATACACCAACGCGACAAAGGCAATAGTCGCCGAGGCTAGTAAGGCGAGTATTGGCAAATCTTTTTTATCGAGATGTTCTACTTGAATAGCGTTCTGGGCGTTAATGCTTGCTAACGACTCATTTTGCTGCTGACCAGTAGGGTTGATATAATCTTGCTGTTTTTTTATGGCTGTGTTTTTCTTACTCTGTGTCCAATTGATCCAGCCATATAGACTCATCACCGTATAGTAGGCATTGATAAACATATCGCCAAATAACTGCCATTTCCACAATAGATAGACAAATATAGCGGTGCTGACGAGACCTATCGGAAATACCAAAATATTGGTTCTGCTGGCGAGTAAGACACTTGCTACCCCAAATATGACAGCAATTAATTCGAGAGCAATAAAGACAGTGGGATAGTCAGCGTATTGTCCAAATAACCAGTTAAAAATTTCTACCATGAGTATTCCCAAATATGAGCGGGTTTTATGTCTCGCAGTTTTATGCGTTCGAACTGTGAACGTGTCGCTAGCAAAGTGCGCCAATTATAACGTAGCTGCTCCAAAATGAAGTCAGGACTTTGCTTATTTTTCGCAACAAACAGATTATTTGTAACAAAGTATTAGAAAAATAATTATATTCAGGCATAATAAAGGCTCTGATTTTAAGTTTACAGTTATTCACTGAAATCAAACGACTGTTATTTTTCCACTTTTATGCTTATCCCAAGCCCTATAGTAGTAGACAAGGAAGCTTATCATGACGACTTGTATCACAGGCACTGGCCTGTATATTCCGCCTTATAGCATCAGTAATGAAGAGCTAGTAGATTCATTTAATAAGTATGTTGAGAATTATAATGCAAAGCATGCTGACGAGATAGCAGCAGGAACTTTGACTGCCCTAGAGCCTTCTTCAGCGGCCTTTATCGAAAAAGTATCTGGTATCAAATCACGTTATGTGATGGAAAAGGATGGTATTTTAGATCCTGAAATCATGGCACCAGTGATTCCTTATCGTCATTTAGGTGAAGAGCTGTCTATTATGGCAGAAATGGGTACTGCAGCTTTGAAAGACGCGCTAGCAGATGCGGGACTTGAAGCCAATGACCTAGATGGTATCATTCTTGCCTGTTCAAACTTTCAGCGTACTTATCCTGCGGTCGCTATCGAGATTCAAAATGCAATCGGTATGATTGGCGGTTTTGCTTATGATATGAACGTCGCTTGTAGCGCCGCGACTTTTGGTCTATCGCAAGCACACGGCTCTATCGTTTCTGGTCTGGCTAAGCGCATCGCTGTGGTCAACGTTGAGATTACTTCAGCGCATCTGAACTGGCGTAACCGTGACAGCCACTTTATCTTTGGTGATGTCGCAACAGCATCTATCGTCGAAGAGCTAGACACGCCAAAAGGTTATGAGATTCTTAACTCTAAGCTATTTACCCAGTTTTCGACCAATATCAAAAACGAATACGGCTTTATGGATCGCTCAGAATTCTTAGCGGCACAGACTGAGATGTATCCAGACATCAAAGAGCCAGTCACCGACAAGCTATTCTTACAAAATGGTCGAAAAGTGTTCCGTGAAGTCTGTCCAAAGGTTTCAGAGGTCATCACTGAGCATTTGCAAGAGAACGATATTGCAACGTCTGATGTTAAAATGATGTGGCTGCACCAAGCCAACGCCAATATGTTGGATTTAATCCTACGTACTGTGATTGGTAAAGAAGCAGATAAAGCGATTGTGCCAAGTGTCATTGCTGAATTTGCTAACACCAGTTCAGCCAGTCCGATGATTGTTTTCCATCGCTATAAAGATGAGCTGGCATCAGGCGATTTGGGTGTGATTTGCTCATTTGGTGCGGGTTACTCTATCGGTTCAGTGTTGGTGCGTAAGGTTTAATTTTTAAAGTAAGACCTGTGACTAGAGGGTGTCCTCAATTTTATCAGCACTTTCAAAATGAGGACACGCCCTAATAAAAAATAGCTAAGAGCAACCTTAGCTATTTTTTTTGTCTGTTATTTTTGTTATGAGCATTTAATCACATTATTTAAGCAATATATTATTCAAGAATGAGGCGCTATTTGAGAATATAACGGGAAGAATGCTTAGAATATCGACAAGAATGCTTAGAGGTTTTAATTTACCCCGAAAAATTTGCTATAATCACGGTCTTATTCCTCTCATCCAATTAAAAGTCCTTTTATGAAAGAATCCTTACGCCTGCGTTTAGACCAGATGGTAGACCGTTATGAAGAGGTCACCGCCTTATTATCAGATCCTAGTATCATCAGCGATAATAATAAATTCCGTGAATTGTCTGTCGAGCACAGCGACTTGATGGATATCACCACTTTATGGCAGAACTATGTGCGTGCAGAAACGGATCAGGCTGATGCAGAGGCTATGCTGGCTGATGCATCAGATCCTGACATGAAAGAGATGATGATCGATGAGATTGATAACGCCCGCGAGACCATCGTAGAGATGGAAGAGGCGCTCAATGTCATGATGCTACCAAAAGATCCGAATGATAAAGTGCCTGCTTTCTTGGAAATTCGTGCGGGTACAGGTGGTGATGAAGCCGCGATTTTCTCTGGTGACTTGTTCCGTATGTACCAAAAATACGCGCAGACACAAGGCTGGACAGTGGAAGTATTGTCGGCAAGTGAAGGCGAGCATGGCGGTTATAAAGAAATTATCACTCGCGTATCAGGTAACAGCGTGTATGGGCGCTTAAAGTTTGAATCAGGCGTACACCGTGTGCAGCGTGTGCCTGAAACCGAAAGCCAAGGTCGCGTGCATACGTCAGCTTGTACCGTGGCGGTGATGCCTGAAGTTGAGATTGATGATACAGTAGATCTAAATCCAGCCGATATCCGCTTTGATACCTTCCGTTCAAGCGGTGCGGGTGGTCAGCATGTTAACACCACTGACTCAGCCGTACGTTTGACCCACATTCCAACGGGTACCGTGGTAGAGTGTCAGCAAGAGCGTAGCCAGCACAAAAACCGTGCGCAAGCGATGAAAATGCTGATTTCAAAGATTCAGCAAGTCAAAGTACAGGCGCAAGTTGATGCAGCAGATACCATACGCCGTGATTTGGTGGGTAGTGGCGATCGTTCAGAACGCATTCGCACTTATAATTTCCCACAAGGTCGCATGACCGATCACCGTATCAACCTGACGTTATACAAGCTTGATGCCATTATGGAAGGCGACTTGGATGAGATTCTTGATGCACTGTTGCGTGAGCATCAGGCTGATTTGATGGCCAGTATCGGCGGTGGTGATTAGTAACCATCAGGATATTAATGACTAGAGGCTCAATAGCTGGTCGTGAATCATTAATTCATAAAAGCGTGACACTGTTTAGATGACAGTGTCTGTTTGTTTATAGCTGTTTTTTTACGGCTATCGACCATGATAATAAGTATAGATTTAATTTTGCAGTTTTCGTTTATTTCATTTAATTACCTAACAATATTGAGAGTGTTATGTCAAAGCACAACAATCAGAATCAAGAGCAAGCCCCAGAAGACGCTAACGAGCTAATTGCTCAGCTGCAAGCTAAGCTAGACGATATCACTGCTTCAGGCAAACAGCCGTATCCAAATACATTTAAACGTACTGATTATGCGCAAGATTTGCAAACTGCCTTTGACGGCGTCTCAAAACAAGAAATTGAAGAAAAAGCGGCGAATGGCGAAAAAACACAGGTCAACGTGGCAGGTCGCGTCATGCTGAACCGTGGTGCCTTTATTGTTATTCAAGACATGACGGGTCGCATTCAGTTATATGTTGCACGCAAAGAGTTGGATCCAGAGACGTTAGCGACCATTAAATCATTAGATTTGGGTGATATTGTTGGCGTATCAGGCTATATCGGTCGCTCAGGCAAGGGCGATTTATATGTGCATATCGAAGAGTTTCAGTTATTGACTAAAGCGTTACGTCCAATGCCAAACAAGTTCCATGGTTTAGCTGATGTCGAAGCTCGCTATCGTAATCGTCATCTTGATTTGATGACCAATGAGACGACTCGTGATACCTTTATGATTCGCAGTCAAGTCATTAGCGGCATTCGCAAGTTTATGTTAAATGAGCGTTTTATGGAAGTTGAGACGCCGATGATGCATCCTATCCCAGGTGGTGCGGTGGCGCGTCCGTTTGTGACGCATCATAACGCTCTAGATATGCCTTTATATCTGCGTATCGCGCCTGAGCTTTACTTGAAGCGCTTAGTCGTTGGTGGTTTTGAAAGAGTGTTCGAGATTAACCGCAGCTTCCGTAACGAAGGTGTATCAACTCGCCATAATCCTGAATTTACCATGATTGAATTTTATCAAGCGTATGCTGATTATCATGACTTGATGGATTTGACCGAACGCTTATTTAATGAATTGGCGATGGATATTTTGGGCACGACTGAGATTACTTATCAAGAAGAAGCCATCAGTCTAAAAGCGCCATTTATACGTTTATCTATGTCTGATGCAATTGCAAAATATGCTGAAAACTTCGATATGGCACGTATCAATGACCGTGAATATCTGGCAGAGTACGCCTCGACAACGCTTAAACAGCAAGTGAAAGAGGTGTTTGGTGTGGGCAAACTACAGACCATTATCTTTGAAGAAACCGCTGAACATCAATTGCGTCAGCCAACGTTCATCACTGAATATCCAGCGGAAACGTCACCACTGGCACGCCGTAGTGATGACAATCCTGAAATCACCGATCGTTTTGAGCTATTCATTGGTGGTCGTGAACTGGCCAATGGCTTTAGCGAGCTTAATGATCCTGCTGATCAGGCAGAACGCTTCCGTGGACAAGTCGCTGAAAAAGACGCTGGTGATGATGAAGCGATGCATTTTGATGAAGAATACATCGAAGCGCTGTCTTATGGCTTACCACCAACCGCAGGCGAAGGTATCGGCATTGACCGTTTAGTGATGTTGTTTACCGATTCTGCCAGTATTCGTGATGTGATTTTATTTCCGCATATGCGTCGCAAATTAGAAAGCTAGAACTGGTCTACTTGCCATAAATCCATGCTGGGACTAAACTGAACATAAGAAAGCTCTTTTACTTTCAATGGAATGGTCCCAGATTCTTTATGAGACCTCATTTATAGGGATATCATGGATACTCAGCACGCGTCACCCTCACTTTGGCAACAAATGATTCAACAAAGTTTCTTATCTTTGTATGAGTTACCAGCAGATAAAACAACCAATCCTGAGCAGTTTCAAGGTTATGATTTCGTTTTTGAGTTTTCTGGCGCTATCATTTATTTGATCGTCAATGATGTGGTGATGCAAGCGAGTAGGCAAAAAGTAGACAGCGCTCAAGTTCGTGAGTGGAGAAAAGAAGTCGTCAACCAACTAATCAAGCGTCACGCTCAGCTTTATCTAAAAAACGATAAGTCGATGGCAGAAAGTAATACCTCGGCAGCTGGTAAGGATGTTTATTTCATTGGTTTGACGTCACTGTCTGTTACACATCAAGATGATAAACCACAAGCATCCTCGCATACGGTTGATTATGAATATGGTAGTCAGTTTTTTGCTGAAGACTGTGTTTTAGATCTGGATGATGAGCAGAGTGTTTTACAGGTATTTAGCCATCAAAACTTTGTCGATATCATCAGCCAATTGGTTACGCCAAGCGATTTATCCGCATTTTTAGACTTTCATCGCAGCCAGCTGACAGGGTTTGAGTCATTCCAAAACGAATCGACATTACTTACCCAGTTTTTACAGTCGCCTGACTTTCATCAAAGAGCGATTAGGGTGCAAGAGCAATTGATTGATAATCAGTTGATCGATCAGATTGAGCAACGCTTGCTCAAAGCTACAGAACCAGATCAGGCAGTCTTTGCCAAAGCACTCATGGCTGAGATTCAGAAAAATACTCGGATGTGGTACAAGCTGTTTAATAGTTTGATCAAAAATTATTATGAGGCAGGTCAACCACTACCAAAAGAGCCAGTCGATATTTTGGTCGATGAGTCAATGTATACTTACGCTTGTTTGGTTGAAAAAATCTTAGCTTACAAAACGATGGATCAAGACTCTCGCTGGAATGGTTATGTTTGTCATGAGCACTCTTATCACGTGTTTGGACGCCATTATCTAATGGTTTTCTATGCGCAAGATGATAATAGTTCGCTGAGTGCTGATAAGGTTCGCACGTCTCAACAAGACTTGTTATTGGAGCTCAATGCTCAAATGCAGGATCCAGTGATGGATGATTTGTTTTTGATTGGCGTAGAGTTTAGACCTTGTGATGATAGCGTCAATACAGAGGTGTACTTGGATGCCTTTTATCAAAAAGGTTCAGTGATTGACGCCAATACTCAGCGCTTATACGAACGTTTAGCACAACTTCAAGCGCAGTTATAATCTAAACCTAATACAGCCTACTGGTTTGACACCCCATCTATATTTGTATTATTCACATTGGCATTTATTATGACGCAGCAATATCAAGTTTTAGCGCGCAAATACCGTCCCAAAAACTTTCACGAGTTGATTGGGCAAACGCATGTTTCTCAAGCATTGATTAATGCGATTGATTATAACCGTTTGCATCATGCTTACCTCTTTACGGGCACACGCGGTGTGGGTAAGACCACGATTGCGCGTATCCTATCTAAATGTTTGAACTGCGATACGGGTATTACTAGTACGCCTTGCGGTGTGTGTGATAACTGCGTGGCCATCGATCAAGGGCGATTCATCGATCTTATCGAGATTGATGCGGCATCCCGTACCAAAGTAGAAGACACCCGCGAGTTGCTGGATAATGTGCCGTATGCGCCAAGTCAGGGGCGTTATAAAGTATACCTGATTGATGAAGTACATATGTTGTCCACACACAGTTTTAATGCGCTTCTTAAAACTTTGGAAGAACCCCCTGAGCATGTAAAATTCTTACTTGCCACGACTGATCCGCAAAAATTGCCGATTACCATTATTTCGCGCTGTTTGCAGTTTGTACTACGTCCGCTACCGCAAACGTTACTCAGCGAGCATTTGGCAAATGTTCTTACCCAAGAGCAGGTAGGTTATACGCAGCCTGCGCTCTGGCAATTGGCCAGCGCTGCGAAAGGCTCTGTACGTGATGCGTTGTCATTGACCGATCAGGCCATTGCTTTTGGTCAAGGTGCGCTCGACGATGTCACTGTAAACGCTATGCTTGGCTTAATTGATGCGGCTGATCTGGTCAGTTTAATTACCGATATCTATAACCATGACAAATCTGCTGTCGCGGCTCACATAGAACAAATGCGCGCGCAAATGGTTGATGCGACGAGTATGTTTGATGGTCTTACTGAATTACTGCATCAATTGGCGTTGACTCAGCTGTTGCCTGAAGTGGCATTAAATGTAAATGAGGCACAGGCGCAAGATATTAACACGCTTGCGCAGCATATGAGTCCAGACGTTCTGCAACTGTATTATGAGATTGTTGTGCAAGCACGTGAAGGTGTTAAGCTTGCGAGCACACCAATGCAAGCGCTGGAAATGTGCATTTTACGTCTGCTAGCATTTCGTCCGTTGCCAGTCGATGAGATATTAAATCATACTTATGCTGGCTCTGTATTACCTGAAGTACCAGCTATAGAAGATGGGACATCTACACCTTCTACACAGTCATCGAATAAGTCGTCAAATAGCCACTCGGCTTCTGCACCGCCATTACAGTCTTATGGCGTTGATTATCAAGCACGAGATAATGATCATTTGCAAGTCGAAACCTATGACAATATTGAATCAAGTTTGGCTCAAAATGATGAGAAAAATCATGATGTATTAGTTACTAACCCTGAACCCGTTGTTGAGTCTGAACCCGTTGTTGAGCCTGAACCCGTTGTTGAGCCTGAACCCGTTGTTGAGCCTGAACCCGTTGTTGAGCCTGAACCCGTTGTTGAGCCTGAACCCGTTGTTGAGCCTGATGCAAATAATTCTCAGTTAACAACGCAACTGGATGATCCTCGTACTTTGCTGCGTTGCTCACCGCAAGAACTGCTAGGCGAGTGGACACCAGAAAAATGGGATTATTGGCTACAAACGGCTCGTGAAGCGGAGATATTGGCTCAAGACGAATTGGCACTTGCGCGTCAAGGTATGATGACGGGCTTATGCGATGGCAAGGCAATGTTTATAACCAGTGTAGATAGTCGGCATTTACAAACCACTTTTCAGCAATTAGCGGCTAAACTGCAACAGCAGTTCACCCAAGCAGAAATTGACTTGCAAATCGATGGCAGCGTCATGCAAGCAGAGGATAAGACGCCTGAGCGTCGCCAACAAAAGCGCTTGGTGCAAGCCAAGACGGTTGCAGAAGCAAGACTGCTTGCTACGCCTGTGATGCAGTATTTGAATGAACGCGGTGAAGGAAAAATGGGTAAGGTTCAGTTGTATTAAACAGTCAGAAAAACTGTTGTTAAAATTATTTAAAAGTCTATATAGTTATTAAATACAACTTTCATATAAAATATCAAGGCGATGTTGTACTATCGCCTTGATATTTTTGTTTTTATTGCAGATTAAATGGGCTTTTTTAAACAAGAGAGAAATATTTAATAACGATAAGATAAATTAAGATTCGTTATAATGGTTAAGTTATATTAAAAACTGAAATGAAGTTTAGGTGAGAATATGTTGGATAATTTACGCGGTATGGCTGTGTTCGCCAGTGTGGTTGGACATGGCTCTTTTAGTGGCTCTGCTCGTGAGCTTGGCATTACAACCAGTGCAGTCAGTCAGCAAATCCGCTCATTAGAAAATGAGCTGGGCGTCGTGCTATTACACCGCTCAACTCGTAAGCTGAGCTTAACAGAAGCTGGCGAGAGCTTTTATGAAGCCGCAAAGGATGTGGTAAGTGCTGCTGAGCAAGGGCGGATTAAGGTCAATCAGTTGCGTGATGAGTTGGCAGGCAGCTTACGAGTGGCGACAACACCGGAGCTTGGCGTTAATCATATTTTGCCGGCACTTTCTACGTGGATGGCGGCACATGATGATCTTAGTATTACCTATCTGGCAGACAACCACTATATTGACATGATTGATGAGCGGATCGATATTGCGATTCGTATGAGTCCATCGATTAATGATTCGAGCCTCAGCAGTCATCCATTGACCGATGTGCGCCAAATGTTGGTTGCTTCACCGCAGTACCTACGCCAACATACCAAACTGCAAACACCTAAAGATTTGGCTGATCATCAGCTGATTTGTATTGAAATCATGAAAGATGCCAATCAAATTGATCTCATCCAGACAGAAACGGGTAAAAAGACGCGCACGAAAATGAATTCACGCATTTATACCAATAATGTCTTTATGGCGACCACCTTGGCAAAAGAAGGTCATGGTTTGGTTAGAATGATGGAAATGGACATCAAAAAAGAGCTTGAAAATGGTGACTTGGTCGAAGTGTTGACCGGTTATCAATTACCAAGTTTTGTACTATATGCCGTCACCCTAAATCGTGATCAACAGCCAGCCAAAATCACTCGCTGTTTAGAGGTGTTAAAAAAGTACTTCCATGCCAATTAGGTGACGTTTGAATAATGCACCGTAGAGAGTAGTTTAAAGCCTCCAAAAGCAAAAAGCCTATAGACATATTATCTATAGGCTTTTTTAGTATTAGCGTTTAATGTAACCAATCATTTAAAATGATGGTTTTAGCAAGTCAATCAGACGCTCAGCCACTTGTGTGCTCTCATCGCGGCTCATATTAAGCGGCGGTAGCAAGCGCACAACATGCCCACCAGTGACATTGATGATGAGCTTTTGTTCATCACGCGCACGATCAACCAACTGACTACAGTCCATGTCTTCAGGCAAAGCGATACCAATCATCATACCTGCACCACGACTGCTGACGCCATATTGTCCTAGTGTATCGACCAGCGTCTCTCGAATAAACAGCCCTTCGGTTACGGCATTGGTCATGATATCACTGTTAGCCAATACGTCATACACGCTATGTACCACACGACTGGCTAGCGGCGTGCCGCCATAAGTAGAACCATGGCTACCAGCACCAAACAGGCCATTAGCGCGGCCACGTACCATACACGCGCCTACTGGAAAACCGTTACCCAAGCCCTTAGCCGTCGTCAATACATCAGGACGCGCATTACTATGTTGATAAGCGAAGTATTTTCCCGTACGGCCATTACCTGTTTGCACTTCATCTAGCATAAATAACCAGTTATGGGCTTCACACTCTGCTTGTAGTTCTTCAAGATACGTAAATCCGTTGGCAGCAGTATTTAAACCCCCTTCACCTTGAATAGGCTCTACAAAGATGGCGCAAATTTCATCATGATCTTGCGCGGCTTGCTTAATCGCGGCAATATCGCCAAAGGGTACACGGATAAAGTCATCATCTAATGTGTAAAACCCTTCACGGGCTTTTGGGTTGGCGGTGGCTGACAATGATAATAAGGTACGACCATGGAATGACTGCTCCATAACGATGACTTTTGGGCGTTTAAAACCTTGCTGATAGGCATATAGACGCGCCAATTTAAGCGCCGCCTCGTTCGCTTCAGCACCACTATTGGCAAAGAACACACTGTCCATTTGGGCGGCTGTACATAGTACTTCACCCGCACGCTCTTGCCAGTCGATACCGAATAAATTACTGGTATGTACTAAAGTCGCTGCTTGCTGCTGAATGGCGTCAGTCACTTGCGGGTGGCAATGCCCTAAACCGCATACGGCAATACCAGTCAGCGCATCTAAATAAGGCGTGTCATCTTTGGTATATAGCCAGCTGCCTGAACCGCGTGTAAAGCTGATTGGCTGGCGGTTATAAGTGGGCATCAGATAAGTAGCAGACATATAAAACATCCTTAAGATGATAAATTAGTTAAAAGAGAAGGTGTTGATTATAGCTCGTTAGAAAAAGGCGTGGTTTCTGCAGGTAAGGTATAGTCTTCATTTGCCCATGCACCTAAGTCGATAAGTTTGCATTGCCTGCTACAAAAGGGCTTGTATTCATTGTCTTGCCATGCTGTTTTGGTACCACAACGTGGGCAAGGATAGGTTTTAGGGGAGGTTTGGGGGGTAGATTCAGTCATGATAAGGGTGGGAGTATCCTCGATTTATTTGTATGATGAACGTCATTAGCGAGCGGCAGTCGGTAATTGCATCTATTTTTATCTCGTATGCGCTTGATAGACTACGATAGCGCGTTACTCGCTGTCGCTATATTACTATTGAAGTAGATTGGCTATATAATAGCATGCGCCCGAATAATGGCAAAAGACAAATACTTTAAGGATAGTAGATGACCGACAATATTGAGCTTACACATCAGCAACAGCGAGCATTTCAACCAGAAAAGCTTTCAGCACCACGTAATTTTATTATGCCAAATATCATTCACGACAATAAAAGCACTGTCCCTTTAATATTAGAAATTGGTGCAGGGAAGGGTAAGCATGCGCTTGGTTTCGCCGCAAAAAATACCGATAAGTACCTGATTGCGATCGAACGTACGCGTAATAAATTTGACGCTTTTGCCAAACTGGCAGTGCTACAAGACTCGCCGAATTTAACTGCCATTCATGCTGATGCGATCGCATGGATTGTGCATGCCATTAAACCCAATAGTGTCAGTAAAATCTTCATACTGTACCCCAATCCTGAACAGCATAATCCCAACCAGCAATGGCTAAACATGCCTTTCTTCGAGTTTCTATTGTCACGCTTGCAAGTAGGTGGAGAGGTGGTACTAGTAACCAACATCGAAGCCTATATCAATAATGCAGAGCAGCAAGCAACGGAGATATGGTCGTTGCCTAATGAGCGCTATCAAGTCGCTGATGACAGTGAGCGCACGCATTTTGAAATAAAATATTTAGCCCGTGGAGAGGTATGCTGGGAGCTTAATATGTGTAAGCCGGAAGGTTATAAAACTAGGTTTGATGAGTGGAAGGCCGACACTGTGAATCAAGTTAAATAGCCTAAGTAATAAATCAAGACCAATATTGCCAATAATAAGTACTAATTTGTAATATGTGAAATAGCCTAAGCAAATAAAATATTGAAAAATAAAACCGCCACAAGAGGGCGGTTCAAAAATTACTTACTCTTCAATTAAGACTATAAATAAGGTTTTACTAAGGTATCAGAATCAGTATAAGCGTCAAGCACCGTCAAAAAGGTGTAAGCACCAATAAATTTTCGACTAATAAACATAAATTCTTTTGGTGGTAAGTTAAACTCAAAGGACTGCATCGCTTTTGTGGCTTGTGTTGAGAGGCGAGAGTGGAGTTTGCTGTTCGCCCAAATATAACGGTCGTCCTTATCTAAACAATCGCTAGGAATATCAGGATTGGTCGCTGAATCACTAAACGGTTCGGTTGCCAATAAAAATAGTGACGCCATATCAGAGCGTACTTTATCACTCATACTATCAAAGAAGTCATAACCCGTCATCGCAAGCATCATCGCCTGATGGTCATGGCGGTAACCAGCTTTTAGTAAGCCATGCGCAATGGTCAAAAGGTTGTTATCAAATTGACGAATAGCACCAAAATCTAACAATACTAATTTATCAATATCACCTTCATTTTCACTGACACGAACCAAATAATTACCAAAGTTGGGGTCTGTCTGCATTTCACCCCACACAAAAATCTCTTGCATCATGATTTCGATGGCTGCTTGACCAATAGCGTTACGACGCTCATGAGGTAATAATTGTAATGCCTCAGAAACTACGGTAATACCTGGCTCATAAGACATGCAGAGTAGGCGCTTTTTGGAATAAGTGCGATTAATCTTGGGAACTATGTAACGCGGATCATTACTCAAACGGTCATAAAACCGTTCTGTCGTCGCGGCTTCAGCTTCATAGTCCACTTCATGATGGAGTAGGTCACGTATCTCTTCGAACCAAGCATCGAGCGAACGGGTCTGCGGAACGATATTACTTACTCTTAATAGTTGCTTAAATAAAGCAAGATCCGAGTTGATCGCATCAGCAACACCCGGATACTGAATTTTTAATACAACTTGCTCGCCAGTTGCAATCACGGTGGCTCGATGAACTTGAGCGAGCGAGGCAGTACCTATAGGAACCGTATCGACATCTAATTCATGTAGTTTTTCACCCAATAATTGCTGCAGGGTTTGTTGCATGGTTGGCCATGATAACGTAGCGGTATCGTCATTGAGCGTTTGCAAGGCACGGGTGATTTCTGGTGGCAAAATATGTTCGCCATAAATCGCTAGCATTTGACCAATTTTGACGACCGAACCTTTTAGCTTACCTAGCTCTTCTGCGAGGTAGTTTGCTTGGGCTTCCATAAATACTTGGTTACGTGCTGTGCGAGCTTCTTTATTTAAGAACATGCCAGACACACTATTACCCGCCCAGCGGCGACCAATATTTAAGGAAGTTTTAGCAATCGACATTCTTCTATCAAACCCTGAGGTTTTTAAGTTGTCGATGGATTGCTTGGTGCTAGAAGGTTTAGACGTATCATTTGCCATAAATATAATCATTCATCCAGTTGGTATTGATTTGTGGGTTCAAAACCTACAATACAAGGGAGATGCGATGTACGGGTACAAAATTGTATCATATAAAGCACATTTGGTTGATGAGCCTAAGCTTGCCAATAGCAGTTACTTTGTAAGCCGCAGTATATATTTGCAGATTATAACTTCGTAAAAAATAATATCAAAAAATAAGACCTAGCATGATGCTAGGTCGAATCATAAAAGCTAAGAGTAATTTGGTGTATCAGACTAAAACTGCTAACAGTTCTCACCTGAGTAATATTGATTTTTAACTGTTTTCACGAGCAATGGCATGATGACCAATATCACGGCGATACTGTGCACCATCGAAACTAATCGCACCTGTTACCGCAAGTGCGGCTTGCTGAGCATCTGAAATACTATCTGCAAGAGCAGTCACGCATAATACACGTCCGCCATTCGTCACCACTTCTTTTTCACGGTCTATGGCATCGCTGTCAGAAAAAGCAGTGCCAGCATGAAAGACTTTGACAGCGTTGTCATTATTGTTATCTAGTTCCGGCAAGCCAGCAATTACATCACCTTTTGATGACGTTTCAGGATAGCCTTTTGAAGCAATGACGATACCGAGGGCAGGGCGGCTATCCCATTGAGCATCACTAGGCAACTGTCCTGCTAGACCTTGTGCCACCAAATCTACCATTGATGATTGTAAACGCATTAAGATAGGCTGAGTTTCTGGATCACCAAAACGGCAGTTAAATTCGATCACATAAGGGTCACCTGCCTCATCAATCATAAGACCTGCATATAAAAATCCCGTATAAGGGTGACCCGCATTATTCATTGCATCAACCACTGGCTGAATGACTTGGGTCATGACTTTTTCATGGACATCTTGAGTGACCACTGGCGCAGGAGAGTATGCTCCCATACCGCCTGTGTTCGGACCTGTATCGCCTTCAAAAGCCCGTTTATGGTCTTGGCTCGTTGCCATTGGCAAGATATTTTTACCATCAATCATGCAGATAAAGCTGGCTTCTTCACCTTGCAAAAATTGCTCAATCACCACGCGGCTGCCTGCATCACCAAACTTATTGTCCGCAAGCATATCATCGATGGCCTCATATGCCTGTTCGATAGTTTCTGCGACGATGACCCCTTTACCAGCGGCAAGGCCATCGGCTTTGATAACGATGGGTGCGCCTTGTTCATCGATATAAGCTTTGGCAGCTACCGCTTCGGTGAAGCCTTTATAGGCTGCAGTAGGGATATTGTTTTGTTCCATAAATTCTTTGGCGAAGGTTTTGG
The DNA here is from genome assembly GCF_044901245.1 of Psychrobacter sp. NPDC064578. NCBI lineage: Bacteria > Pseudomonadati > Pseudomonadota > Gammaproteobacteria > Moraxellales > Moraxellaceae > Psychrobacter > Psychrobacter sp. NPDC064578. The sequence continues at coordinate 356,044 of NZ_JBJDPI010000003.1, forward strand.
AGCCTTCTAACTGCGCACAGTATGCTGTTGGTCCCCACGCTTGAATCCCAGCATCGCGGCAAGCATCAACGATACCAGTGACCAAAGGCGCTTCTGGTCCAACAATGACCATATCAATGGCATTGTTTTGGCAAAAATCGATGATTGCACTATGCTCACTAGCGTTCTCGTCTGCCGATACTAGGACAACGTTTTGGCATTTAGGTTCAAGCGCTGTACCAGCATTACCAGGCGCGACGTAGACATTATTGACCTTATCGTCTTTTGCACATTGCCATGCTAGCGCGTGTTCGCGACCACCTGAACCAATCACCAAAATATTCATCATACGTCTTGCCCTTAGCATTAAAGTTAATTATGAGTTAGCCACACACTCTCAAATATACTGGCATATTCTAACAAAAAAGTCGTACCGATTGCCATGAGTATCCACTTGCCAGCAATTAATCATCAATAAACGTAAAAACCTGTCTCATGAGTAAATGTTATCGACATGTTGCTGATTCATGAAATGATGTTGTACGCTTTAGCTGGCGCGCTATGTACGTTACACTTCACTAAATTAATGGCATTAAATCCCAATTGCGACATATTCCTAAAAATAAGGGTGGAAAAAGGAGAGAAACTTAAAATATCAAGAAAAAACAGAATAAATTGCGTAAATGGATATACTGCTCCGCAGCACCAATAATGTTTCATATATTTATGCGCTGCCATTAGTTAGTACAAATTAATAAACTTAAATAAATGATAAATTAAATCTATAAAAAAGGATGAAGGACATGCCAAACTCCCTCAGTATCGCAAAAGAGCGCATCAGCCAGATAAGCGATATTGCTACCAGTTATGTACAAAAAGACAAATCATTATTTGATCATTTTATTCATAGCTATTATCAGCCATTGCACGCAGAGGCAGCTGAGACTATCAGTAACGCTGACCTAGCGGGCATGGCATTACATCATTTTACGTTGCTCCAAGCCTATGATGGTAGCAAGCCACAACTGAAGGTGCTGAACCCCAAAGCAGAAGAGCAGCATTTTCATAGCTCACATACGGTTATTCAAATTGTTGCCTATGACCGACCGTTTTTAGTCGATACGATTTTGATGAGTCTTGAGTCTGAAGGTATCGATGTTCATCGTACTTATAACATCATTGTCAGTGTTGCACGTGATGATAATGGTCATATTACTCATGTCGAAGGCGCACATGAAAGCGCGACTTCTCATTTGTCTTTGATTCATTGTGAAATTGCCTATCAAGATGATGAAGATCTGGCTGCATTACAGCAAATGTTATTGGCAAAAATTGATACGCTAGATACAGTCGTTGGCGATTGGAAGCAGATGCGTGCGCAGTTGACGGATATTAAAGCTGAGCTATCAAACAAACCACTGCCAGAAGTTTTTTACTCGCAGCAAGAAATACAAGCATTTTTAGATTGGATATTAGACGATCATTTTATATTCTTGGGTTATCGTGAATACCGTTTGGAAGGCGGGCAGGCTGTCGAAGTGAATGCTGAACCTGCTGATTTAGATTTATTCGCCATTGGTAATAGCGGTCTTGGTCTATTACGCGGTGCTGAAGAAGATAAACTGTCCGAAAGTTTTAGCCAATTGCCAAAAGTATTAAAGCAACTATTGACTGAACCACGAGTGTTGATGTTATCCAAATCAAGCCGTGTATCGCCTGTGCATCGTCCTGTATATATGGATTTTTTGGGTATTCATAAGTTTGATGATAGTGGTAAGCTGGTTGGTGAATATCGATTTATTGGTTTATTGACCTCACAAGCGTATCAACTAACGGTACAGCAAATTCCGCTATTACGTGACAAAGCCAATAAGATTATGGCGATGGCAGAACTGCCGCGTGACGGTCATGCACACCATAAAATGATGCATGTGATTAACACCTTACCGCGTGACGACCTCTTTCAAGCCAGCGTCGAAGAGCTATATCCTATCGTTTCTGGTATCAGCCAGTTGCAAGATAAAAAGAGCCTGCGCCTATTCAGCCGTGTGGATCATTATCAGCGTTTTGTCTCATGCTTGGTCTATATCCCGCGCGACAAGTTCAACACCGAGCTACGTATCAAAGTACAGAACGTCCTAAAAGAAGCCTACGGTGGCACATCATCAGGCTTTACCACAGAATTCAATGAATCAGCTCACGCACGTGTGCATGTCCATGTGCGTACGGTGCCAGGTCAAGTGAAAGACGTCGATACTGCTGCACTTGAAGCCAAACTATCTGCTTTAATGCAATCATGGAGCGACAGCTATCAAAAGATGCTGCTGGATAATGTGGGTGAGCAACAAGCCAATGCTTTAAACCGTCGCTTCTTAAATTATATCCCTGCCGCTTATCAAGAGCGTTTTGATGCCCGTACTGCGGTTGAAGACACCAAGCGTTTGGCTGTATTGACAGCAGAACAGCCGATGATTTGGCATTTATACCAGTCAACGGGCGATGCAAGCAATCAATTACACCTAAAACTGTATGGTCGTGAACAGCCTGTTATTTTGTCTAAGGTCCTGCCAATCCTTGAAAACTTTGGTGTGTCTGTCATTTCAGCGCAAACCTATGAGTTTGATTTGCCAGAGCAGCCCATTTGGATGCAAGAGTATGAACTGACACTAGAGCATGTCGATACTGTCAACATGCAAGTGGTTCGTGGTCAGTTTGAAGACAGTCTCAAACAGATTTGGGCGGGACATGTTGAGAGTGACTCCTTTAACGAATTGGTATTAACGACCAATTTAGACACTTATGATGTGGTGGTGCTACGAGCATTGTCACGCTATATGATGCAAGCAAAAGCACCATTCTCTAGTACGTATATTCAGCAAACGGTAGTAAAAAATAGCGACATTAGCGTGGCGCTCGGTAGTTTGTTTGATGCCCGTATGAACCCTAAATACAGTGAAGGTGAACGCACAGAAAAAACCGCGCAGATTCAACAGAAAATCACGGCGGCATTGGCAGGTGTGGATAGCTTGGATGAAGACCGTATCTTGCGTTGGTATTTAGATTTAATTAACGCCATGGTACGCACTAACTTCTATCAAACCGATAGCGATGGTCAGCGTAAAGATCGTTTATCGTTTAAGTTTTTGGCAGCAGATATTCCTAATCTACCAAAACCAAAACCGATGTTTGAGATATTCGTGTATTCGCCGCGTGTTGAAGCCGTGCATTTGCGCGGTGGTAAAGTGGCTCGTGGTGGTCTGCGTTGGTCAGATCGTATGGAAGATTTCCGCACCGAAGTGCTTGGTTTGGTCAAAGCACAGATGGTCAAAAACGCGGTGATTGTTCCTGTTGGTTCAAAAGGCGGTTTTATCGTCAAAACCAAAACCATGGCAGATGGTCGCGATGCATTCCAAGCCGAAGGCATTGCTTGTTATCAAGCATTCCTACGCGGCATGCTTGATGTGACGGATAATATCGTTGATGGAAAAATTGTCCCGCCAGCCAACACCGTGCGTCATGATGAAGATGATCCGTACTTAGTGGTCGCGGCTGATAAAGGAACCGCCAGCTTCTCTGATATTGCGAATGCCTTGTCTGCTGAATATGACTTCTGGCTCGACGATGCCTTTGCCTCAGGTGGCTCGGTTGGTTACGATCACAAAGCCATGGGTATCACTGCACGCGGTGGTTGGGAGTCGGTCAAACGTCACTTCCGTATGCGCGGCATGGACATTCAAAACCGTGATAACTTTACCGTGGTTGGTATTGGCGATATGAGTGGTGACGTATTCGGCAATGGCATGCTGCTATCAACCCATACCCAGCTGGTCGCTGCATTTAACCATCTACATATCTTTATTGATCCGAATCCAGACGCTGCTGCTTCACACGCAGAACGTGCCCGCTTATTTGACATGCCGCGTTCGACGTGGGATGACTATGAAAAGTCACTTATTAGCCAAGGAGGTGGCGTTTTCTCCCGCCAAGATAAGAGCATCACGCTCAGTGCTGAGATGAAACAGCGTTTTGATATCGCTGAAGACAGCATGGCACCCAATGAGTTAATCAGTGCGTTGTTAAAATCGCCTGTTGATCTTATTTGGAATGGCGGTATCGGTACTTATGTGAAAAGCGTGAATGAGAACCATGCTGATGTCGGCGACCGTGCCAATAACGCAGTACGGGTCAACGGCAATGAGCTACGTACGGCTATCGTTGGTGAAGGTGGTAACTTAGGCTTTACCCAGCAAGGGCGTATCGAATATGCACAAACAGGCGGTCGCATTTATACCGACGCTATCGATAACTCAGGCGGCGTAAACTGCTCAGATCATGAAGTGAATATCAAAATCTTACTTGGCAAAGTGGTCGAGCAAGGCGACATGACCTTAAAGCAGCGTAATGAATTGCTTGAGAGCATGACCGATAGCGTGGCAGAGCTGGTATTGCGTCAAAACTACCTTCAGCCACAAGCGATCGAGCTTAGCCACATTCGTGCGGCGGCTAACTTAAGCGATCATCAACGTTTTATTCAGATGTTAGAAGGTGAAGGGCGTCTTGATCGGGCGATTGAATATCTGCCATCAGATGAAGAAATTGCCAAACGTCAAAAAGCAGATACTGGCTTGACCAACCCTGAGCTGGCAGTTGTCATGGCTTATGGCAAAATGTGGGTGTATGACAACTTATTATCATCAGACTTGCCAGATGATGCGTATTTTATCAATGAGCTGCGCAAGTATTTCCCTGATGAGCTGGCGACGCGGTTCTTTGATGAGATGACTGAACATCGCTTACATCGTGAGATTATCAGCACCTATTTGACCAATAGTGTGGTCAATCGTTTGGGTATTGAAGCACTGTTCCGTCTTTATGAGGAAACAGACCAATCGCTGGCGACCATCGTGCGTGGTTATGCGATTAGCCGTGATGTCTTCAATGTGTCAAAAGCTTGGAACACGCTTGAAGCACTGGACAATCAAGTCGATGCTACATTACTGCTAACTCTTGAGCTGCGTCTACGTGACGCGCTTGAGCAAGGTGTTGTTTGGTTTATAAATGCCTTTGGTCAAGAATTGCAAGTCGCTGACATGATCAGTCGCTTTAGTGATAGTGTTGAGAAATTAACCAAATCAGGCGGCTTTATTGAGCAACAATTTGCAGAATACTTGCAAGAAGATACCACTAGCCTGATGCAGAATGATCTGTCTAATAATGATGCCGCGCTGTTTGCGATGCTGCCTTATCATGTTGATGCACTTGATGCCGCACTGCTCGCTGAGCAATATGAGCGTCCTGTTGATGAGATTGCAACGTTGTACTTTGATGCCTATCACGTCTTGCAGTTAGATTGGATGATGGACAACATCGCCACGTTACCACAGCAAGACTACTGGGATCGCCGCGCGCGCCATGCGTTGATGAACGAGCTGTCACGTAGTCTACGTCTACTGATGGATGCCATATTATCTAAACCAGATGCGAAGCAAGCATTTGGTGAATGGCGTTCACGTCACTTAGATCATTTGGAGTCAGTCACCACAGAGATGAGCAAGTTAGATAATCTGCATAGCAATGATGAAAATGGTCAAATTGGTCTTTCAACGTTGTCAGTATTGATGAGTGAGCTAAGCGGTTTAGTAACTAAGTAATTAGTTATTAAGTAATTACTATTAAGTACTAGTGACTAAGTAAAACGCCTAAATAAATCAATGGTCTTTGACATAAAACCCCACCGTTATAAGCTAACGGTGGGGTTTTTTATTGATTAATACTATCGATCGTATCTACAAAGTACCAAAATTAGATATTTACTCTACTGTTATCAGGGTATTTAAACGTACCAATTTTCCATTGTTCTCAAACCATACTTTATCCGCGTCATCGCGATAACTGTCAAATTTGGGTGTTAGTATCACGTCACCTTTATCGAGGAAAAAGTCAGCTTACCATTAGCAGCAACAATGTCGGCACTAATAATATACTCTTGGATATCTTCACTCATAGCAGTCGCTATGTCATCAGTAATCTCATGAGATAAGCTGCTGCGCAAAAATAGTAGTGGATTGGCGTTATTATTAAAGGACTCTATATGCTAATTGGCTGCAAATGGAATGATGACGTCATTATTTTGGTCAATCAGTGCGGTCTCACCTTGCAAACTTACTTGCAGATATAAAGGCTGACCCGTACAAGCGTTAAGCGGATTAATGGCTTCGTACTGCGGCATCACCGCCCAGTAGCCTTTATCATCAAGTAGTCCTGTCAGACTTTTATGATTGCTCGCTGCATTATCCGTTACTAAAAAATAATCTTGGTCATAATCAGGATCATAGTGCGCATGCTGGATATGAGCGTTTGCTAACGGATAAACCCACTCGCCATGACGATTGATAATACCTTGTTTGGTATTGCCCTCTGATGACTTAACGCTGACAATAAAGCTGGTCGTTATATCAGGTTCAGTTTGAATATCGTCATACTCAAAAGGCACAATTATCTTGCCAGCTGCGTTTACGACACCATATTTTCCGTTTTTCTGAGCCAATAAATACTTATCCATCAATATATAGCCGTCTGTCAATCCATCGAGAATAACGGTGCCATTTAAATCTTGTAGCTGCTGCGACCCATCTGTTAATTCGACTAACTTGCCAGCAAAGGGTACGTTAGTTTCAATACGCTCAAAATAGCTATTCGGTAAATAACCAGCGCAGCTGATGGTTGCCTGAGCGGTGCCAGTCGCGATAACCAAGACTCCAACTAAAACAACGGGCAGGGCGTTAGCAATCTTTGCGTTACCCACACTCTGTATAACTCTACTTAGCATCATAATAATATCATCATAGTCCTTTCATCTCTTTCACACTTTAAACAGCATCTTTAGTGGTGACTCTACTACAGCCTTGACCACTTATTTCACTATAACCACCTGAGAGCTTCTTCACGTGAATTTGGGTAAAAATGCGTGCTTTCAGCGCTTGCACATGAGAGATGATACCAATGATTTTACCTTCTTGTTGCAAGTTGGTTAAGGTGTCGAGGGCAATATCTAATGACTCCTCATCAAGCGTGCCAAAACCTTCATCCAAAAACAGTGAATCGACCCGCGTATTTTGGCTGGCCATTTGTGATAAGCCAAGCGCTAGAGCGAGACTGATAATAAAACCTTCGCCACCTGATAGGTTCTTGGTACTACGAATATCACCGCCTTGATAATTATCAATAACGTTGAGCTCTAGCGGATTATTAATATCGGGTGTTAGCAAATAGCGGTCACTCATTTTCTTCAATTGAATATTGGCATGGTCAATCATAATTTTAAAGGTTAAACCTTGTGCAAAATTGCGATATTTTTTACCATCTGCTGAACCGATAAGCTCATACAGCTGCTGCCACACTTGTAAGGCTTCTTTTTGAGCATTTATGGCAATATTTTGCGTTGTTTGCGCCACTTTTTGTTGTTCATTGTCTATTAGTCGCTGCTTAATTGCCCCAATTGCGCCCAATCGCTGCTCATTCTCTAACTTGAGTTCAGTATGCTTACTGGCAAGACTGTCTCGATTCTCATCTGTCAGCTCAGTTAATGCCAAAGATACCTTTTCATCGAATGCATGCTGCGTCTGTTTTAATTGCATGTTGGCATGATTTAAAGCCTGTTCAATAGAGGCGTATTGCTGTTGGAGCGTATCACGTGTCGCTTTCGGCAGACGAGCGTTAAAAAAATCAGTTTCAGTATCGAACTGCGATTGTATTAACACGCTTGAAAACTCACTTTCCTGTGTGCTAAGCGTGATAGAAATCTTACTAAGATCAGTTGATAGTTGTTGGGCACGATTCTGTAGTTGCAACAGCAACTGCTCGTTATTATCTCGTTGCCTTTGTGCTTCTACCTTTTTGGACTTCGCGTTATCAAGTGCTGTATGCAAACGATTGCTTTCTTCATCAGGATCTTTATCAGTGAATTTCTGTGTTCTATCGTCTTGTAATTGCTTAAGCGCTGTTGTTTGTTCTTCGATACTGTTGTTAAGCTTATTAAGCTCAGTATTTTCATTATCCAACTGTACTTGCTTGGCCTCAATTAGAGTGGTTAATTTACTACTTTCCGTTTGTAAGGTTTGGGCGCTGTCTTTTTGAGCATGAAAGTACTGTTTCAGCTGTTTTAAACCCAAACTTAGCTGGCGCAAATGACCAATATATGTATCACTATCCTGTTGATTAACAACTATTTTATCTTGAATGCTATTGTTTAATATTGATAAAGTATTTTTTATTGCAGTAGAATCTGTTATTACACTATGGGTTGAATCATTATCAGATATCTTGCTTAAATGATTTTGATATTGATCAGCCGGATAGGTTTCTACCACAGTCGCTACCGCAGCTATTACTGTGGTCAGCTCCACAAAACTTGCCTGTAGCACGCGATCTATGTCGTCTATTCGTTGAGTGTTGAGCCTAATATCAGTGGTTATCTTATGATTATCATTATGATAGTGCTGCTGTTGTTTTTGAGTATTATCAAGCGCTTCGGTCGTCTCAGACAGTGTTTGAGTGAAGCTGTCATATTGGTTAAGCGTACTTTTGATCCTTTCTTTTTCTTGGCTCAGTGCTGCTTTAACATCGTTGACGGTAGATAATAAATGGCTAAGCAACTGTGGGTCTGTGCTTATACTGTCGGCAGCATCGCCAGCTAAATACTGAGTAACTGACAGTATTTTATTATTCATATCACTTATAGGCTGAACAATAGTGTTGATAGCAGTGTCAGTGTCAGTGTCAGAATTGATATTATTTTCGATATAGCTATTGATATCGCTACAAAGCGTTTGCGCTTGCATGCGTAATGTGGCGAGTTGATTGCTTTCATTTTGCAGCTGGTTTTGTTTGCCAGCATATTGACTTTGACAATCTGATAATTCGTGCGTCATATTATCTATACGCATATCAATATTAATAATCTGTTGCCGTGTTTGTTCCGTTAATGAGGTCTCATGTTGGCTATTATGACTTTCTAATAGTGGGTGCTGCTGTCCGTAGGGGTGTTCAAGCGCTCCGCATAATGGACATGGCATGCCATCCTGTAACTCGATAATATAATTCTCAAGATTAGCAACTTTCTGTAGTGCTTCAAGATAGTCTTGCTTGTCTTGGCGTTGAGTTTTTTCGCCTTTAATAGCTGATTCATGATTAGTTATTATATCTCTAAGCGTATTCAATGCTTGTTGGATATCTGGCACAGCTGCGCTAACAATAGTTATTCTTTCTGAAACGTCAGCCAGTTGCTGGAGTCCAAGGCGTATTTGTTCACTGTGCTGAGTAAGCGTGTCTATATAATCAATATCAGCACGTAGCTCATTTGGTGACTTATCTTCTAATAATGCCGTTTGCTGCTGTTGTAATTCTTTAAGTACTTGTTGTTTTTGCTCAATAAGCTTGTTATCTGCTTCTTGTTGCTGATTGAGAGTCGAAAGTTGTTGTTGCAACTGGCTATTTGAGTGTTGATACGCCTGTTTATTGTCACTTGATTGAATATTGCTCTGTAGCAATGATTTCATACGAGTGCAATTATTATTAAAGGTAATAATATCGCTATCAATATTATTTAGCGCACTACGCTCGCCTAGATAGCTTGCGATACGAGTCAGCTCACTCTTAATATCTTGCTCTGCTGTTTGATGTATCATTATTTCTTGTGATAAGCGCTGGATACTCGATGATAAGATGTTTTTGCGCTGATTATCAGCGGCTAACGCATGTGTGTGCTGCTGTATTTTGGTATCGATTTTTCGCACGCTATCGATGATGGGCTGGGTATCGCGTAGCTCATTTTCCAGTTGGGATTCAGAGGTATTGGCAACGTTAAAAGTCGTGGTCGCTTGCTCTAATAATGTTGTTTGAGTAGGGATTTTATCAAGTAAATCCTGTTGTTCATTGCTGAGTTGTTTGCTTATATCACGACTGTGCGTCAGTGCTTGAAAAGCGCCTTCAATCTCAAGCGCCTTATTGGCCGCATTTAGACGCAAAGCATTGGGAACAAAGTCTTGCTCATCTTGTGTGGCGTTGGTCAGTGCGGTGAGATTTTGCGCTAAGCTTTGCTTTAATTTCGCAACGTCATCTAGCCAGCCCAGTTGCTTAGTGATGGTATCAAAGTCTTGCTGCTGCGTTGTTTGTAAGCTTTGCTGCGTTTGTAGTTCTGTTATCAGTTGTGCTTCGTTTTCAGCACTCAATAAGGGTAAGCTATCCACACCAGCTTGCAATTTAGCAAGCTCATGCTCCTTATCCCGTTTTTTCTCAAAGACATTTTTAGATATTTGCGCATAAATATCAGTGCCAGTTATTTTCTCTAAAATAGCGGCTCTTTCCCATGTATCTGATTTTAAAAAAGCAGCAAAACCACCTTGCGCCAACATAATTGAGCGCGTAAATTGGCTAAAATCCATGCCAATGAGTTCTTTGATAAACGGCGCTGTTTTAGACTTAGCATCCTCTAAGATATCACCTGTTTCAACGTCACTGATCTCATGGATAATAGAGGCAAGCTTGCCTTTGGGTTTTTTATGCGCGCGATGCTGATACCAAAAGCAGCGATAATGCTTACCGCCAATTTCTATAACCACTTCAGCTGAACACTCGCCAGTACCTTGGGTCATCATCTCATTAGATGCACCTGTGATATCACCCAGTCTCGGAGTCTGACTGTATAGCGCTAAGCAAATCGCATCCAAAATGGTAGTCTTGCCAGCGCCAGTATGTCCGGTAATGGCAAAAATACCTTCGCTAATAAAAGCGGGGTCGGTGAAGTCAATAAGCCACTCGCCTTTGAGCGAGTTTAGGTTTTTTAGGCGTAATTCTATTAGGCGCATGGCAGGGTCTTATAAAATTTGGTAGTAAAATTAGGGTGTTTTATTTTTTGTCATCATTATTAAGCAGGGATTCGCTTAAAAGGCTTGATAAAAAAACGGAAAATAAAATTACTTATAGATTTGAATATAGAGGGTTTGTAGTCATCCAAGATGACAATAAGGCTGGGTAACTGAATTAATTTTTGAAAGCTTTTAGGTAGCACTTTAATATTATTGTGTTCAAAATTAAGTACACTGAGGTTAGTTAGCTGGCCAATACTATCTGGAAACTCATTAAGTTGATTGTTGTCTAGTGTCAGTTGCTCTAACTCTATTAAATCACCAATGCTATCTGGAAGTTCAGTGAGTTGATTGTTGTCTAGTAAAAGAACTGCTAATTGATGGAGACAGCCTATATTACTAGGCAATGTGGTTATTTGATTGTTTTCGAGTGCTAGAACAGTCAACGTCGATATATTGCCAATACTGTCAGGTAATATGGATATTTTATTACCACTAAGTGTTAATAGACCTACTTGAATGTCATTTGGAAACTCAGTGATTTTATTATTATTCAACGACAATCCGTATAACTCAGAAAAATCCCTAAAACTATTGGGTAATCGCTCAATTTGGTTGTTATTTACGCTAAGCAGTGTTACTTGTGTGCATCTTGGAAGTTCAGTGAGCTGATTAAAATCCAGATTAAGCGTGTGTAATTGTGTCAAATTAGAGATATTAGATGTGATACTTGATATCTGATTATTAGGCAGATGAATATTTACTAGTGAAGGAACATTATACAAAGCTTCAGGAAATTGAGTAAGATTGTTATCGCTAGCATTAATGATAGATAGCTCGGTAAGCTTACTAATATCATTAGGTATGTGAGACAGGTTGTTTTCAGAGATTTCAAGATGCTCTAATAGATAAAGCTCAGTAATGATTTCAGGGAATTGACTGAAGCTGTTGTTACCAATACTCAGTAGTGAAAGCTGGGTTAATTTGTTCATACTATCTGGTAATTCTTTGAGTTTATTGTCAGATAGCATCAGCTCGTCCAGCGCGGTGAGATCACCAATGCTATCAGGCAGAGAGGAGAGGTTATTTTCATGTACACTTAGTGTTTTTAGTTGCTGTAGTGCACCAATCCAGCTTGGTAGTTCAAGTAATCCACAATCAGAAGCTTCAAGAACTTCTAGTTTAGTAAGGTTGTAAATACAACTGGGTAAGTGTGTTAACGTATTATTTGCAAAAGCTAACTGAGTTAGTTGTGTCAGGCTAGCTATACTATCAGGCAGATTCTTCAAACTATTAAAATTCAGGTTAAGCTTAGTGAGATTAATAAGGTTGCTAAAATTATCAGGTAAGGTCGTTAAGTTGTTAAGGCTCACATCAAGCGTAGTAAGGTTAATAAGATTGCCAAAACTATCGGGCAGATCATTTATTTGCTTGGACGCCATATTTATTTCTGTGACTTGATCCAATTGTCTGACGCTTCTTGGAATAATGTCTTCTGAAATATTATTTTTAATAGCCCAATCAATAATCGGTTTTAATTTTTCGTACTTTGTATCCCAATTTTGTTCGGTCATTATTCTGCTCTACTGTCTGTATGATGAATGGCATGCAGTATTTGCTCATAAGCGTCGCGTAGGCTCAGCTTCTGCGCGTCTGTTACCTCATTAAGCGTCAGACAGCGTTCAAATACTTCTAACTCATTTAAATCTTGTAAGGTTTCAGAGGCTGACTCTTGATTGAGCACCTTATCATAAGTGGAAAGGTTTTTGATTTTCAGTACCTCACATGGCAAGCCGTCTACTATAGCTTCTATTTGTTCACGCAGATTGGCAACAATGTCATCGCCAGTATAAATAACTTCAAGCCAAGTTGACTCTAACGATGAGCACGACTGCGTCAGCGTATGAATGGTTGTCTCAATGGTTTGCATATCACCTGAGACTTGCGCTAATGACTGAAAACAAGGAATGGGGACAGAGAGGACTTGCATGTCACGGTCAGTGTCGTGATGCAGCAATGTCGAATCTTTACTAGGGTTTTTATCTCTCGTAAGTTGAGGTAATAACTGGTGATTACTACTTAGAGGGTCGTTACTTTCTGATTCTGATAACGATATAACTTCCTCTTTAGAAGTATCTTCAAAGCCAAATAAGTCATCCATAAAGTCGTTATTGCTCTTAGTACTGCTCAAGGTTTTCTTATTTTCCGCAGGAGTAACTTCCGTTTGTAGGTCTGAGCTATTAATAACACTATCATTCATGAATTTTTCATTACCAAACCGTACCAATAATACCTGTTTTTGCTGGCGAGCTTCGCCAAAACCCATGGCAATAGGCGAGCCTGAATAGCGAATATGCTCACGTCCTCCAACGCGCTGCGGCACATGCAAGTGTCCAAGCGCCACATAATCAAAGCACTCATCAAACATATCGGCAGATATTTTACCTAAGTTACCGACATATAAGTCACGTACGCCATCATCTGCTGTTGTACTGCCACCAGCCGCAAATAAATGCCCTGTAGCAATAATAGGAACATTATGAACATGGTGCTCAATAGTCTCAGTAAGCTCATATTGCTTGGCTTTGGCAATGCTAGCCACTTCATCGTAATGAGCACGAATGCCTTTGATGACATTGGCATCTTTGCTATCAGCCGACTCGCCAGCACCACTACTTCTAACATCACGGTCACGTAAATAGGGGACGGCAGTCACGATACAATACGGAATATCGTGCTCGTCATTTAGAACCAACACTTCATCATTTAAGTCTTCACAAGCCATACCAATGACATGTACGTTTAAAAACTTTAATACTTGATTGGGCGCATCTAAAAATGTAGGTGAATCGTGGTTACCTGCCACAACAACGATATGTTGACAGCATGATTTTGAAACTTTTCCTAAAAATTCATAATATAGCGCTTGAGCTCTATTGCTTGGGGTCATGGTGTCAAAGATATCACCAGCAACAATTAATATATCCACTTTTTGCAGGCTAATGGTGTCTTGCAACCAATCTAAAAACGATTCAAATTCGTCATAACGCATTCGTCCATAAAGCCTGCGCCCCAAATGCCAGTCGGAAGTATGAAGGATAGTGAGAGGTTTGGTAGTAGATACAGGCATAATTGAGTTTCATGATGGATAAAAGACATCGATTATTCTAGCAAGAATTGGTGCGATTTGCTTTGCTATAAACTTACCAGTAAAGCAAAGTAGATAAGAATGAGTAGTGACATTTAGCCGTAAATGAAACGATGATTATTAAAAATAATGGCTATTTAAAAAAGCTGATTAACAAAGCGGATTTTTAATAGTATTAAGTAACAAATGAATGGTACTAGAAAAGGTCCATATTTAGTAACATCCAAGCCATTATTAATAAGGGTATGTTATGTCATTTATCAGATTATGCACATTGGCTTTAATTGCCACTTCCTCTTTGGCTGCTTGTAGCAGTTATGAGCAAGCAAATATGAATAATAAAACCAGTGTGAGTCAAATAAAAGATAGCACCGCGTTTGTCCATTCGATCAAACCGAGTCATTCTGACGCAATCATTGGTCAAGTGACTGAGGTCATCTCGCAAGACAGAGAGCAGCAAAAAGTCACTATCGTCGCTCAGGATGGACAGACGTATACCGCAGAAATCAGTAAAGCCAACTTTGCTCAGAAAAACGCCCATCAAATGCAGAAATTAACCATAGGCGATTATGTTGGAGTGATGGGAGAGCAATCGACATTACAATCAGAGATAGATAGTAAGCGCCACATTACTGTCCATGCGATGCCTTATGTTTTACGTAAAATCATCATCGCTGACCATCAAGTAGACTGTGTCGGTGTTGCGCCGCAATCATGTTTACTGACTAAGCCTGCTGAACAAGCTAACGCCGACTGGGAGTATCGATATAGTGGTATAGAAGGTTTTGATTTTGAACCTAATTATGAATACACTTTGCTCATCAAGAATACACCTATTAGCAATCCGCCTGCTGATGCATCATCAATTCATAGCACGCTAATAAAAGTCATTGAGAAACGAAAGACCAAATCTTAATTGTTAAAAACGAATAGCTCATAAAAGATCAATAGCGTTATACTCAAAAGCCCTGCTAATCTACTGGCAGGGCTTTTTGGAAATTTAAAATCATACTTCAACCAATCACTAACTGCTCCAAACCATCATCAGCCGTTGCCAAATTAGCCACCATAGATAATGCATGGGCTTGCTGGCTGGTATGATCTGCCTTTGGTGTAGCCGCTGTGCCACCACGTAGCCAGTTACTAGCTGTAGTGTCACTATTGTTGTTTTTCTGCTGATTTTGCAAATTATACCAAGCCAAATCATGATGGAGTGCGACCACGTCTCCCATAATGAGCAAGGCTGGCGTGGGTAGCTGATTTTTTTCTTGCAACTCAACGATGTCGGCAAGCGTTCCCGTTAATACCTGCTGATTGGGCATACTGGCATTGGAGACGATGGCGATTGGGGTGTCGCTACTGCGCCCTGCATCAATCAAGCCTGTCGTCAAACGCGCCAGCGAATGCAACCCCATATAAAAGACGACTGTTTCATCCGTATTCAAAAAGCTCTTAAAATTGCTATTGGGTGCGCCAGCCTTTAAAAATCCAGTGACAAAACGTACCGACTGCGAATGGTCACGGTGAGTCAATGGAATGCCAGCATAGCTTGCGGCGGCATTGGCAGCGGTAATACCAGGTACGACTTGATAAGGGATACTGTGCGCACGCAAACTCTCAATTTCTTCGCCGCCACGTCCAAAGATGAAGGGATCACCGCCTTTTAGGCGCACCACACGGCGACCCTCTTTTGCGCTATTGACCAACAACTCATTGATGCCCAATTGCGCCACAGCATGATTGCTACGTTTTTTGCCAACAAACACTTTATCAGCATCACGGCGGCATAGGTCTAATACTTGTGGTGAGACGAGCGCATCATAGTAGACGATATCCGCTTGTTGCATCAAACGCAGCGCTTTAAAAGTGAGCAGCTCTGGGTCACCTGGGCCTGCACCAACGATATAGACTTCGCCTATAGCGTTTTCTGTTTCTATTGGCGCATCTGATATCACGGGAGCAGAGGTTGAAGCGGATTCCGCAACAGTGCTAAGCGCATTATCATCTGCGGTATTTTTTGCAGTGATTGCCGCAGTGGTGCTATCTAGATCTAACTTTAATTGCGCAGCTGCTTCCTTTTCATTACCGGCAAACATCAGCTGACTGACTTGACCCTCAAAGGCACGCTCCCAAAACTGTCGACGTCCCGTCAATGTTGGAATTTTGGCTTTGACTTCACTTCGAAACTCGCCAGCCAGCTTTGCCAATTTACCATAACCTTGCGGAATCAAGGTTTCGAGGCGTGCTCGCAATAGACGTGCCAGCACTGGCGCTTTGCCGTTTGACGATATGCCAATCACGATTGGATTGCGATCAACAATCGCGGGGAAGATAAAATCGCACAAATGGGGCGTATCGACTACATTAACTGGAATGTTTAGCTCGGTGGCATCGGCATGAATTTGATGATTCAGCGCTTCGTCATCCGTGCCAGCGATAATGACGCGCGAGTCTGTCATATAGGTTTTATTATAGTTTTTATAAATCAATTCGTGCTTGCTATCACTTAACAAGGCTTGTATTTCGTGGCTAATGCTTGGTGCAAGGACAATAATACACGCGCCAGCACGGCTGAGCAAATCCGCTTTACGTAGCGCCACATCGCCGCCGCCGACGATAAGTACTTTGCGACCTTCTAATTTAAAAAATAATGGAAAGGTGTTCATAGGATTACCTGTAATTCATTCAATGTAAGGTATGTCGCTATTATGATGTATCACAGGCATACGCTCACGTAGCGAATTGGCATTAGCATATTCGTTTTTGTCATGTTGGTGAGGGTTTTTGGTGTAAAAGGGAATAGATTAGAATGTGCAATCTTAGTCAATATAAGACATAATTTCAGTCTTGAAATTTAAATAGTGAAGATAAGAACCATGATTCTGAACAATAATCGCAGAAAACCAATAACATATTCTTTTGCTATATTTGGATTATCCTTTGGTTTGATGCTAAATGGTCAAGCCGCAACCAATTTAGAGTCTAAATTAGAGAAAGACGATACAAAGGAAATGGTTTATGAGAGCGATAATGATTTTTATGAAGGGATGGCAAGAATAGAGCAAGATGATAAATATGGTTTTATTGATAAGAATAATAAGATAGTCATTCCAGTTAAGTATGACGATGCCAATGCTTTTTTTAAAGGATTATCGCGAGTCAGCCTGAATGGTAAGTGGGGCTTAATTAACAAAATGAATGAACAAATAATCCCCATAGAATATGATGAAGTGAGTCCCAGCTTTGAATTTAATCTAATAGCCGTCAGTAAAGGTGGGAAATGGGGTTACGTCAATAAAAAAAATAAAGTCGTTATTCCTATAATATATGATGAAGTAGGTGGGTTTTCAGAGGGATTGGTTAGCGTACAAAAGGATGATAAGTGGGGCTTTATGAATGATAAAGGCAAGCTAGTCATACCGATAGAATACGATAATGTAAATTATTTAATAGAAGGTTTGGTTGCTGTTGCTAAAGATGACAAGTGGGGTTTCTTTAACAATAAGGGTGAGCAAATTATTTCTTTACAATATGATTACGCCAGTAGCTTTCAAGAAGGTCTAGCGCCAGTCAAGCTTCACAAAAAATACGGATATATCAATAAACTAGGTGAAGGAATTATTGACTTTTCTTATGATTCCGCTGGTAAGTTTTCTGACGGCTTAGCATTGGTTAATAATGCTTATAAAACAACGTACGAGGTCGGTACAGTCGAAAGATATAAAATGGGATTTATTGATAAAAAAGGCAATATCGTCATTCCTTTAATTTATAATTTGAGTGACAAGTTCTCTGAAGGTCTGGTTGCAGTTCATAAAAATGGTAAAGGTGGTTATCTAAATAAAGCAGGACAGACAGTCATTCCCTTTGATTATGATCAAGTTGACTCCTTCCTTGACGGCAAAGCTTATGTTTATAAAGATGGCGAAGGCTACTATATCGATAAACGAGGACAGCGACTGCATTGATTTAGCTCTTATAACTATTTATTTACAGAAAAATTTGGAGCTAAGCTAAAGTCTGATCTTGTGATGAACTTGACCTATCACGTAAGGCATTTGATTTACGTGATAGGCGTAAGAATATCAAACATCTTTAACCGGATGCCAAAACCTATTCAAACTCACTCAGCATCTTAGTCATACGGGCATCTTTTTGTTGCCAGATATCCTCTAACCAGTCAAACATCATTTTTTTGGTGGTTTCATCACGGTCATAGCCGCCGTCCATGATGGCAGCAAATAATTCGTCTGGTATCTTTAAGCGAGTCACATCGACGCCCAAACGGCGAATATTGCCTTTCCATAAATCATCATAGTCAGGCGCGCCGTCTGGGTAGACAATGGTCACGTCTAAGATAGAATCCAACTCAGTGCCTAACGCATTAATTGCTAATGACAAACCGCCAGCCCGTGGTTTTAACAAATGCTGATAAGGGGATTTTTGTTGGTCATGTTTTTCTTTAGTAAAGCGCGTCCCTTCCAAATAGTTTAATAGCGCGAAAGGTTTGTCCTTTAATTGACGACAAGCACGCTTAGCCTCAAGCAGGTTTTGTTTTTTAAGCTCTGGATTCTTGGCCATCGCTTTGGCAGAAAAGCGCTTCATCATCGGAAAGTCTAAGAAATAAAAGGCTTGACCGATGACAGGAATATAAATCAGATTAAACTTGGTAAAAAACCGTGTCAGAGGCAGGGTGTCTTGGCTGATATATTGCACAATGCTGGTATCAACCCACGATTGATGGTTGCTTACCAATAGATACTGCTTGTCTTCGCTCAGATCGTCAGGCAAGTTAATGCGCCAGTCTTTGTGAGGTAGCGCATGATCAATGACGGCGTTGTTACTATTAATCCAGTATTTGGTAATCGCAATCAGCGCATCATCCGCAGCTTTTGCTCCTGTCAATACTTTTGCCGCTCCCAAAGTCCAGATGGGCAGACCCACCATCGCACTATTGACCGTGAGAACACTCGTACCAGTTAAAAAAGAGGCGGTCTTGCCTACCGCTGGTAGCTTATCGTGCAGTTTTTCATAGAGTGAATCGATTTTTTTTATAAAAGACATAATAAATATCCATATTGATGAGCGCGAGTGCCTATAAGGAAATAAAAAAGGATGAGTAACTTTGTCCATGATACGGCTTTATAGCGTCGGTTTAATGCCGAGCAGCCACTGAGGCAAGCCATAGAATACCGCAATGTTAGACAATAAAACGTTCAAGAAACGTTAATTATTCAAATGCTGACTTCTTTATACAGATAGAGATATTCAAAAACTATAGAAAATTGTCTATTAAGCGGACTATTTGCTATAGTTTGGCGGCCTCTAATGAATACTTTATATAATAAGCTATTGTGAGGAAGAGGAGGATGTATGTCATGGTTCACCATAGCGTATTAAGCGAGCTGTTAAAGCAATAAACGGTAGTCAATATGATTGTAGTGCTAATCTAAGGTGTTGAACATTATTCCGCGTGGCGCCGCGCTGAGTTTAGCGTCTGCTTTGTTTGGCATACTTTTATTATTGGCTTTTGTACTGACTCATCAAATAAGCTGGTCGGTTCTTGGCATCTATCGCTACGATCTCTTGTTGGGATACGCTTTAATTATTCAAGTCTTTTTGGTTTATTTCAAATTAGAAACGCCGCGTGAGGTATGGGTCATTGCTATTTTTCATATCATGGCCATGGCAATGGAGCTGTTTTTAACCCATCCCAAAATTGGTTCTTGGTACTATCCTGAACCATCCATTTTTAGAATTGCCACTGTGCCACTTTTTGCCGGTTTTATGTATTCGGCCGTAGGTAGTTTTTTAGCGCGTGGCTTAAGATTGTTTAATGCCTCTTTTACCGACTTGCCACGTTTACTATGGGTGAGTGTATTGGTTATTTTTTCTTATGCCAACTTCTTCACTAAGTTTTTTGTCCCTGATATTCGCAATATATTGTTCATCGCTTCGATAATTTTATTTTGGAAAACCAGAGTGTTTTTTCAAATCCATCACAAAAATAATCTTCAACTGCATGATACCAAGCAATATCAATGTCCATTTTTACCATTACTGTTGTTCCTCGCTTTTTTGGTTTGGTTGGCAGAAAATATTGCTACTTTTACCAATATTTGGCGTTATCCCTCACAAGCAAATGTATGGCATATGGTAGGTTGGGGTAAGCTGGGCTCTTGGTACTTATTACTTATGTTAAGTCTAGTGTTGGTTTTGGCAGTCATGGGCAAAAGGGATGAGAAAGGCGGCTGGCAGTTAGTTCGATAATTTTGATACTTGCGTGTGTCCTCATTATTTTGGCAGTAGCGCTTGAATGATATATTCAAATTTTGTGGGACTGAATATTGAATCGACTATGACAATAAAAAACACCTCTTATATCTAAGAAGTGTTTTTATCGTAAAACTACGAAATACCTAAAGCTGAGTATGCAAGCCACACTCACGGCTTTCTTCTACTTTCGTTGGATCAAAGTAGTCATGCTCGTTTGGCAAGTTGTGCTCATCTAAGTACACGTCTAGATCAGCATCTGTTTTTTCAAACAATGGCGCTACCTTTAGTACGCCGTCTTTTGATAAGCTAAGTACATCAAGCCCTTGACGGAATTCTGTTTGGTCTTTACGAATCGCGTTAAACCATACGTCAGGCTTTAGCTCAGCAAGGGCGCGGCGGAATGGCTCAAGTTTCACTTGTTCAGTGAACTCGCCATGTTGCGGGTTGTCAATGCCTGGGATGCCATTCATGGTGGCGTCACGATGGGCAGCGGTTTGTTTTGGAATATACGTCACGACGTTGAGATCAAGATCACGAATCAATTTGTTGGCAAACTGATAGGTCGCATCGGTGTTATAGCCTGAATCTACCCACAATACCGTGATGTCAGGGCGCTGCTTGGCAACCAAATGCAAGATCGCTGACTCATAAGGACGGAAGTTGGTGGTGATGATTGGGTTTTTGGCTTGCGTCAATGCCCACTCAACGATTTGCTCAGGTGATTTACCTTGCAAATCTTGGTTTGCTTGGTCGATATCTAGGTTTGGGTGTAATTGGCTCATAATACATTCCTTAATAATTGTTAATATAAAAATAGCGATTTGATAGTGAATAATAAAATCAGTTTTTTGAGAACATCGGTAATGCTGAAGCGTCTCGACCATCATAGCTACTGGCTAGGGCAGTGAAGGCTTGGCTAATATCAGATTTAGCATCATGCTCATTGAGTACAAAGCTGGTCGCACCAGCGCGCAGCAAATAAGCGATTTGATCACGACCAAACGCGCCTGCCATGCGAATATCACCTTCATAACCAAGCTGACGCAGGGTCTGTGCAAAACTAAAACCGCGACCGTCTACAAAACTTGGGACATGAATGACGATCAAGTCTTGCGTCAATAAAAATTCTTTTACATCAGGCAGATCATCAGCATCGGTGTTGGATGTGATCCACACACCCAATCGGCTGCTGTGCTGCTTGAGGATATCCAATACTTGCGCGAGCAAACCGTTTGCCAGTTTGCCATCAGCATTTAATAAATCTGCTAGTGGGACAAGTACATCAACTTTTTCTTGTTTGTGTAACAGCTCAAGTAAGGTCAGGTTTGATAACGCGATACCGTCAGGCAGCTGCGCTGTCGCTAGCGCTTGCCAAGTATCTTCGCCACTGATGTCTGCGCCATGGCTATCAAGCACATGATGATTAGCCATAGACCTTCTCCTTAAAGGGGGCGATACCAACGCGGTCAATCACGTCACCAAAACCCTCAACATCTTGTTCGTTAGTGCCGCGTATATCGAGATACACATCTAAAATGGTTTGTAGCGTGCTGGCCACATCATCCGCTGGCACCGCTTTTCCTAAGATTTTGCCCAATTTGGCGTCATTACTAGAGTTACCGCCAAGGCTAATCTGATACCAGTGCTCGCCTTTTTTATCCACACCCAAGATGCCGATATCACCTGTGTGATGATGGGCGCAAGCATTCATGCAGCCTGACATGTTTAGGCGAATATCACCAAGATCATACAAGTAATCTAAATCATCAAACTGCTTTTCGATTTGCTCAGCGATATTGTGCGTCGTTGCATTGGCCAGTGAGCAATAATCCCAACCTGGGCAGACAATCATGTCGGTTAAGGTGTTGATATTGGCGCGTGCTAAATGCAAATCTGATAGCTGCTGCCACAATTCATAAAGCTCATTGGTTTGCACATCAGCGAATACCAGATTTTGCTGATACGTACCGCGCAATTCACCAAAGCTATAACGATCAGACAAATCGGCAAGCGCATCCATTTGCGCATCACTCAAGTCACCTGATGGCACATAACGACCGTCCACCAGTCCGGCTTTTAAAGAGATCACTACCGCACGGTAACCGTCCACCTTATGTGCCACGGTGTTTTGCTTATACCAATCAGCGAAATCTTTATTGTCTGCCAATTGTGCTTGCAACTCTGATTGTACTGCGAGCGCATCAAATGACTGATAATCAGGCATGCTAAAGCTGCTAGCAGCGGTGTCAAAATTCTCTTCAGTCAAGGTAAGCGGGCCATCTTTAGTATGTGCTTCCCACTCAGCCTCCACCAATTTGCCAAACTGATTGCCACCTAAGCTATCAACCAAAATTTTAATACGGGCTTTGTACTTGTTATCACGGCGACCATGCAAGTTATAAACGCGCAAAACGGCATCCAGATAGCTGAGTAAATGCTCACGAGGTAAAAACTTGCGAATCGTTTTGCCGATAATAGGGGTACGCCCGAGGCCACCACCAACGATCACTTCAAAGCCAAGCTCGCCTGCGTCATTGGTAACGACATGCAGACCCACATCATGGACTTGCGTCGCAGCTCGATCCGCTTCGGTACCGATGACTGCAATTTTAAATTTACGTGGTAAAAAGGCAAACTCAGGGTGGAAGGTTGACCACTGACGGATAATCTCACAATAGGGACGTGGATCAGCGATTTCTTCTTTATGAATACCAGCATATGGATCGGTGGTTGTGTTACGAATACAGTTGCCCGAGGTTTGGATCGAGTGCATCTGTACTGATGCCAGCTCTGCCAAAATATCTGGCACGTCTTCTAGCTTTGGCCAATTCAGCTGAATATTGGTACGGGTAGTGAAGTGTCCATAACCTCTATCATATTTACGGGTAATCTCAGCCAATTTTCGCAATTGGTAGCTGGCAAGTAGCCCGTAAGGAATAGCGATACGCAACATCGGTGCATAACGCTGAATATAAAGGCCGTTTTGTAATCGCAGCGGCAAAAACTGCTCTTCTGGCAGCTCACCTGCCAAAAACCGCTCGGTTTGGTCGCGAAATTGGGCAACTCGTTCCTCTACCAAAGTCTGGTCAGCGTAATTATATTGATACATGACGTAATCTCAGTTTTGTTTTTAATCTTAAAATCAGCGACGAAAATGATTTGCGTGTGTAATAGGTTTTATTGCCGTTCGCAATGTAAATAATTCAGCTATACATCATATAAGCTTGTACCCAGAAACATAAATTCCTTTCAGACATATCCATATCCAAACACAGCATAAATTTTCATAACGAAAGTTAGGTAGCCTATGCGTATCAAATTTAATGCCCAGTCGCTAGTACGCTACTTATTATCTAGCGACGGCTTTCTTCTCAGTTTTGTACATTTAATCGCTTTTGCATTTTTGCCCATCTCTTCCAACCATTCTTTTTATAAGAGGTTTTAATAACTATATGTCTCAAACTCAAAGCCAAACCCAATCACAATTCAAATCAAAGCTGGTTCCACCACATGGTAGTGCAGAGCTTAAACCACTGTTGTTAGAAGGCGAAGCACGCGATCAAGCATTAGAGCTTGCCAGCACATTGCCGACCATCACCTTAAGCTCACGTGAGCGTGGCGATTTAATCATGTTCGGTATTGGTGGTTTCACTCCGTTAAATGGTTTTATGAATCAAGCGGACTGGCAGGGCGTGGTAGACAACATGCGTCTGCAAAGCGGTGAAAACGCAGGTTTGTTTTGGCCAATTCCTATCACTTTGTCTGCGCCAAAAGAGACTGCGGATAATTTGAGTCAAGGCGACAAAGTAGCCTTGGTCGCTCAAGATGGCGAAGTCATGGGTATCTTGACGGTAGAAGAGACTTATACCATCGATAAAGAGCATGAGTGTCAGCAAGTATTTACGACCACGGATTCAGAGCATCCAGGCGTACAACAAGTATTGAACCAAGAAGCCGTCAATATTGCCGGTAGTGTTGAAGTGCTGAGCGAAGGTGAGTTCCCAACGTTATATCCAGAAATCTACAAAACGCCAGCAGAAACGCGCGCAATTTTAGATGCTAAAGGCTGGAAAACAGTGGCTGCATTCCAAACGCGTAATCCAATGCACCGCTCACATGAGTATTTGGCCAAGATTGCGATTGAGATCTGTGATGGTGTGTTGATTCATTCATTATTAGGGGCATTGAAACCTGGCGACATCCCAGCAGAAGTTCGTCAAGAAGCCATCAAAACCTTGATCGACAACTACTTTAGACAAGATACCGTTATCCAAGCAGGCTATCCGTTGGATATGCGCTATGCTGGCCCACGTGAGGCATTATTACATGCGCTATTCCGTCAAAACTATGGCTGTAGCCATCTGATTGTCGGTCGTGACCATGCGGGTGTCGGCGATTACTACGGTGCGTTTGATGCGCAAACTATTTTTGAACACGTTGGTAAAGACGACCTTATCACCCAACCGCTCAAAATTGGCTGGACGTTCTGGTGTAACGCTTGTAACGCGATGGCATCAGACAAAACTTGCCCGCATGACGCCTCTGAGCACGTTAAAGTGTCAGGTACTAAGCTGCGTAAAGCGCTATCAGAAGACGAAGATGTACCAGATAACTTTAGCCGTCCAGAAATACTACAAATTTTGCGTGACTACTATGCCGGCATTGCAAAAGAAGAGCGTGCTGAAGTTAAATTAACGGGTGCATCTGCGGTATAAGGGCAGATCATCAGTATAAATAACCCGTACTAAGCCAGTCATAAAAAAGGTGTCAGACTTATTGTCTGGCACCTTTTTGTTTTTATCACTACTTTTGAAATGAAAAACACGTCCTAACACATGCTAGCGATGACTATTAAATCTCCAAACCTACTGCCAGCTTTTTATATTCTCCAGCAAGCGAGCCTCCACCTGAGCAAAAATAGTTCAGTGCATACTTGTCTGGGCTGTCGATGATGAGGGTGTCATCCTTAAATTGAAAAAAAGCCGTGCTGTCATTTACCTTTGACTGAAAAATCATACCATGAGCAGTATCTTGCCCCATGAATGTCGCTTTACCATCGAAGTGACAAGTAGGTTTTTTGATATCGCTGCGTGAGCGAACTCTAATGTCAATCTGTCGATCACCATCTGCTCGTACCATCACGCCAACCCAATCATAGCCTTGCGCGCGCTTTTCATAACCTTCATCAGCATAATCTCCAACGACTGCTTGCACAGCTGGCATGACATCGGTTATCGGTTGTTTTATAGCTTGGTGATTCACGCTAGGTGTCACGTTATTACAGCCACTTAAGGCAAACAGAGCCGCCGATGTGGTGAAAAATACTGAAAAAAAGCGTGAGTGACGAGGTGGAGACATGATCATTTAAGTACCTTTGATAAAGGAGTGATTAAGAGGAATGGTCGTTATCTAAACGCAACGCCTAACAGCATGGCTGTAAGGATATTAGTTGACCACTACAAGAGATAGTATCGTTTACATAAAGGCTCGTCTATATAGTAAGCAATACCATTACTTACTCAAAAGTGTCTGCTCATCACTATAGCGCAAAATACTTAGAAAAAATAAGCCTTGTGAAATAATTAATAAAATGACTTATGCCAAGTTAATCACTCGATAAGCGCATTTGTCACTAAGCATTTGACTCACATGCTGTTAGCATATTTCTCATTATCCATAGAACCGCATCCAAAGAATTATGCGCATTAATAAGATTGTTAATGCTGTGGAAAACGCTTCTATCAACATTATCGAGAGCACCCATGCAACCAGATAACAAAAGTATTCAGCAAATATCTCAAAAGCGTCATTTTGCTAACCTGCATATCCTTATTGAGGATAAAAAGACGCCAACGCCGCTCGCCAATATCAGTGTTAAATTTGGTAGCGTACTGGCGTTTGCCATGTTAATGACAGGCTGTAATCCTACCGAAGCCATTCAACAAGACGGCTCGAACGCAACGGGTGATGCAAAAAATATCAGTTTATTAAATGTCTCTTATGATGTATCACGCGATTTTTATAAAGATTATAACGCTTTATTTAGCGCAGATTATCAGCAAAAGCATTCAGACAGTCAGGTAAATATCAACCAATCACATGGTGGCTCAAGCAAACAAGCGCTGTCGGTTGCCAATGGTCTGCAAGCAGATGTAGTGACCTTAAACCAAGAAAGTGATATGAATCTGTTGGTTAAAAAAGGCTTGGTTGCCTCTGATTGGCAGCAAGCGTTCCCGAACAATGCGGTGCCTTATACCAGTACCATGGTGTTATTGGTGCGCGATGGTAACCCCAAAAACATCAAAGACTGGTCGGACTTGGCGCGTAACGATATCGACGTGGTGATACCAAACCCGAAAACCAGTGGTACTGCGCGTTATGCGTTTTTGGGTGCCTATGGTTACGGATTACATCAATTTAAAGAAACAGTGCAAAGTCCTGCCAAAACGGATGATTTTATCAAAAAACTGCTGGCAAATGTGGTCACTTATGACAATGGTGCGCGTGCAGCAACGACCAGCTTTACTCAGCGCGGGCTAGGGGATGTACTTATTACGACCGAAAATGAAGCACATTTAGCCGCCCAGCAATTTGCAAAGGGTAAAGTTGACATTGTCTACCCAAGCTACTCTATTGTGATTGCTAACCCAGTAGCGGTTGTAACGGTAGTGACTGACAAAGGTGGCAAGACGGAAGCGGCGAATGCTTATCTAAAAGGGTTATGGGACACCCCAGCACAAGAACTTATGGCACAGATGTATATGCGTCCAAGTAATCCACAAGTGCTGGCAGCTCACAAAGGAACCTTACCTGATATTGAGACTTTTGAGCCGGTAGCAGTATTTGGTTCTTGGGAGCAGATCATGAGCACTTTCTTTGTCGATGGTGGGCGTTTTGATCAGCTGGCAAGAGTGAAGTAGGGAGCCGTTTATCAAGAGATTGTCAATGGCCTGATACATACTCAAAGTGCTCAATTTGTATGAGCCAGAGCGGGTAGTTAGTAGTGTGTCAGCGTTATGTATTAACGATACTATTTAAGTGATTGATAACCTTGTATTTATCCCTTTGTTATTCCATTTTGGCAATAACATACGCATATTCATCATTAAACATAATAAGATGGCACTGTTAGCATACTTGCATTACTTAACAGATACCTTTGAGGGATTTATGACATACGCTTTGCACTATCAACAAAAAAGTAAAAAACGTAACGTCTTGAGCATTGCAGGCGTTGCATTAACCTTGGGGCTGGCTGGCTGTAGCAATAGCGAGACAGAGACGACTGCTAATGCAGATGGCACCGCTGCCACAGAAGGTCAAAATATTGAGCTACTGAACGTCTCATATGATGTGGCACGTGACTTTTATAAAGACTACAACCCATTATTCGTTGAGCATTATAAAGCGGAAAATCCAAACAGCAATATTCTAATCAAGCAGTCACATGGTGGCTCAAGCAAACAAGCGCTGTCGGTTGCCAATGGTCTGCAAGCAGATGTCGCTACCATGAACCAAGGCTCTGATATTGAGTTACTTGAGAAAAAGGGTTTGGTTGAGTCAGATTGGGAAAGTAAATTCCCAGACAATGCCGTTCCTTTTACCAGCACCATCGTATTCCTAGTCCGTAAAGACAATCCAAAAGGTATCAATGACTGGGAAGATTTGACCAAAGAAGGCGTTGAGATCGTCATGGCAAATCCAAAAGTGACCGGTAATGGTCGTTATGCGTTCTTGGGCGCTTATGGTTATGGCTTACATGCTTTTGATAAAAACGAGACCAATGCCAAAAACTACGTGAAAGACATGCTCAAAAACGTCAAAGTTTATGAAAATGGCGGGCGCGCCGCGACCACCACTTTCGTTCAACGTGGTATTGGTGATGTCCTAGTGACTTTTGAAAATGAAGCCAACCTTGCCGCCACTGATTTCGGTGCGGGTAAAGTAGATATCGTTTATCCTAAATACTCTATTAAATCAGAAAGCCCTGTTGCGATTGTCAAGTCAGTGACAGATAAAAAAGGCACAACGGATGCCGCAAAAGCTTATCTTGACTACTTATGGAGCGAGCCTGCCCAGCAGCTAGCAGCCAATCTATACTTGCGTCCTAGCGTCAAAAGCGTCCTTGATAAAAATGGTGATAAATTACCACCAATCGAAACCTTCCGTCCAAATGATGCCTTTGGCACGTGGGATGAAATCATGGGTACCTACTTCAGCGATGGCGGTGTATTCGACCAGCTCGCCATTAACGCACCGCAGTAATCACTTGCTAAGTGCATAAGAGAAGCTACTGCGCTAGCAAATGCAGTCAGTCACACCGTTAGTCATGCAGAACCTTATAAAGGACATGGTCATATACGCTATGTCCTTTATACCGTAAGCACACTAATAACTACCTGATAGCATGGTTTTATGGACGACATCATCGTTAAATGCTTTCTGTTAAGTGCTCTTTTTAAGTATCAATAGTGAAAACCCACGTGAAGCAATAACAATAAATAGTAATCATCGCTAAGTACGATTGGTTAGGCAATAGGACATCATTATGAGTGCAAAAACATCTCCTGCCAGCGAAGCCCCTGCAAAAAAAGGGTGGTTAACACGTTTGCGCCAACGCAATGTGCTGCCAGGGTTCGGCCTGAGCATGGGTATCACGGTCTTTAGCTTGTCGCTACTGGTGGTATTACCGTTTGCCATGATGGCCTACACCACGACTCAGATGGGTTGGACTGGATTCTGGGAGACGATTAGTCAGCCGCAAGTCACTGCTGCTATCAAGCTAAGCTTATGGATGTCATTTTTGGCGATGCTGACCAACATGGTGTTTGGCACATTGGTCGCTTGGGTACTCGTACGCTACGAGTTCTGGGGTAAGTCGTTGATTAATGCGCTAGTTGATTTACCATTTGCATTACCAACGGCGGTCACGGGCATTTCGCTTGCGACCCTTTATGCCCCTAATGGTTTGATTGGTCAGTGGTTTGATAAATTTGGCATTCAGGTCGCCTTTACACCTATAGGTATTTGGCTCGCCTTGGTTGTGGTCAGTTTCCCCTTTATTGTCCGTGCGGTACAGCCTGTACTCGCTGAGCTATCGGTCGAATTTGAAGAGGCAGCCGCGGTATTGGGCGCCAATCGTTTTACGACGTTTCGCAAAGTAATTTTGCCAGAGCTTTTGCCCGCTTTACTCATGGGTGCAGGCATGATGTTTGCTCGTGCCACTGGCGAGTACGGTTCGGTTATCTTTATCGCTGGCAATATTCCCATGCAATCAGAGATTTTACCGCTCATTATCATTAGTAAACTAGAGCAGTTTGATGTTCAAGGGGCTTCTGCAGTTGCATTATTTATGCTACTGATCTCATTTGTGATCTTATTGACCATTAACATTATGCAGTGGAAACTGTCGCGCCGTGTAGGAGCTCGCTAATGCAAATATCTAATAGCTACGACTACCAGAGCAACGCAGCGACTAAAGATACGCCATGGATACGTCTTACCTTTATCGTCATCGCAGTGCTATTTATGGTCATCATGTTGGTCATTCCTTTACTGGCTGTGTTCTATGAAGCCTTTAAAGGTGGCTGGCAGTTGTATATTGCCTCGCTGGTTGATCCAGAAGCCCTGCAAGCCATTAAACTGACGTTAATTACCGCGGCTATCGTCTTGCCGATTAATATGGTAATGGGTATCGCCATTGCATGGTTAGTGACGCGCTATCAGTTTAAAGGTAAGCAGCTGGTCACCACCTTGCTTGATCTGCCATTTTCAGTATCACCCGTCGTTGCAGGTTTGATGTTTGTTTTACTATTCGGACTCAATTCCACCATTGGCGGCTGGCTTGAAAGCATGGGTTTCCAAGTCATTTATGCGGTTCCAGGTATTGTATTGGCAACGCTGTTTGTTACTTTCCCTTTTGTAGCACGTGAGCTGATACCGCTGATGCAGACGCAAGGCGACTCTGAAGAGCAAGCGGCATTGACCTTGGGCGCAACTGGTTGGCAGACGTTTTGGCATGTGACATTACCCAATATCAAATGGGCACTACTTTATGGTTTGATTTTGACCAATGCGCGGGCAATGGGTGAGTTTGGGGCGGTGAGTGTGGTATCTGGTCATATTCGCGGCGAGACCAACACCATGCCACTACTGGTTGAGATTGCTTACAATGATTATAACTTTACCGCCGCTTTTGCCTTATCAAGTCTACTAGCTGCATTGGCATTGGTGACGTTGCTTATTCAACAAGTCATGACTAAGCTACAAGAGCGCAAATTTGCCAAGTCCGAACGGCTGGCAAGTGTGCCTGAGTTACTGGTAAGTGCCAACGCTACTAAGGCTACCAATACTACTGATGCAACAACCACTGAAATTTCAGATAAATGATAAGCAAAATTATCTACACTTGGTCTGCACAAGTGCTGGCATTTAATTTAATAATGTAAATGCGGTAACCAAAAAATCTGCCACGATACCAAAGATATAATAAGAGAACCCATTATGAGCATCGAGATTCGCAACGTTAATAAAAAATTCGGTCAGTTTACCGCCTTAGATAATATCAATATCACGGTGCCGACTGGCAAGCTGACCACTTTGCTGGGACCATCAGGCTGTGGCAAAACGACGTTGTTACGCATTATCGCCGGTTTAGAGTATGCTGACTCAGGGCAGATATTGTTTGATGAGATGGATGTGACCAATACGCCAGTACAAAAGCGCCATATTGGCTTTATGTTTCAGCATTACGCATTGTTTCGTCATAAAAATATCGCCGATAATGTTGCCTTTGGACTGACCTTGTTACCAAAGAATGAGCGACCCAGTAAAGCAGAGATCAATAAGCGCGTTGCCGAGCTATTAGACTTGGTGCAGCTGCCACAAGTGGCCAATGCTTATCCGCATCAATTATCAGGCGGTCAGCGTCAACGGATTGCGCTGGCACGCGCCTTAGCAGTGAAGCCAAAATTATTGTTGCTCGATGAGCCTTTTGGCGCACTCGATGCCAAGGTACGTAAAGAGCTGCGCACGTGGTTAAAGAACATTCACCATGAGCTTGGTATTACCAGTATCATGGTCACTCACGATCAAGAAGAGGCCCGCGCCGTCTCAGATGAGATCGTGGTCATGAATCAAGGGCGGGTAGAGCAGGTAGGCACATCGGAGGAGCTGATACACGAACCAGCCAATGCGTTTATCAGTGATTTTTTAGACTTAGCATAGTGAAATTTGGTGCAGTTTTTCTATTATAACCCATAAAAAAAGACCTATTTATTGTAGGTCTTTTTTTATGGGTTATATCTCAGCAGGCTTGGACATATCGAGGTCTTTGCTAGATATTTGCTTATAAGTAATATCCAAAATCTCTTGGCACCATTCTGGCAAGTCGTCAGCGACTTCATACCACATCCACGTACCGTCGCGAACACAGCTTAAAATACCGAGTTTCTTTAAATGGTTCAAATGACGCGATATCGTTGGCTGTGGTTGATCTAGTATTTCTACCAACTCACCAACACAGCGCGATTCTTTGTTAAATAGAATTTGAAATATTTTTAAGCGCGTCGGGTCAGATAAGACTTTAAATAACTCGATAGGTCGTATCGTAAAATTATTATCAGACATAGAACAATTCCAATTGGGCTTTGTTAATAGGGGTTCAATATAACAGCAGTTATCTACAAAATCGATTAAAAAATGGGCTAAATTACAGTTCGTCGTTAATTTACTACCTTTCATCATATTCGGTTACACGCACGCTTATATTCACTTACATCAATTAACTGCGTGCAATATAACTCTACTTTCATGACTGTACTTTTATACCAATAATATATCAAATGCTATTGCAAATGATAATAGTTATCGTTATTATACATCAAGCCATAACAATGACCGTGAATATCAAATCAAACACTGTATTCATCATTTTTATCATCAATGCACTAAATTTATGAGCAATAAAAGCAGTTACCGAATAGCGGTATTCAGAGGAGCCAGACCATGTACGTATGCATCTGTAATGACGTAAAAGAAAAGCAAATCAAAGCAGCCATTGCTTCAGGTATCGATACCCTTGACGGTCTAAAAGATACCCTCGATGTTGCTACTTGCTGTGGCTGCTGCGAACCGATGGTTAACGATTACCTAGATGAGCATCATGCTAGACTCGATGTCTTGGCTTACGCTGTTTAAACGTTATCAAACCAGAGATTTACTACCCAGCTGTTCATCACCTCATTACACCAATATAACTAGTACGCCTCGATACCACATACATTCAATATTCCGCACTTATCCTTTGGTCATTATACATAAAGGGTAAGTTGCGAGCGTCCGTATAACTTTACTCATACACCTACTACAATGATATTGAGCATCATTAGCAGCCATTGTTGCGATAAACCAGTGATTACTAAAGCTAGCTAATTATGATTCTCAATTAGCATCTTATTCTTAGTTCATAACATTACAAGCTGTATAGCGCCTATATGCTACTATATCTGTCTCACGTTGTAAGACGTTTTGTTGATTTTGATCTTTACTGATCAGTTTACCAATAGTACTATCCTTATATGGGTAATTATGAATGTATGGTGATCTGTAAAATATAAACAGGGGAGTATAGGTTATGATAGGTAGCCCAAAAGTCATTGATTATTTGAATTTTTTGTTAGGCGGTGAGCTTGCTGCCCGTGACCAGTATTTTATTCACTCAGAAATGTATGCTGAGTGGCATTATGGCAAATTGTACGACCGTATCCATCATGAGATGGCAGATGAGACGTTACATGCCCAAGCTATTATTCGCCGTATCCTAATGCTGAGTGGCACGCCGAAAATGACGGTCAATGCCATCAATATCGGTGCGACAGTTCCTGAAATGCTGCAACTTGACCTTGAGCTAGAGTATCAAGTACAACAGCACTTAAAAGACGGTATTGCTCTCTGTGAAGCAGAGCGCGATTATGTCACGCGTGAGATGTTGGTAGAACAGCTAAAAGACACTGAAGAAGATCATGCGCATTGGCTTGAGCAACAGTTGCGCTTAATTGATATGATTAGTCTGCCCAATTATCTGCAAAGCCAAATGGCTGAAGTCACTCCCAATCTTGTTTAATGTCACGAAGATATGAACAATAACCATAGTATTTAGTATAAATAACGACATGCAAGGGAGAGAGATAATGAAAGGGGATAAAGAGGTTATTCGCGCTTTAAATAAAGTGCTCGGACAGTCACTGATTGCCATCAACCAGTACTTTTTACATGCGCGCATTGCGCGCCATTGGGGATTAGAAGCCCTTAATGAAAGTTTCTACAAACAATCCATCGCTGAGATGAAATGGTCTGATGAGCTGATTGCTCGGATTTTATTGCTAGGCGGTTTACCAAATTTGCAAGATTATGGCAAGATGTTCATCGGTGAAGATGTGCCAGAAATTATCGAATGCAATTTGCGCCTAGAAAAACAAAAATTCGATATCATTACCGATGCCATTACTCTATGTGAAACAAAGTCTGACTATGTGTCGCGCCAGCTATTGGTGACGCTAAAAGATGGTAATGAAGAGTATCAAGACTGGTTAGAGACTCAAGAAGACTTGATCGAAAGCATTGGGGTTGAGCGCTATATCCAATCACAAATGGATGATGACGCGCCTTAATGGTTCATTATTGATGCAATGAATCGTACTATGCTCTAAAAATGCCAGCGCGTCGTGTGGTTTATAATCATTCACATGCTGGCATTTTTGTGTCTCATATTTGACAATGCGTGCTATCTGCACTGCTGACAAAATCAACGCTTAATCAATATTTTTTCAAACTCTTTATTCAAAATCTAAATATCAGCGGCTCAGTATAAGCCGCGCCCATCTTCGGGCTTGAGTCGTAAGAAGTACAGCCCCGAGAGAATGGTCAAGACCCCAAGTATCCAATAGGTGGTTTGAAACGCTGTCAGCGTATCCATTTGTAGGCGTTCACGTAACAGCGTCAGTACCGCTGCCCCAAAAGCAATACCGAAACTAATTGCTAACTGCTGATTGACCGCCATCAAGCTATTGCCGCTACTGGTTTGAGCACCTTCTAAATCACCGATAGTAATCGTATTCATCGCGCTGAATTGCATAGAATTACAAGCGCCCATTATGGTCAAAATAGGGATAAACCATAACCACTGTGAGGCATCGGTAAACTGTGCCAACACAATGATGAGCGTGCCCATCAAAAACGTGTTGAAGACCAGCACTTTGCGATAAGTATAACGCTGAATAATTTTACTGACCCAGGGTTTAATCCCGATAGCACCGACTGCGATGGGCGCAAGGAGCCAACCTGCCTGCGATGGTGAGTATTCAAACACCACTTGCAGCAACAGCGGCAGCAAAAACGGTACGGCGCTGATGCCTAATCTGGTAAATAAGTTACCAGTGATGCCAATACGAAAGGTGCGAATGTCAAACAAACTCAAGGGGAACAACGGTGCTTGACGACGCTTGGCGTGCCAGATATAAGCGCCTATCAATAAACTGGCCACCAAACTAAGCAACAACCCATAAAACCCTCGACCAGTCTGTGAGCCGAACTCTACAGCAAGCGTAAACCCACAAGCCGCTGCCGCAAACAATAAAAATCCTGTCCAATCAAGCCGCTTGGTATCCTCAAATAGTGCGGGAACCAGTTTTTTGCCCATGATAAAACCAAAAATGCCCATCGGTATATTGATCAAAAATATCCAATGCCAACTGGTATATTGTACGATATAGCCACCTAAGACCGGTCCTACTAGCGGTGCTACCAAAGCAGGGATTACCGCAAAGTTCATAACGGTCAGCAGCTTATTGCGTGGGTAGGATTTGACCAATATTAAGCGAGCCACAGGCGTCATCATCGCCCCGCCAATACCTTGTATAACCCGTGAACCAATCAAAAAATCCAACGTTGGTGACGCAGCACATAGTAGTGAGCCAATACAAAAGATAATAATCGCTGCCAAAAATACTCGGCGCGTGCCGTATTTATCCGCCAAAAAACCACTGATGGGAATAAATATGGCCAAAGTTAGCGCATAACTGATCACCGCCCACTGCATTTTTAATGGAGACTCACCCAGCGCCTGTGCCATTTGTGGCAATGAGGTATTTAATATAGTGGCATCCAAAATTTGCATAAATAGCGCCACCGCTAGCACATAGGGCAAGTATTTATCTTGTGTCGGGGTTAGCGTTACCATGTAAATCTCATTAGATATCCCATCATAAAATGAACAAAATAGTCTATTGACGACTAATTCGCTATACCAACCGAGTAGTATAAGAAAGACTCAATCATAATAAAAGGGAATCAAAGTAACGGCTGGCGGTTGAGGTTATAGAATTCTGTGTTTAGAGATAATAATATTAACACTGCTTACAAGAGAGGGCTTTAATATCAGGGTTGGTTATCGTTATAGTAAACCCTCGCTAACGACTTAAGCCAACAGATATGCAGTATAGTTAATTTCATCTCAATCATATGAGATTGGATTGACTACCGACGATATAAGTAGAAGCATCAACAATACGATAAAGATAAATTGAGGATATATTATGAGTCAGGAAAATAACAAAGCTTGCAATCATACCGATGGGCAAAACGATAAATATGTACCACCAAAGGTTTGGACGCAGGACAAAGAAAACGGTGGTAAGTTTGCTAGTATCAATCGCCCAACAGCGGGTGCGCGCTATGAGAAAGCGCTGCCAGTAGGCGCTGCGCCATTACAGCTGTACTCGTTGAATACGCCAAATGGCGTCAAGGTTAATATCCTGTTAGAAGAGCTTGCCGAGTTCGGTGTTAAAGGTGCTGAATATGATGCCTATAAAATTGATATCTCTCAAGGAGAGCAGTTTGGTTCTGGCTTTGTAGCCATAAACCCTAACTCAAAAATTCCAGCCTTGGTTGATCATTCTGCTGATATAGCGGGCGAGCCGATAGCACTTTTTGAGTCTGGTGCTATCATGATGTATCTGGCAGAAAAATTTGACCAATTTATGCCTTTATCACTTGGCAAAGCACGGGCAGAGTGTTTGTCTTGGGTCATGTGGCAGATGGGTAGTGCGCCTTTCTTAGGTGGCGGCTTCGGACATTTTTATGCTTATGCGCCTGAACCGCTAGAGTACCCGATCAACCGCTATACCATGGAAACCAAACGCCAGCTCGATGTGCTGGATAACCATCTAAAAGACAGCACATATATGTGTGGCGACAACGAAGCCGATTATAATATTGCGGATATGATTATTTGGGCATGGTATGGACAATTGGTGCTTGGAAAGCTCTATGATGCCGCCGAGTTCCTGCAAGTTAATGACTACAAGCATGTGAAGCGCTGGGCACAGGCAATTGCTGAACGTCCAGCCGTTAAGCGTGCCGTAGACCTGTCATTAAAGCCTATTGACTAAACCTATCGATAACAGACGCATTGATAAAAACAACAAGGCTGATAGGCTATTTGCTTATCAGCCTTGATTTTATCCGACATCTTGCTATTCTATATTCATATATGGTTATATTAAAATAGAGATATACTTACCTGTTTACACAATGATACATTAGTACAACAGATAGAAACCTTAGTACGTTAAGATAGCTTGAGTACCTCAAGCAGATAACACCTTAATAAGCGGGTATTTGTACTGCTTCTTTGATCGGTTTAATATTGTTGGGATACCAGCAAGGCAAATAGAGCCACTTATTATAGACTGAGTAAGTCACACAGAATATTTGATTGAAATAAGATTGACTATATTGATGGATAATGATTATGAAGGATGATAACCGTAAACGGATCAACTTCTCACGACAGATAGATGCTGATCGATACTCAATATTGCAATACAAAGCCAACTTAACCACCCATCCTAAAAAAATAAAAAAGATACTCTTATTGATGATAAAAAATAAAATACGATTACCTATGTTTGCTGCTATCAGCGCAGCTTTATTTAGTACAGCGACGATGGCCAGCAATGGCGTTGAATTTACCAATCAAGACTGGCAGGTAGTCTGCGACAATACCCGTACGTGCCGGCTGGCAGGCTATCAAGCAGAAAACAATAGCGAATTTCCTATATCGGTATTGCTCATACGCCGTGCAGGCGCAAATGCTGGTGTGGATGGCAAAGTAAAGTTGGGCGGTGCTAAAGAAAGCTCATCTAAAGCCTTGATGCAACTTGGCAATCGTCATCGTATATCATTGTTCATCAATGGTAGAGACTATGGCGAAACCAAGCCGTTTTCAACTGCAGCAGGTAATGCTGATCTGACCCCAACACAAGTTACAGCGCTACTAGAGGCACTGACTAAGTCAAGCAAAATTGAGCTAGTGCTACGTAACTCACGCTGGCAACTGTCTGATAAAGGGGCTAGCGCCGTTATGCTCAAAGCAGATGAAGCCCAAGGTCGAGTAGGGACGTCATCTGCCTTTATCAACACTGATGGTGCCGCCAAATCAAATAGCACTGTATTGCCACCTAAACCTGCACCAAAACTTCGCTTTGTGGCGCCCAATCCGAAAGCCGTCGCTAGCGACAATAAAAAGTTTGTGATGAAATCGTCGCAGCTAGCGGCGCTGATGAAAAGTACGATGAAAGATGCAGATAGTGACTGTCCCAATCTATCAGATAAATCACCATGGCGTGTGAGCCGACTGAATGGCTCACAGCTGTTGGCACAACACGATTGCTGGACAGGTGCTTATAATACTGGTGCAGGCATCTGGGTCATCAATGACAGTAAACCTTATAAGCCAACATTGGTAACCACCAACGCCACTGGTTATGATAAGGGTAAAATCACTTCCGTACAAAAAGGTCGCGGCATCGGTGATTGTTTAACCAAGACTGATTGGGTATGGACAGGTAAGGCATTTGAAAAAAGCCATGAAAGTACCACAGGGCTTTGCCGTATGATTGAGGCGGGCGGTGCGTGGCAGCTGCCGACGTATGTCACCGAAGTTAAAATGGTGCGATAGCCGCCAATAATACTGCTGATTGCCTTATTACTCAGCATATTGAACGCGTACATCTACAAGCAAATTTGCTTTATTTACCGAGAAATTTAATAAATAGCTACATATAATATTTTATTGTGCTATACTGCGTCGCCACGTTAGCTTAGGCTTTCGTGAATTATGAGATTGATAACATCGCCTGCGATTTTGGGTCTAGGATGACCATAAGTAATTGTTGCCGATGATTTTGTGTACTTGAATAACCTGTCATGAAAATAGCAGTTATTTTTGACTCATATCTTATCTACCGAACCATAAATGTGGTTTAAATTGGTTGTTATTCGCGATTATTTGCTTTGGACAAAGCATTAATAATACGCTTATATCAAACAAGGATGAGACACTCGGCACTACCACCAAAATACGTCAGACAGCACGAACGCATTTATTGTAGAAGCTCTAAGCTTTATTGGCTTGGCTTCTGATTATCGACACTTACATGTGGTCCGGTAATTCTTTAATAAAGGCAGCGTGGTGAACGGTTATCAGTGGTATGCATCAAGCTTGCTGAATTTACAGCAACTTATACTTACCAAGGATTCTCATGACTGATATTTTATCTGCAATCGCCGCTGAAAACGGCATCATCGAAAACACTGACACTCCAAATACTGATACTAATAATCAAACGGCTACTACTGACGCGACTGATGAAGATCAAATTACCTTTGCTGAACTAGACATTGCCAAGCCGATTTTGACCGCGCTTGATCGCAGTGGTTATACCAATCCAACACCTATTCAAGCACAAGCCATTCCTTTTGCACTAGCAGGTCGCGACTTACTATTGTCTGCGCAAACCGGTAGTGGTAAAACGGCGGCATTCGTTATCCCTGTACTTGACCGTTTAAGCCGTGCCACTAGCTTTGATAAACTAACTAAAGCTCTTATCTTAACGCCAACGCGTGAACTTGCTCAGCAAGTACATGATAGCGTACGTACTTATTCTAAAGATATGCGTGGTCTATTCTGCGTACCTTTAGTTGGCGGCGCACCATACAATGGTCAGATCACTGCGTTGAAAAAAGGCGTTCAAGTTATCGTTGCGACCCCAGGTCGTTTACTTGACCATATCAATGCCGGTCGTGTTGACTTATCAAGTCTAGAAATTTTGGTACTTGATGAAGCTGACCGTATGCTAGACATGGGCTTTGCTGATGACATCAGTGACATCCTTCGTGCTGCACCAATTGATCGTCAAACGATTATGTGTTCTGCAACTTGGGACGGCCCAGTAGGTAAAATCGCTGCCAGCTTCACTAAGAACCCTGAGCGTGTATCAATCAAAGTAGAATCTGCACACATCGAAGAAAAAGTGTACTACTGTGATGATTTCGATCACAAAAACCGCTTACTTGACAAAATCGTTTGCCAGCAAGATATGGAACAGATCATTATCTTTGCTGCTACCAAACGTAGCACTGAAAAACTGGCCAAACAGCTACAAGAAGCGGGTCATAAAGCCAGCTTCCTACATGGTGATTTGCCACAAAGCAAGCGTAACCGTATCGTTCAAGACTTGCGTAATGGTAAAGTCAAAATCCTAGTAGCGACTGACGTTGCTGCTCGTGGTCTAGATATCCCAGCTATCTCGCACGTTATTAACTATGACTTGCCACGCCAAACTGAAGATTACGTCCATCGTATCGGTCGTTGTGGTCGTGCTGGTCGTACTGGTATCGCTATCAGCTTATGTAGCATGGATGATCGTCCACAGCTAAACGCTATCAATCGTTACTTAGATCGCAAAATGGAAGTATGTATCATCGAAGGCATGGAGCCTAAGAAGACTTATGTACCTAGCGAAAATAAAGGTAATGGTCGTGGTCGCGGTCGTGGTCGTTCAAACGGCGGCGGTGGTAATGGTCAAGGCCGTGGTCGCGCGGGTGGTGGTTATCAAGGCAATCCTGCTAATGCTCGTGGTCGCTCAAGCGACAGCGCATCAACTGGTCAACGCGCTAGCAATGACAGCGGTTATCAAGGTAAGCCACGTGACGCGTCAGGCAAACCAAACGAGCGTTCAGGTGGCAAGCCGTATCAAGGCAAGCGCACTGGTGCTCCTAGCCGCGGCGATAGCACTGGCGTTCCACGTGGTGAGCGTGCTGCAACAGGTCGTGGTCGTCCAAGTGGCAGCCAAGGTCGCCCAGCAGGTCGTTCTGACAGCCGTGGTCAAGGTCGTCCAAACGGCGGCAACCGTGGTAACAACTCGTAATACTGTTATATTTGGTGATTAAAGTTATTAATTGCTTGATCGCCTAAAGATAGCACTAAAAAAGCCAGATACTTGTTATCTGGCTTTTTTGTGTTTATTCGATCGCTGCTTGCGCGTTTTTTTCACCTTGTCTATACTAACAAGCTTTTATTCATCGTGTGCTGCGGAGTTATTTGATGCCCGATATTTCTCATTTAACTATTGATAGCCTGCCATTGGCCTTTGGCATCATTATGGCTATTATCGGTTTGGTTTTTTATACCCAAGGATTACCCGGTAAATTCTGGCAGCGCTTTTATGCGGTATTGCCCGGTATCGTGCTGTGCTGCTTTATACCTGCAACGCTTAATAGTTTAGGCGTCTTCGCTGACGGTATCGGCTCACAGATTTATGGCTTTACTGCCATGTATCTGTTGCCAGCAAGTTTGCTGTTAATGACCTTGTCGATGGATGTGCCAAAGATATTGGGGCTAGGCTGGAAAGCCATCGCCATGTTTTTCGCCGCCAGTATCGCGATTATTATTAGTGGACCAATCAGCTTGGGTGTCGCTAAATGGATATCGCCTGAGATGTTTACTGATGACACGCTATGGCGTGGGTTTTCGGCGGTGGCGGGTAGTTGGATCGGTGGCGCGGCAAACCAAGCGGCGATGAAGGAGCTATTTGGCGTCAGTGATGATTTATTTGGGATGATGATTTTGGTCGATACCACCAATGCTTCATTATGGCTATTGGCTATCTTGGTATTGGCGAAGCATAGCGATAAGATAGATCGGCTATTGAGGGCAGACACCAGTAGTATTGATAAAGTGATTAAGGCGGTTGAGAATTATGAGCGTGACAATGCTCGCCCAGCAACTTTAAATGACTTGATGGTGATGTTTGGCTTATGCTTTGCTATGGTGGGTGTCGCACACTTTATCGGTGGTCAAATTGCAGGGTTTTTTGCGCCCTATAGCTGGGCAGTACAATATAGCTTTGCCAGCTCGTTCTTTTGGATGGTTGTGATTATAACCTTGATAGGGGTAATTTTTTCCTTTACCAAGATACGTCGCCTTGATCATGTGGGCGCTTCCAAAATTGGTACGGTATTTATCTTTATCTTGATTGCTGCTATTGGTATGCAAATCAATCTTGCGGGTATCGTCTCGCAGTGGCGACTGCTCCTTATTGGTTTATTATGGATGAGCATTCACGTTGTCATTATCTTTGCTGTGGCTAGGATAATTCGAGCACCATTTTTCTTTTTAGCAGTCGGCTCCAATGCCAATACTGGCGGTGCATCATCGGCACCCATTGTCGCAACGGCGTTTCATCCATCACTAGCGCCAGTTGGGGTGTTTTTGGGCATTCTGGGCTATGCGGTAGGTACTTTTGGTGGCTATATTAGTACCCAATTGATGCGCTTGGTAGTAGGGTGAGCGCGAATATAATACTCAGCATTGGTAACGGCAAGCACTTCTGTAATAACGCTAACTAGCCTGCGCTGTTAATCGCCATCATATTCATATTCATATGAGTCGGACTGGTTAGTATTGGTTGATAAACAACTATGTTGACCAATCATATATCTACAGAGAGAAAAACTTTCAATTTATACCAAGTTAATAACAAAAAGCCGACTTCACCGTCGGCTTTTTACTTGTAGTATCAATACATACCAAATTGAGCAAACACTCAAATTTGATATTAAATATTTTAACCTAAAACTATAAGGATAAAACAATGCAAGCAAACTACAACCCAAAAATCATTGCTGGTGCAACATTCCCCAATATCGAAGTACCCACTTATAATGGTGACATGACGCTATTAGGCAAGCCCGAAAATGGTCATGACTGGAAAATGGTGGTTGTTTACCGAGGTCAACACTGTCCCATTTGCACCAAATACCTCAATCAGTTAGAAACATTAAAATCAGCATTTAATGAAACGGGTGTCGACGTCATCGCTGTTTCAGGTGACAGCAAAGAGCAGGTAGCAAGTCATTTGGAAAAAACAAATGTAAGCTTTCCTATCGCCTATGATCTGACCGTTGAACAAATGAAAATGCTGGGTCTTTATATCTCCAACCCACGTTCAGAGAAAGAAACCGATCATCCATTTGCAGAGCCCGGCTTGTTTGTTATCAATACAGAAGGGGAGATTCAGATTGTAGATATCTCCAACGCTCCTTTTACTAGACCTGAGCTGGAAGCCTTGGCAAATGGTCTAGCCTTTATCAGAAATCCAGAAAACAACTATCCTATTCGTGGTACACACGATTATGCTTAAGACTGTATTATTGACGACGGCATTTTTTCTTGATGTCAGACATTTAATACGCTTAAGTGTGGCTGTAAACTTAAAACTAAACTAATAAATAGTCAAAGACGTAAATTCATAGGGCAGTGCATCATAACCGATGCATTGTCTTTTTTATTGCAAACGCTCTTTATTGTTAACATTCTCTCCAAAAGCTGAAATCACAAACCTTATTTATACAGGTGTGCACTCACAGTCAAAAACTCTGCACTGTCAGCCAATTAATTTACCAAAAACCTCGCTATAGTAAAAAAAGCTTCGTCATTAGGATGGATGACAGCCATATAAAGAATGAGTGTAATTGTTAAGTATTGACGGCCACATTGGGCGCTATATTTTACAGAGCCACTCATATCTTCTGATATAAATTTCTAGACAAGGAGTCTCACATGAGCAAAGCTCACACTTCAATTGATCCTATTACCTTGTCCGTCGTACGTGGTGCCTTAGAAACGGCGCAGCGCGAGATGACGACAACCTTAGAAAAAACCGCACGCTCTAGTGTCTTTAACTTAGCTCACGATTATAGTAATGCCTTATTTGATCATTTGCCTGAGATGATTTTGCAGGGTCAGGATATTCCTATTCATTTAGGCTCACTCATGCCAGCCATGAAAGCTGTTGCTGAATATTATGGTGATGATATTCATGAAGGAGACGTTATTTATCACAACGATCCCGTGATGATGGGCAGTCATATCCTAGATTGCTGTATGTATAAGCCAGTGTTTTATAAAGGCGAGTTGGTATTTTGGACGGTGTGCAAAGGTCACGTCACTGATATCGGTGGTCCAGTACCGGCAGGATATAATCCAGACGCTAAAGAGATATACGCCGAAGGGTTGCGCATTCCGCCTATCAAAATATGGGAAAAAGGCGTTAGACGTCGTGATGTCATTAATTTAATTCATAGTAATATGCGCTCTCGTCGTAACCAAGAAGGCGACCTTAATGCTCAGTATGGTGCTTGTGCGGTTGGTGAGCGCAACATGATTGCGTTGCTAGACAAGTATGGCGTAGAGACCGTCCGTGCGGCGATCGAAGAGCTAAAGAATATGGCTGATACCCATATGCGCTCATTAATTTCATCTATTCCAGATGGCCAGTATCATGGCGAAGCAGTATTAGAAGATTCAGGTCACGGTTTAGGTGATTTGACCATTAGCGCTGATATTGAGATTAAAGACAGTGATGTGCATATCAAGATTACCAGCCCGCCGCAAGTCCCTTACTTCATTAACTCCTATGCAGGCAACTCGATGTCTGGTGTACTACTTGGACTGATGATGTTTGCCCAAGTAGACCCACCGTACAACGAAGGTTTATACCGCTGTGTCACGGTAGACTTGGGCGAGCATGGCACGCTATGTAATGCCAAAGAACCTGCCCCTCATGTGAATTGTACTACCACACCGATGGAAACCTTAACAGATGCTGTGCGTATGGCTTTTGAAGATGCAGCGCCAGATCGTGTGATTGCCTCTTGGGGTCATGCTTCTGGTATCAACATCTCAGGTATTGACCCAAAAACGG
Source organism: Psychrobacter sp. NPDC064578 (assembly GCF_044901245.1). Classification (NCBI taxonomy): domain Bacteria; kingdom Pseudomonadati; phylum Pseudomonadota; class Gammaproteobacteria; order Moraxellales; family Moraxellaceae; genus Psychrobacter; species Psychrobacter sp. NPDC064578. Next base: position 400,419 of record NZ_JBJDPI010000003.1, read on the forward strand.
GTGAGCAATACGTCACTATGATTTTGGCCTCGATTATCTCTGGTGCTGGCGCGACTCAGCAGATGGACGGCTGGCATGCTTGCGGTCCATTATGTTGCTTCGGCGCGCTAAGCTCTGGTGATATTGAATTGTTAGAGTATCAGTATCCTATCTTAATTCATAAGTATGGCTTGGCAGAAGACAGTGGCGGCGCTGGTGAGTATCGAGGCGGTTGCGGCACCGTATGGGAAGTTGAGCCGTTAGATCATGAGATGACGGTAGTGGCGTTTGGGGAAGGTCGTGAGCATCCAACGATGGGGGCTGCAGGAGCGGAGCAAATATCACCTGAGCTGAAATTAGGGCGCTTAGAGATTATCCATAAAGATGGCGTCACTGATTTGCACAAGCAAAATATAATGACTGAAATTCAACCGGGTGACCGTGCGCGTAATACCAATCCTGGCGGTGGCGGCTATGGCAGCTCGTTTGCACGGTCGGTACCCGCAGTATTAAAAGATGTAGAAGAAAGAATCATATCAGTGGCAGCGGCTAAGACTGAGTATGGTGTGGTTATTGACCCACAAACGCTGGCGGTCAATGAAGCAGAGACAAATGCTTTACGTCGTAAGCTGACGGCATAAAACCCAAAACTAACTAATGATATTAAATAATTTGAGTTAAGGATAACTTATGAAAAATGATTTCCGTATTGGAGTCGATGCTGGCGGGACGTTTACTGACTTTGTACTGGCAGAAAGAAGTGGCCATGTACATCTGTTTAAAGCACCTTCTACTCCCGAAGATGGCACCTTAGCTATTGCTAATGGTTTACAGCAAATCGCCACGCAGTTTAACCGTCCTATTGAAGAGATTATCCAAGCATGCGACCTATGTATTAATGGTACGACTGTTGCGCTAAACGCCCTTATTCAGATGACTGGTGTGAAAGTCGGGCTATTATGTACTAAGGGCCACGAGGACAGTATCGAGATACGCTTAGGGCATAAAGAAGAAGGGCATCGCTATGATGCTAGCTATCCGCCAGCACCGCAAATTGCTACCCGTGATCGTCGCTTCCCTATCCGTGGTCGTATCTTAGCTGATGGCACTGAACACAAGCCGCTAAATGAGCAAGATATCCTCGATGCGATTAAAGTGTTAAAGCAGCAAGACGTTCAGGCTGTTGCTATCTCCTTCGTCTGGTCTATTCGTAATACTCAGCATGAGCAGCGCGCCAAAGAGCTTGTTGAGCAGCATATGCCAGGGGTGTTCGTCTGCTGTGGTAGTGACGTATATCCACAGATTAAGGAATACACCCGTACCTCAACGACCCTAGTAAATGCTTATTTAAGCCCAGTTATGGCATCTTATGTCCATAAGATTGACGACTATTTTAAGGCGTTAGGCGCTGAGCAGCCCGTACGTTATTTCCAGTCTAATGGCGGGCTTGCAGTTGGTAGTATCATGCGAGAGCGTGCGGTAAATGCCATTAACTCGGGGCCAGCATCTGCACCACAAGCGGGTCTGTATATTGCCAGCCCTTTTGGAATTGACGATATTATCACGGTCGACATGGGCGGTACTTCTTTTGACATCACCATGGCGAAGGCAGGCAGAACCAGCCTCAACCGCGATATTGATTTCTTACGTAATCGTATTGGCGTGCCTATGATTCATGTAGAGACATTAGGGGCGGGCGGTGGCTCTATTGGGCATGTTAATACCTTTGGTATGCTAGAGGTTGGCCCTCAGAGTGCTGGCGCGACTCCTGGACCGGCATGTTATGGTAAAGGTGGTAACCTGCCAACCGTCACAGACGCAAACTTAGTACTTGGTTATTTACAGCCGAATGCGGTGTTAGGTGGTAGTGTGACTTTAGACAAAGACAAAGCGGTACAAGCGGTGCAAACACACATCGCTGATCCGCTAAACATCGAGTTAGATCATGCCGCATTTGGTATCAGTGCTATCGTTAACCAAAACATGTCTAATGCCATTCGTCGTATTACTATCGAAAAAGGCTATGACCCTCGGGACTTTGCGCTAGTCTGCGCAGGCGGCGCGGCTGGCATGCATATTATTGCTTTGGCTGAGGAGATGGGCATTGGGACGGTTTTAATACCAAAAATCGCATCCTGTCTCTGCGCCTTTGGTCAGATTATCTCTGATATTAAGTATAACTACTTGGCGACACAAATGATGATCCTTGCACCAGAGGCAGAGTTGCAAGCACTAAATGCCAAGCTACAAGAGCTTGAAGAACAGGGTGTACAAAAACTGCTAGAAGATGGCTTTACAGATGAAGATATCACCATCGAACGTACCATGGAGATGCGCTATGTTGGTCAGGTGCATGAATGTAACGTGCTGATACCGAATGGCAAGCTTGATGCTGAAAGTGTCAACACCATCTTAGAATTGTTCCATCATCGCCATCGTGAGCTTTATACTTATGATGAACGTGATAGTCACGTCGAGCTGGTCAATATTGAAGTATCGGTAATTGGTAAAATCAGTAAGCCAAAACTACCGAGTCTAGTAGCACAGCAAGGGGATATCATTAATGCTAAGACGGGTAGCCGCGATATGCTGTTTGATCAATCCTACAACTGGATTGATACACCTATCTATGACGGTGAGAAATTCGGTGCTGGTGCTGTTGTCACAGGTCCTGCGCTCATTCAAGAGCCAACCACTACCGTGGTTATTAAAAATGGCTGGCAAGCAGAGCTGCATGAGACGGGCACTTATAAGCTGACGCGAGCAGCATAAAGGCAGGTTTTTAAGCAAAGCCAACTAGAGGTTTTACTAACTAAAGGCTTCAGGCATTAAATACTTTTTAATGCCTGAAGCCTTTTTTATTTTATGATATAAAAGAGGATTATTGATCAATAACTGATAGGATATCAGTACAGTTGTATACCATATATTGAGTGTTCAAGGATGAATGCAAATCAAAAGACAAATCGTTATCAAAATAGCTCTAATCAAACTTTGCCAGCAGATCAGACAAAAGACATCACTGCACATGATTCACCAATTAATAAAAATCTTCTAAGCCCCTCAGGGTTAGAGATGCCAGCAACGGATCGCATGCAAACCTTAGGTGCCTTTGACTGGAAACATACCATCAATGAGACTTACTTTGATCTTGATGTCAGTTTCAGGCAACCGAATAAGTTTTCTGGTTTTTTGCAACATGCTAAGCTTCTAGAGATAGGTGTTTCGCACTATCATGCTAATACTGTGCACTATAATCGCGGCAGACAGAGTTCCGGCTATATTGATGACAGTATTTTAATTACTTTTCCTATGACAGGCGACGTTCGTTTTGCCCAAAAAGGACGACAGCTGACCTCTAAACCCGGTCAATTCTTTATTGAACTGTCCAGCTTACCTTATGAGTTTTATCATCTGCATGAAGCATCATTGTATGTGATTAAGGTACCATTGGCATTACTCACTGCACAAATGGGCACTATAGAGCGACAGTTCGCACGCAGCTTAACTATTGATGAAGGTGCTGGCAGGTTACTAGTATTTCAAATTGGTCAAATACTGGCGCTTATTCATAACAATCAGCTGGGTGATTTAGAGATAAAAATATTAGAGCAGCAGCTGCTTAACCTTATTGTATTGACATTGATCGCCCCGAAAGAGGTGATGATGAGTACCAGCTCGTCCATACAATCGGTGCACTTAAAGCGGATAGAACACTATGTAAGTCTAAACTTAGCAAGCTCTGACCTTAATCCTAAGACCGTCGCTGCTGCTTGTCATATCTCTGTCAGATACTTGCATAAACTGTTTGCTGGGTTGCCCTATAGTTTTTCAGAATGGGTCAAGGAATTGCGTTTAAAGAAAGCCAATCATATTTTGAAGAGCAAAAGCTACGTGACTATAGATGAGGTCGCTCATAGGGTAGGCTATGCCGATCAAGGTTATTTTTCACGCATTTATAAGCAGCATTTTGGTTATTCGCCGCGAGATACACCAGGCACAGTATAGTCATTGTTATGTACTCTGTCATGCAGTCGCCGTATAATTTATGAATTGAGCATAAGTGCGTATATTAAGTTAAGGAAAAACCAAGATGACTGATACTACAAATCATAAAACAGCAAAAGTAGAGATATATGAAAGCGCTGATGGAAAAGCGCAGGTAGACGTACGTTTTGTACAGGATACGGTCTGGCTGTCACAATCACAAATGACTGAGTTGTTTGGTCGTGACCAATCAGTGATTTCGCGTCATATTGCCAATGCCATAAACGATGAAGAGATCGCTGAGAAAAGCAATATGCAAAAAATGCATATTGCAAATTCTGACCGCCCTGTGACTTTTTATGACTTAGATGTGGTTATCTCAGTAGGTTATCGCATCAAATCTCCCCAAGGTGTGCAGTTTAGACGCTGGGCAACGCAGCGCTTACGTGAATACTTGGTTCAAGGCTATACGCTCAATCAAGAGCGCTTTGATAAAAACTCGAGCGAACTACAACAAGCATTAAATTTAATTCGAAAAACCGCGCAAAGCCCTGAGCTGAATACCGATGAAGGTCGCGGCTTGGTTGAAATTATCAGCCGTTATACACAGACATTCTTATGGTTACAGCGTTATGATGAAGGCTTGCTTGATAATCCTTCAGGGGAGGATGGCGGTATCTTACCCAGTCCGACTGAGGCGATGGCAGCGCTGACGGATTTAAAAGCGCAGCTTATAAATAGAGGTGAAGCGACCGAGCTATTTGCTAAGCCTCGCGGTGATGGTTTGGACAGCGTATTGGGTAATTTACAGCAAACCGTCTTTGGTGAGCCTGCATACCCGACCATCGAGAGTAAAGCGGCGCATCTGCTGTACTTTATGGTCAAAAATCATCCTTTTACCGATGGTAATAAACGCAGCGGCGCTTTTTTGTTTGTAGATTTTTTGCATCGTAATAATCGACTGCTCAATGATAAAGGTGAGATGGTCATCAACAATACAGGGCTTGCCGCATTAACCTTGTTGGTCGCTGAATCTGACCCCAACCAAAAAGAAACCTTGATTAAGTTGATTATGAATATGCTGGCATTAGAGGGTTGATAAACAGGCTTATTGTCAGCATTATTTAACATCATAAAACGCATAACGCTAATAATAAAAAGCACAGTCCAACGCCAAAAACTAAAGGAAGTTCAATATGTTTAGCATGATAAAAGACTGGCGCGAGCAGCGCATATTGGACAACAGTGAGTTTACCCATGCTGACTGGCTGCAAGCTGCCAAGCGTATTGTTATACTTGAGAGGCTAAACGAGGATGAGCTAACACGCTTGTTTGAGCTGGCGACGTTGTTTTTGGCGGATAAGTCGATTACTGGGGCGCAGGGTTTCGAGATTACCGATGCGGTCAAGCAGTCTATCGCCTTGCAAGCTTGCTTGCCTATCTTAAACCTTAGCCTTGAGTGGTATGCTGGCTGGTCGGCCATTATCATTTATCCTGGTTCCTATAAGAGTGAAACTACCACTGTCGATGAGCTGGGCATTGTCCATGAAGGTAGTCAGCACCGTAGCGGCGAAGCATGGCTGCGCGGCCCCGTTATTCTGTCGTGGAAGGATGCCAAACACTCAGGGGAGCGCGATGGTCACAACGTCGTCATTCATGAGTTTGTGCATAAGCTTGATATGTTAAATGGTCGTGCCAACGGCTTTCCACCGCTACAAGCGGATATGAATCCTGCGCGCTGGACTGAAATTATGACACGAGATTTTGAGGATTTTCAAAGCCATCATAAATCAGGTCTTGATCGTTATGGCGCGACTAACCCAGCGGAGTTTTTTGCAGTGCTCAGTGAGGTATTTTTTGAGACGCCGCAAAAGCTGGTCGATGCTTACCCTGATATTTACGACATAATGGTGAAGTTTTTTCACCAAACACCACTTTAATCAAAATCATTAATAGTCACTATTAATGTTCGATAATGAATATATAGGCATGAAAAAGCAATGAAAAAGGGCAGTGCATGGGTTTCATGACACTGCCCTTTTTTTGGCTTATTTTTCCTTTAAGTCTATGTTTTTATAGATAAAAAATATTTAAGTTGTCCATTGCTCATTCACAATAGCGACCAAATAGCGTTTACCTTCATACTCTTCAAACACTAAACGCATGATGCGCCAATCCATACCAGCGTATTCCTCCGAGCCTTTATGATAAAACTCGACAACCTCTGAATTGGGATAAATTTTCTTCAGGTTATTAATCATATTCCCACTGTGTTGGAACTCATTAATACTGATACTGGCATTGTTAAATTTGCTAGCATCAATCCACGTGTCTAAATATGTAGGTAGTGGCGTGACAAGTAGATCGCCCGTACCGTCTTTTTCACCCCAAGTAAAACGAATTTTGGACTGTTGCAAATATTGGGCGAATTGTTCACGGTTAAAGACTTTATCTGTCTCAGGACGCACATAGGCATACATCGAAAAACGGACGCCACGGGTTGGATGAATATCATTGGTGATGCGAGAAAAATCTTTATTTGCAAGCGCGCGCTGAATACGTAAGGCTTGCTGCTTAAGGGTTTGCTGACTGATATCGGAGACAACGGGCGTTGATGAATGGCCGTTAGATTGATTTGGAGTGGCTATATTGGATTCAGCAGAAGATTGACAGCCAGTTGCTGCTAGCGCCAAAGCCAATGCGCCGCCAACGGTTAATTTAGATGAACGGTCTTTGAAAGTAGATAATAGGGTCATAAATCATCCTTATCGCAGTGGTTAGCGAAATATACGTTACTGTGAATATAATTGGGCAAATTTCACAAGATTACTGAGCAAAAAGTTATTATTTAAAATTTATTAAGTAATAGATCGTTCTTAGTAGATAAACCGGAATGATACGATAATACAGCAGAGTCATAATATGGTTATGATGTAATGGTTTATAACACTTATATCATTGAAGCTCGTAGAGAACGCCATGCCAACATATTATTCACTGACGCTGCTAGCTATGGGACTGATAGCAACCAATTCTGCTATAGCTGATATAGCAGAGTCAACTCAGACTTATGCAGCCATAAAAATAGCGACCATTAGCAACATGTATCAGCAAGACGTCAGCAATCAAGGCATGGATAATCCGGTCGTATTGCAACAGTATGCCGACCCAGATCTACAAGCCGCGATGCAGATTGAGCAAGACTATTTTGATAGAGAGCAAATATCTTGTCATGTTGATTATGATGTATTGTGGGATTCGCAAGATCCTGATTATGCCCAAGACAAACAGTTTTCGATGACTGACCAAGGATTGGTGCAAGTGAGTTTGGCACATGGCAGCAATGTTTATTACGAGTTGTCATGTAATGGTACCGATGACGATGCTAATTGCCGAGTGGCAGATGTGATTTTAGATGAAGATGGCAAGTCTTTGCGCAAGCATTTACTAGAAACCTGTCGCTAGCCAATGCTGAGCATTATTTTTATTAATACCTAAATATAAAAAGCTATAAACCCTCAATAAAAATCACAGAGACAATCATGAGAGCTTATAAATGGCACTGTATAAAACTATGAGCCTAACTTCTAAAGCCATTGGTTTGTTTTCGCATAATGTATATTATGTTAAATGAAGTCTATATGCTATTAAATTCATAGTACAGGCTGGGATCCTTATATATCAAGTACATAAGAATTAAATAAACTAAAGCTATCTTATCATTATGTTTATGAGATATTATCTTCATAATATATAGTGTCTATGAGAGATTAAGTTCATGTTCGTGTTATCGCCTATTGTTACGCCAGATGGCTCAAAGACAAAGATACTTTTTGATGTAAAGACTACGCTGCCTCTTCTATACCCATTACGATACTCTATAGACCATCTCAACAATAGATCCTCTTCTAGTCAGGATGCATCTCTACAAGCAATCAAATACTTTTATGAGTATTGGTTGGAAAAGCATGGCAAGACATTCTGCTACAACTTTTTTGAGTCGGATCATAATCCATCTATAGCTATAGACGAGCTAGATAATTTTTTTCAGTATCTTGTTGACGGGTACTCATACACTCCTAAAATAATTAAGTTCAATCCTACTCCCAGTGGAAGTATTTATACTCATGCTGAACGTACACGCGCTGTAGCACGTTTCATTAAATATTTAATAAGTAAGTATGTAACTGCTCAATATTATGATGATGAACCAAAAGAAATCATAAGGTATTCAGACAGAATGCTGAAGACTTTAAAGATAAAAACTGAAGGATATAGCTCTTTACTTGTACGTAGAAAAGTAGATGAATCTAATGTAAGTCAGGGGTATAAAAGTTTAACCATAGAAATGGTAGCTGCCATATATGAAATTATCACTCCAAGCTCTAATAAAAAAAGGAATGAGTTAAATCCTTTTTCCACAATACCATTACAGTGGCGTAACTACCTTATCGTTAGAATTCTTTTGAATTATGGGTTGAGGGTTGGTGAGCTCATGTTGCTCGAGTTGGAATCTATCAAAACTAATATAAGAGGGAACAAATATAGCTTGATAATAGCCAATATATCAGATGATAATCATGATTCAAGAGCACGACTACCCTCTTTAAAGACTGATAATGCTCATAGAGTTATTGATATCGAACAACACGATTATGAGTTTTTACAGTTCTACATAAATAGAATTAGACCTAAAGCTAAACACCGCTTTGTATTTACAGCATTAAAAGCACCATTTAGCCCACTTTCTTACCCTGCAATTTACCTCTTATTCAAAAAGTTAGATGATGCTTTTACAAAGAACCATCCAACTTTTAAAAATACTAAATATTCTGATTCTATTGACAAGATAACTCCCCATGTAGCAAGACATACGTGGGCATACCTTACGTTAGAGAGAATATATGAGAAAAAATACAAGGAAGTATAGTCTAATCCAAATAAAACCGATACAACCCTATTAACAATTGCATTTAATGAAGTAAACGATGACTTATTCAATAGACTATCGCAAACAGGT